>NZ_JCAMRX010000097.1:0-7522 GCF_059821285.1 Spirulina sp. LEGE 11439
TACTATTTTTTTCTTCCCTCATATTGTACCTCATATGTTCAAGAAACGCTATATAAGTATTAGCAAGTTTATACCGAATACATTCTGGAAAAGTTTTAGACAAAATCTCTTTAAGAATATAGAGAGCAATTCTATCTCGAACAGTTGGAATCGCTAAAATTCTAGGTTGCTTTTTTCGACCTTTCGAGCGCAAAAGTTCAAGATAAGGAGAAAATTTATATGTTCCTGACGATCCCTTTTTATTTAAGATTTCTAGATGTTTTTTTAATTGGCGAGCAAATTTTACTGGATCGAGTCGATCAATTCCTTTTGTATTTTTTATAGCAATCTTTGATGTAAAAATATCGCTTAATGATTTAAGAGAAAATAAGGTTTGTAATAATTCATAGGGAGATGTTTGAGAACTTGAAAATTTATTTTCCATATCCTATAAAGGAAACGTACTAAACTATAAACTTTATATAACACAGTTTATCTATGTTGTGCAAGCCTAAGAAAAAAAAGGTGCGTCAGCAAGCCAACGCCCTCGCAATAAGTTTTTAAAAACCGCAAAACTACGGTGCAAACGCAAAAGAATCCGGCTGATAGGACTGCACCCCCTTCATATATTGCACCCGTTCAAACCCACTCTCATCCGCACAATTGATCTGACTCATACTACCCTGCATTTGCCGCACCGACTCATACTCATTTTCCTCCATCCAGTGCCGCATCTCCTCCTCAATTGTCTGTAAATAAGGAATGCCGTGACGTAACAGAGACGAACAAACCTGAGTCACCTTTGCCCCCGCCATCAACATCTTCAGCGCATCTCGCCCGTGTTGCACCCCACTCGTCGCCGCTAAATCTGCATGGATGCGACCGTAGAGAATCGCGATCCAGCGCATGGGCAAGCGAGATGCTTGAGGCGTACTTAAAAGAATGTTGGGACGCACCACCAACTCATCGATATCGATATCCGGTTGATAGAAACGGTTGAACAACACCAACCCATTCACCCCTACCTCATCAAACTGCTTGGCCATATTCGCCATATTGGTGAAAAAGGGACTCAGCTTCAATGCCACGGGGATCGAGACCTCTGACTTAACCGATCGCACCACTTCCACATAACTCGCCTCAATTTCTGCCGCCGTCACGTTAGAATCCGTGGGAATATTGTAAATATTCAATTCCAGCGCATCCGCCCCTGCTTCCTGCATCAACTTTGCGAAATGCGTCCACCCTCCCAAGGTAGACCCGTTGAGGCTGGCAATGACGGGAATATCGACCATTTCCTTAGCTTTGCGAATATGTTCGAGATATTCCTCGGGTCCGACGTGAAAGGTCTCTGGTTCGGGAAAATAACTAAGGGCTTCTGGGAAACTCTCGGTACCGTAACTTAAATGATGATGCAATTCGTATTCTTCTTGAGCCAATTGTTCCTCAAAAACGCTGTGCAGTACCACCGCCGCCGCCCCCGAGTCCTCCATGATTTTCAGATTATCGATATTCTCTGTTAACGGGGCTGCTGCGGAGGGAACGAGAGGAGATTTTAGGTTTAGCCCTAGATATGTTGTTGTTAAATCCATTGTTTTTGTTGTTGGTTATGGGTTTTTGATTTGCCCTCTTGGGAAGAGGTTAGGGTTTTTTGAAGCGATCGCAATTCATTAATGAATTAATTGGGGATTGTCAAGTTTTCAGAGAGGAGAGAAGAGAAATGAATACCATAAATCGGTAATGAAATTGTCTTTCTCATTGTCGATCCGCCGAGGATTGAAAATCCCCGTCTCATACACAAAATCCATTGAAATGGATTGGGGAATCGTGGGATCTCATTTTATTTTCAATTGCGATCGCCAAACAGAATAAAACAGAGGAAACCGCAGAAACGATCGCAACGTAACTCAAAAATCTGCCTCAGTCCTCTGAAGAGGACTTTTTCTATGAGACAGGGATTTTGAATCCCTGTCGGATCGTCGGATCCCTGTCAAAGGTCAATCTATTCAGCCTCCCCAATCTGACGAGAAGCCAAATATTGATACATTTGCCAGCGCAGATCCACATCCTGTTGTGCCTCGCTTAACAAACGTTTTGCATCTTCTGGCTTCGTCTTTGTCAGCATCTTGAAGCGATTTTCCTCATACATGGACTCCTTAACCCCTTTCTTCGGCGTGCGAGAATCAAGCTGTAAAGGATTCTTCCCATCTTTCACCAAATTGGGATTATACCGATACAGCAGCCAACGACCGCTTTCTACAATGTCCTTTTGATGACTCATCGCCGTTTGCATATTAATTCCGTGGGCGATGCAGTGAGAATAGGCAATAATCAACGAAGGACCCTCATAAGCCTCAGCCTCCAAAAATGCCTTTAATGTATGTTCGTCTCGCGCCCCCATGGCCACGGATGCCACATAAATATTCCCGTAAGTCATGGCAATTAAACCGAGATCTTTTTTACCCGCAGGTTTGCCCCCCGCCGCAAACTTCGCCACCGCCCCCCGAGGGGTTGCTTTCGAGGCCTGTCCCCCGGTGTTGGAATACACCTCCGTATCCATTACCAAAACATTGATATTGCGACCGCTTGCAAGGACGTGATCCAAACCACCATAACCGATATCGTAAGCCCAACCGTCTCCCCCGACAATCCAAACGGATTTCTTGACGAGATAATCGGCGAGGCTTAATAATTGCCGGGCATTAGTATCCTCAACCCCTTGTAAAATCTGCTTCAATGCTTCCACTCGGTCCCGTTGTTCCCAAATATCCGCCTCATTTTTCTGAGGATTATTGAGAATTGCCGTTACGAGATCGTCCCCCACTGTCCCCCCGAGTTTGGCCAAAAGTTCCGCCGCAAAGGTCGCGTGTTTGTCGATGGAGACCCGGAAACCAAAGCCAAACTCGGCGTTATCTTCAAACAGAGAATTTGACCAGGCGGGACCGCGTCCGTCGGCATTTTGCGCCCAAGGCGTTGTCGGTAAATTTCCCCCATAGATGGAAGAACACCCCGTGGCGTTGGCGATGACCATGCGATCGCCAAATAATTGCGTAGCGAGTTTTAAATAAGGGGTTTCCCCACATCCCGCACAGGCACCGGAGAACTCAAATAAGGGTTCTTGTAGTTGTTGCTGGCGAATTTGGTTGAGTTTCAGGTTCAAGCGATCGGGGTTCGGTAAATTGAGGAAATAATCCCAGTTTTCTCGTTCTGCTTCTCGTAAAGGTAACTGTTCCGCCATATTCAACGCCTTGCGAGAGGGTTGAGATTTGTTTTTCGCCGGGCAAATATCCACGCAAACCCCGCAGCCCGTACAATCTTCTGGGGCAATTTGAATGGTGAACTTTTGACCCGCAAAATCTTTTTTATCCCGCGTATTGGCAGATTTGAAGGTGCTGGGGGCATTTTGCAACTGTCCGGGATCGTAGGCTTTGCCTCGGATGGTTGCGTGGGGACAAACCATGATGCACTTACCGCATTGAATGCAAACATCGGGATCCCACGTGGGAATAAATTGGGCGACGTTGCGTTTTTCCCACTGGGCGGTTCCTGTGGGATAAGTTCCATCACAAGGCAGGGCGCTAACGGGAATACTATCTCCTTCTCGGACTAGCATTTTCCCTTCAATATCCCGCACGAATTCGGGGGCATGGGTGGGAATGGCGGGAAGACGATGAATGGGGCTGTTTGCGTCCTCTATATTCACCTCAAAGAGATTATCGAGGGCATTATCGACAGCGTTGAGGTTCATTTGCACGATTTTCTGCCCTTTTTTGCCGTAAGTTTTCTCGATCGCCTTCTTAATTTGCGCGATCGCTTCTTCTTTGGGCAAAACTCCCGCAAGGGCAAAGAAACAGGTCTGCATGACGGTATTGATCCGCCCTCCCATGCCACTGTCGCGGGCGACTTTGTTGGCATTAATGATATAAACTTTCAGTTCTTTACGAACAATCGTTTCTTGAATTTCGAGAGGAAGTTGTCCCCAAACTTCATCAACTCCATAAGGACTATTGAGGAGGAAAGTTGCTCCTTGTGCGGCTGCCTTGAGAACGTCCAATTTTTCGAGAAATGTCCACTGATGACAGCCGATAAAATTCGCCTGTTTGATGAGATAAGTGGAACGAATGCGATCGGGTCCGAAGCGCAAATGAGAAACCGTGACGGCACCGGATTTCTTGGAGTCGTATACGAAGTAACCTTGAGCATAATTATCGGTTTCCGTGCCGATAATTTTAATGGAATTCTTGTTGGCTCCGACAGTACCATCAGATCCCAAACCGTAGAACATGGCACGCACGACGCGATCGGGTTCGATATCAAAATTGGGGTCGTATTTTAAGGAGGTCTGGGTAACATCATCATTTATACCAACGGTAAAATGATTCTTGGGTGTCTCCTGCGCCAAATTATCAAAAACACTCTTTACCATTGCCGGATTAAACTCTTTAGAAGATAATCCATAGCGACCGCCGACTACTATTTTTAAATGGCTCAATTTTGCTTTTAATTCTGCATCACTACCAAATTGAGTTTCTTGTACTGCTGTCAGGACATCTTGATAGAGGGGTTCTCCTGCCGATCCCGGTTCTTTGGTGCGATCTAAAACTGCGATCGCTTTCACGGTACTGGGTAAAGCTGCCACAAATTTAGCTACAGAAAAAGGACGATAGAGGCGCACTTTCAATACACCGACTTTTTCTCCTTGTGCTGTTAAATAATTGACAGTTTCGTGAACGGTTTCACAACCGGATCCCATGAGAATGATAACCCGTTCCGCACCGGCCGCGCCTTCATATTGAAACAGTTGGTAACAACGACCTGTTAACTGTTCAAACTTGTTCATCGCCTTTTCGACAATGCCCGCACAAGCCTCATAAAAAGGATTGACACTTTCCCGTGCTTGGAAGTAAACATCGGGGTTTTGGGCAGTTCCTCTCAGGACGGGGCGATCGGGAGTTAAACCGCGCGATCGGTGAGCAAAAACCCACTCATCCTCGATCATTTCTCGCAGAATTTCTTCAGCCAAAATCTCCACTTTTTGCACTTCATGGGAAGTCCGAAACCCATCAAAAAAGTGGAGAAAAGGAACGCGAGATTCTAATGTTGCGGCTTGGGAAATTAATGCCAGATCGTGCGCTTCTTGTACCGATGCCGAACAAAGTAACGCCAAACCCGTTGCCCGAGTCGCCATGACATCGCTATGATCGCCAAAGATAGAAAGTGCCTGTGCTGCCAGCGATCGCGCTGCTACGTGAATAACGCAACTGGTTAATTCTCCCGCAATTTTGTAGAGATTGGGGATCATTAATAAGAGTCCTTGAGATGCGGTAAATGTTGTCGTTAACGACCCCGTTTGTAGCGCCCCGTGAACGGCACCGGCTGCCCCTCCTTCTGCCTGCATTTCGACCACAGAGGCAGGCGTTCCCCATAAATTGGGACGACCTTCCGACATCCAAGCATCCGCCCATTCTCCCATTGGTGAAGAAGGTGTAATGGGATAGATAGCAATAACTTCATTGAGTTTGTAGGCAACGCGAGCAACGGCTTCGTTACCATCTATGGTTGCAAAGGTGTTCTTACTCATAGCTTGAGGTGTTGATTAGTAGTGATTGGTTAGCACTCGTTAGTCATGCGATCGCTTTAATTTTCCTCTCAAATAAACGCTTTAAGTACTAACAACATTTCTGTTGCTTGAAAATAGATAAATTAGTGAATTATTATGAATCTATTTTCTTTGAATTGATGTTTAATTTAGTCGGACTTAACCCCTCGCTTTTCACCTTTTATTTTCGCATTTTTTGAGAGGATTGGGAACAATGCTTAGCTTTTTTTAACCTAGTCTTCTTTTTTTAATAAAATGCAACATTTTTTAGTCAATGCCTTGCGATCGCAGGGCAAAATATATTAAAATTTTAACCAGATGATTTTAACAACATTTTTATTGCTTTTCTATGGGTTTAGAGCTTTACAAAAACCTAAATTTTTTCTTAAGCATTTATACTTCAATATGCGATCGCCCATCGCCCATTTTCCAGTATTTAATGAGATAATGGTTATCTATGAGACAGAATTAAAGAGGTTCTCCCATGACAGTTATTGCACAACAATCCGCCCGCGACCTATTTCGAGCAGCTTACGAAAATCGCTACACTTGGGACAGTAATTTTCCGGGCTATACTGCCGATATTACCTACAACCGAGATGGTGAGACATTTTCCGGTCAAGTCCGCATTAGTGCCGACCTCAAAGGGGAAATTACGGGAATAACCGACGAGGCCGCTAAAAAAGCGATCGAGGGTCAAGTCTGGGAAATTTCTATTCACCGCATCCGTCGCGGTTTTGAACAAACTCACGGGGAAAATACCTTCTCCTATGGGAAAACCGACCCAGACGGAAGCATCGAGATTTTAATGGGAGGAAAAGCAGAAGGCGATCGCTACAAACTCCATAATAATGAAGTCAGCATGGTTCACCGTAACATTCACGGCACGGTGGTTACGATTAATACCTTCAGCAGTCACGACACGGGAGAAGGCTATCTTTCTCATCGCTATGATTCGGTTTATCACGACCCCAAAACTGGAGAACAAAAAGGCGGTGTGAATAACTTTGAAGATGAATACGAAAAAGTTGGCGCTTATTCCATCTTAAATCGTCGCGCCATTCAGACTGAAATTAAAGGAGAAATCAAAACTCAAGAGTTTCTCTTTTCTAACATTCAATTGTTAGGTTAAATTGCAATTGGGGTGGGTATTCTCCACCCTACTTGCGATCGCGCTATCCTTAAAAAAGATAAAAATAAATTTTCTTTAAGATAATGACTCCTACAGATATACAGACAACAACAAAACTTTTAACTCCTCTCCCCGACCATACGCAGCTTCCTTGCGAAGATGGAAAATTTGTGAAAAACTTTCAAGAACATCCTCAAAGTATCTTGATTACCGATTCAATTCGTCCCATACTGGCACGAATTCATCCCGATGGACAGTATTGTATCGGTCAAGATAGTGGCATCTACTGGCGCATCACCGATCCGCCTTTAAAGGGTGCATTATCCCCTGACTGGTTTTACGTCCCTAATGTAGCCCCCGATCTGAACGGACAGATGCGGCGTTCTTATGTATTATGGCAAGAAATTGTTCCCCCGCAAATTGTTCTCGAATTTGTTTCGGGGAATGGTTTTGAAGAACGAAATAAAACACCGTGGAAGGGAAAATTTTGGATTTATGAAACCGTTATTCGTCCAGCTTATTACGGTATTTATGAAGTCCGACAGGCACAAGTTAAAGTGTATCGCTTTGTGGAAAATCGCTACGAGTTGATGCCCGCAAACGATCGCGGCCATTTTCCCCTCGAAACCTTGGGAGTAGAGTTAGGTATTTGGCAAGGAAATTATGCCAATGTTGAATTACCTTGGTTGCGTTGGTGGGATAATCAGGGGAATTTATTATTAACAGGAGAAGAACGTGCCGAACGAGAACAACAACGGGGAGCAGGTCAAACCTGCTGAACACATGAACTATTGACAAATAAGATAAAAAGA
>NZ_JCAMRX010000098.1:0-7471 GCF_059821285.1 Spirulina sp. LEGE 11439
TTCCACCCCGCTCTAAAGAGACGGGGCTATCAATCTCCCGCTCTTTTCTCGTATTCAGTTATCAGTTATCGGCTAGAAATGAAACCTTTAATTTTGGGCGTAAGTGGGGCGAGTGGTTTAATTTATGCGGTTCGCGCTCTGAAATATTTGTTAGAAGCGGACTATACGGTCGATCTGGTGGCTTCTAAGGCGAGCTTTATGGTGTGGCTGGCCGAGAAAAATGTGCGAATGCCGCCCGAGCCGGAAGAACAAGCACAATTTTGGCGCGATCGCGCTGGGGTGGCCAAAGCGGGAACATTGCGCTGTCATCGTTGGAATGATGTCGGAGCAACGATCGCATCGGGTTCTTTTCGGACTCTGGGAGCGATCGTCATGCCCTGTAGCATGAGTACCGTCGCGAAAATTGCCCACGGATTGAGTTCTGACCTGCTCGAGCGCATGGCTGACGTACAATTAAAAGAAGGACGGAAATTAATCCTCGTCCCCCGAGAAACGCCATTAAGTTTGATTCACTTGCGAAATTTAACTGCTCTTGCCGAAGCCGGAGCGCGGATCGTCCCCGCAATTCCCGCTTGGTATCACAACCCCCAAACCATTGAGGATCTAGTGGATTTTGTCATCGCTCGCGCCCTCGACCAATTCGATATTGACTGTATTCCCCTACAACGATGGCAAGGCGGAACAAGCAAAACTGATAACTGATGTACGGACGTTGCATGCAACGTCCCTACTGATAACTGATAACTGATAACTGATAACTGAAAAGATGCGTGCAACGTGGATGGTACTGCTGGCGATCGCGATCGGGCTGATTCTGCTTCAGAATTGGTCGCCTTCTCTATCGTTAATTCTTTTTGGCAGCGAGACTCTCAGCCTCCCACTAGCGGTTTGGTTGGGGTTGGGGGTTGTTGCCGGAATGGGTACCAGTCTAGTAGTACAATTGCTCAATTATCTTCCCTTTGCCTCACCGCGAGAAACCAATCCTGAAGTTGCCCCACGCTATCGCGAGACCGTCAGAAAAAAGCGTCGCACTCGCCCTCCGGGTAAATCCGATTGGGAAATTTCCCCTTCTGCCGACTGGAATCCCCTTCCTGAAGATGATGGCGGCTGGGCAATTGATGAACCCCCGGCCGCCGCCACTATTCCTCAAACCGATGCTCCTCAAAGCGATCTTCGCAAAAATGCTCGCACGACTCGCAGAAACCCTCCTCCCCAAGCTCGTCCCCCTCAAGGCGTTGGCATCCCTTCAACCCCAGAAAACCCTTCAGAGTCCCCCAATCTCAAAAAACCGACTGGGAATCCTTCTCAATCTAAAGATGGCATCTATGACGCGAATTATCGAGTTATTAACCCCCCCAATGCTGAAGATAGCGAACCCTCACCGAAAAATGAAGAAAAATGGGATTTTTAAATGGTTATGGGTTATGGGTTATGGGTTATGGGTTATGGGTTGTTGGTCATTTCCGATTCACGGCACATTAGCGGCGGAATGGGGAGAAATTCAAGAACGAGGTAAGTTAATCGTTGGAGTTAAAGATAATCTTCGTCCCTTGGGATTTTGGGATGAAAGGGGCAATTTGCAAGGCTTAGAAATTGATATTGCGCGAAAATTAGCGGAAGAATTACTCGGCGATCGCGATGCGGTAATTTTACAACCCGTCACAAATACAGAACGATTAAACATGGCTATTTCGGGAGAAGTAGACCTAACGATCGCGCGAGTCGGCGCAACCCCATCGCGATCGCGCTTAGTGAACTTCAGTCGTTACTATTATCTCGACAGTACGAGCTTTGTCACTCGCGATCCCCACATCCGCAGCCGCATCGATCTCAAGTTTCGTAAAGTTGCTGTTTTAGAGGGTTCGAGTACCATTGCCATCGTCCGTTATGCCCTGCCTGAAGTCCAATTGGTCGGCGTTGAATCTTATCAAGAAGCCTTAATGCTCTTGGAAACGGGAGAAGCGATTGCTTTTGCCGGCGATCGCAGTGTATTAACAGGTTGGGTGCAAGAATATCCTCAATATCGCCTGATGAGCGATCGTTTGGGGGGAACACCTTTAGCGATCGCGATCCCAAAAGGATTGCAGCATGGAGAATTGTATCTGCAAGTGAATGAAGCGATCGCCAAATGGCAAGACTCGGGATGGTTGCAAAGACGAATTGACTATTGGGGTTTGGGAAATTTCCCCGAACCCGAGGAAAATTGACGATAAGATGGCACAATTGGTTATTTGACTCCGTTCGCGTAGCGTGTCCGGAGGACGTAACAACAAACAACAACATTATGAAAGAACAACTCCCCATCATTTATATTTCTTTTTTGCTGATTATATTGGCAGGAACAGCAATCTTTTTATTTCAACAAATTTTTCAGAGTCGTCGCCTTGAAAACGCATTCTCAAAGCTACAAAAAACAATCAAAGCCGGAAATGGAACATCGAAAGACTATTATGAGCTAGGCAGTCTCTATTTAAAGAAAAAGTTATACGTTCAAGCGGCTCAAGTTTTGCAAAAAGGTTTAAAATTAGCCAATAAAGAAGAAATCGAACCGGAAAATATCGCTTTGATTTATAACGCGATTGGGTTTTCTTATTTGTCTCGCGAGCAATATGACTTGGCGATTCGCAACTATAAAGAGGCGCTGAAACTTTATCCCGAGTATGCGATCGCCAATAATAACCTTGCGAATATCTACGAAAAGAAAACAATGGACGCAAAAGCCTTAGAAACCTATCAGAAAACTCTCAAATACGATCCAGAGAATAAAATTGCCAAGCGCCGAGTAGAATCATTGCAGAAACGCTTTGTTTCACCTTCATAGTAGACAGATATATTAACACAAAAATGAGGTAAAAATCTGAAACAAAGTAAGTTTATGAAATCATCAATCAATTCAGAGCAAAATTCAAAAGATAAGCTCACTTTGACAGTCAAATATACAAGCAGAAATGTTGCGATCGCAAAAATTATTCTTATTGCAACGCTCAGTATATTATTCGGTCTATACTTTGTGAAACAATCTCAAGAGGAATATCAGCGAGGTCAAGAAATAACTCAAGCAGAATATTTAGAAGGTTTTGAACAATATAAAGCCGATCTTTTAAGTTCTCGAACTTATGTCAATAATTATCCTTTTGCTGCTTTCATCTTCTTCATTGTAATTGGTTTTATCTTTGGCTCTTATGAACTCATTTCTTTATTCATTGGCTTGGCGATCGGTAAGATAATTCCCAAGGATATTAGAAAGGAAAAAGAAAACAATAACTAAATGACTTTGCAAAAGAATGAATCGGCTTTATTGAGAAGAAAAATGAACTTGAATTACATAATTTCTTTGAGATGAGAGAGATCGACAGAGCCAAAATGAATACTAAAAGCAATGTGCATATTTTCCATCGATTTCACTAACCAAGGTACTCCTTCTTCTGTGGACGCTTCGTAATGATTGAACAAAATCGAAAAGCGTTTTTCGAGATGAGGCTTGACTTGATTGCAGAGAAGTGTAATTTTGAGGAGTAAAATTACCGTTGGCGTTGCTCCCAAATTCGTGATCAAATCGACAAAAATATAATGATCGGGACGTTGGGGACTTTCGACCACTAAAAAATTTAATAAGTGACTGGAAGTTCGCAGTAATAGCGTATTATTTGGCTTTTGTAAATCGTAACGAGAGAGGGTATTTTTGAGGCGATCGTAGAGCTTTTCATTAAACTTTTGATTGCCATATCGCGGATCTACCGAAGCCGTAAGATATTCGTAGAGATCGTCCTTGAAATTGCGATAGGAAGAGGCTTGCAGGCTGTGGGTGAGAAAGTTTTTTGCCAGATCGCGATGGGTGCGATCGCCTTGAATGCGTCCGGAAAATTGGCGCACCGCCGCCCCGAGTTCTCGACTGCTTAATAAGGTGGGATTTTTGACGGGTTGAATAATGCGATCGCTTTTTAATTCCCGTGCCTTGCGAACTTGATAGGTGACATAGTGGGAAAGATCGAATTCAAATTGCTGTTGCAGGCGATCGCGAATTTGCCGCACGGTTTGTTGGTGTTCGTAACTGCTATCCTGACTGAGCAAGCAATGTTCGTGCAGGTACGGATAGCGGTTGATCAAAGTGCCGACAAGATTGCCCGTGCCGTTGCGATCGTGCAGGGGACGCAGTTTACCGCGATCTTCAATAGTATTGCCAATCACTCGCGCCAGCCGTTGTAAGGTCAAAAACTGCTCGGTTTCGCGAAAATCTCTGACCAATTGACGCAGGCGACGCGCTCCCCGAGCGTGTACCGTCCCGACAGGAGGGATAAAGCGAAAAACTTCTACTAACTCAATAATAGCCCAACGGTTTTGGGGTTGAGTTTGCCAGCGATTAATAAGAATGTGACAACAGCGATTGAGCAGAAAATTAAAGTTTTCGTCGGCGGTTTTTTCGCTGGCGATCGCTTCGAGAGAAATCCGCACATCAATCGGATCGTAATTTCGTCCCCCGATAAACAAACGTCGAAAGCGCTCGATCGTATCTTCGGGAGTTTCCATCTGTACGCAGTAAAGGAGATGATCGTACAGACATTGTTCTTCTTGGCGAGTTTGTCTGAGATAAGAGTTAGTCAAGGTTGGCACGGGTTTCAGCCCTCCAATCATTTTAAAATTAGGGCTGTTGACATTTCACTAAGGGATAAATGAGAGCGATCGAGATCGAGGGATAGATGCACGGATAAGCTGGACTGAAAAAGATGGTATTCCTGATGAATGCCCTCTACTCTATAGTTTTATGATACCTTGCCCGCTTTTTATGCGCTTTCGTCAAATTCACGGAAACTTCATGGAACTTTAAGAGAATTGACTTGACATTTCCCTACTTCTCGCTCTAGAGTTTGGCACGCATTCCCTCAGTCTCTCGGATCGCCTTTTTGCTGTTTTCTGCTTTGCTATGCCTTTTACTGTTTCTCTTTCCCAATTACCGGAAATTCTCGGAATTTCTCAGACGTTATCTCCGCTTCCTTCCTCGACGATACTCACGGGAATTAATACAGATACCCGCACCCTGCAACCCGGAGAGGTATTTCTAGCATTGCAAGGGGAGACGTTTGACGGTCATCATTTCTTAGAAGCAGCCGCAAACAAAGGCGCAAAAGCTCTGATTCTGGCCCAACCTCCGGCGATCGCGCTCCCTGAAACGATTCCTCAATTTTTGGTTCAAGATACATTGCAGGCTTATCAAAGGATTGGCAATTGGTGGCGCGATCGATTTGAAATTCCTATCATTGGGATTACGGGATCTGTGGGAAAAACCACGACAAAGGAACTCATTGCAGCAGTATTAACCACCCAAGGAAAGGTTCTCAAAACTCAGAAGAATTACAACAATGAAATTGGCGTGCCGAAAACTCTTTTGGAATTGTCAGAGAATGACGATTATGCCGCGATCGAGATGGCAATGCGAGGTTTGGGACAAATTGCTGAATTAACGGAAATTGCTCGTCCGACGGTGGGGGTGATTACCAATGTGGGGACCGCACATATCGGTTTATTGGGGTCTCGGACAGCGATCGCTCGAGCAAAATGCGAGTTATTGGCAACAATGCCGGATAATAGCATGGCAATTTTAAACGCAGATAACGAACTTTTGCTGAAAACGGCGGCGGAAGTTTGGCGAGGAGAAACAATCACTTATGGTTTGGAAAAGGGAGATTTGCGGGGCGAATTGCGCGATCGCCAAACGTTGCGAGTAGAAGGAAAAGATTTTCCTTTGCCTCTTTTGGGCAATCATAACGCCTCCAATTATTTAGCCGCATTAGCAGTCGCAAAAGTCCTCGATATCGACTGGCAGCCACTTTTATCGGGGGTCTCTGTAGAACTTCCTAAAGGTCGCGCCCAACGTTACGATCTTGAGGGAAATATCACGCTTTTAGATGAGACTTATAATGCGGGTTTTGAGTCGATGGTAGCGGCTTTGCGTTTATTAAAAGAAACGCCCGCTCAACGTCATATTGCTGTGTTGGGGACGATGAAAGAGTTAGGCGAAAAATCGTCAGAATTGCATCAAAAAGTCGGAGAAGTTGCTAAAGAGTTACAGTTAGATCGCGTGATAATTTTAGCCGACGATCGCCAAGTTGAAGCGATCGCGATCGGTTCTAAAGGTATCTCGACGGTTTGCATTAAAACTCACGATGAGGTCGTTGCAGAATTGAAAAAAATTGTACAACCCGGCGATTGCCTGCTCTTTAAAGCCTCAAATTCTGTGGGATTAAGCCGTGTTGTCGAACAATTTAAAATGAAATAGGAGAGTTTGAAACGAAAATAAAAGCATATATCTCTGTTTTGTATCTTGAGCTAGAGAGACTATGTAAGGTATAATCTAGATATATTCCGAGAATATCTTATCTTCTAAATTATGAAAGATGGTTCTATTAGACTATTTGTCGAGACAGCAAAGGACGTTCAAATTGTGCTGTGGCTACTTGAAGCTGCAAAATATCCACAGGACAAAATAAAAATTCAAACAATTAAAGGAGTCGGAAAACTTAAAACTTTTTTACAAAGTTTACCTAGAGAATTAGAAAATAGTTGTGCAGTTTTAAGAAACTGTAAAGCTCAGAGTGTTCCTGATGCAGTTAGGAGTATGAAAGAGAATTTAGGTCAACCTTCTGTCAAAGTTTTTTGTGCGATTCCTGAAATAGAAGCATGGTTATTTGCAGACGAAATCACCGCTCGAGAAAACGTAAAAACACAATTTGGTAGAGAAGTTATTCCTACCTTACCATTACCAGAGGAAATCAAAGAACCTGCAATTTATGCAGAATCTGCGTTTGGGAAATTCCTCAAAACAAGTAATCATTGGAATTTTTTACATCATATTAATATTGAACGAGCATCAGGTAGATCTCCTTCATTAAGGTATTTTTTAGAAGGTATTAACACAATGCTTGCTGTACAACCAACCTCAGAATTACACAGTGTTTCTCGTAATATCAGCCGTGATGTATTTTCTGGACTAATTAGTGAAATTATTCCTAGCGAGTCAATAATATGGAAAACAGCAGACGGTGAGATGTTTACTGCATTTCAACTTCGTCATGAAATTGAGAAAGGAACGGAAATCGGTCAGCAATATGCTTCAGATGTTCTCCGAGTAGCACGAGATTTTCTTAAAAGAAAAGCGAATTAAAAAAGTAAAAATGATTCTATTTGTCCCTGGATACGATCCATCAACTCGATCTAATTTAAAAATCGCAAAATCACTTAATACATATAAGTGTATTCTGTTATTTGAAGAAAAAGCAACAAGAGAAAAACTTATAGCAGTATTAAAGATTTCTGAACGCCCTTTATTTGTCATGTCTCATGGAATTTCTCATGCTTTTAAATCTCAACCAGTTTCATTAGAATCGAAAAATCGAAAAGATATTCAAAAATCAAATGAAGATAATATAGCAATTCCCTAATTCATGAGGTACAGTAGCAGCAATGAGTGTACCAA
>NZ_JCAMRX010000054.1:0-42018 GCF_059821285.1 Spirulina sp. LEGE 11439
TGGGTTGGATGCCCTTTTCTCAACTTAGTTTTACATACTAAGTTCGGTAGACCCAAATTTATGAATCATCAGAAGTTTTTCCTTGTACCCCGCGAATAATACGAGAAAGTTCAGTTTTCTCATCAACGCTAATACGCGTCGGAGAACCACTAATAATTCCCTCATAATTACGAAAAGAGTCCTTAATATCGGGACCTTCCGAACTGATCGTGTATTCGCGAATGCCCTTATCATGCCAAGAACCGCGCATTTTAAAAACATTGATTGCCCGCGACATTTCTCCACGAATTTCTACATATTGTAACATGATGATCGTATCGGTAATCGTGGAAATATGAGACTCGGTAATCGAATTCGATCCCATAAATTGATCCGTTGTATTGGTGAAAAATCCCGTAATTTCTTCCTGTTTGGCGTATCCCGTTACCCCAATTACAAACTGTCGAAACGCATTATTCGTCACACCTCGTGCCATAGCCGAAAGCGAATCGATCGCAATGCGGGCGGGTTTAAACTCTTCAATTTCTGATTTAATCATCTGTAAATGATCTTCTAAACCTGCCGATTCGGGATAAGTACAGAGCAATTTTAGTAACCCTTTTTGCTCCATTTCTTCAAAATTAACTCCCCAAGAATTCGCATTACGGGATAACTGCGCGCGGGACTCTTCATAAGCAAATAAGATGGCACGTTCTCCCTGTCGGCATCCTTCTTGTAAAAATTTACTCACCAATAATGTTTTCCCCGTTCCTGTCGCCCCTGTTGCTAAAATAATTGAATCTTTAAAGAAGCCTCCACCACACATCTCATCCAATGTTTTCACCCCTGAAGAAATCCGAACATTAGAAGAGCGTTGTGTTAATCGCATTGCTCCCAAGGGGAAAATATTAATGCCATTATTGGTAATTGTAAAAGGATATTCTCCTTTCATGTGAGTCGTACCCCGTAATTTTAAAATTTCCATGGTACGCCTTCGCCGTTCTCCTTCAATGACATTGCGTAAAATAATGACATTATCAGAGACAAATTCTTCCACCCCAAAACGCGCTACCGGACCGTATTCATCGATTCGTTCCGTTGTCATAATTGAGGTAACGCCAATTTGTTTGAGCCGCGCTACGAGGCGAAAAATTTCTCGTCGCACGACCGAGGCACCTTCATACTGTTGAAAAACTGCCGTGACCGAATCAATGGAAACCCGTTTTGCTTTGTATTTTTTTATCGCATAATGGATGCGTTCGATTAATGCTGAAAGATCGAAATTTCCTACCACTTCTTGACCTTCAGGATCGGGAGAGGCATCAAGGATGAAAAGTTTGCCGCGATCGACGAGTTCTTGTAACTCCCAGCCAAAACTACAAGCATTCGTAATAATATCTTGCGGTGACTCTTCAAATGTTACAAAAATTCCTGCTTCTCCAAATTGCTTGATCCCGTTGTAGAGAAACTGAGTTGCCAGTAAAGTTTTACCCGTTCCAGATGTTCCGCTTGCCAATGTCGTTCTACCTACAGGCATCCCACCGTGACTGATTTCGTCAAAGCCTTCGATCATGGTCCGAATTTTGCGGACACCTTGCAAAACAGTCTGAGTATTGGGGTTTTCGTTAGAATTTGTTTGATTCATTACCTAATTTTTCCAAAAATAAATTTACTAAATGCAGCTTTAAAGA
The DNA here is from genome assembly GCF_059821285.1 of Spirulina sp. LEGE 11439. Lineage (NCBI taxonomy): Bacteria > Bacillati > Cyanobacteriota > Cyanophyceae > Spirulinales > Spirulinaceae > Spirulina > Spirulina sp. LEGE 11439. Next base: position 1,671 of record NZ_JCAMRX010000054.1, read on the forward strand.
TGTATAAAAAAGAAAAGATTGACAAAAGATTTTTGCATTGAACTGTTTTTAGGCTTCTGAGATTTCCTCATAGAGAAGATCTAAACCAATGAGAACTTTTTCGCGATCGGATAAATCTCCAATAATTTTACGCACGGGAGGAGGTAAAACTTTAGATAATGTTGGGGTAGCTAAAATTTTATCTTCTTCAGCAAGTTGCGGATTTTTAAGAACATCAATAACTTTCAAGGCATAAACACCTTGAAAATCTTGTTCGAGAATTGTTTTTAGGGTTTTTAACGCTCTAGCAGAGTTCGGGGTATTTCCTGCAACATAGAGCTTGAGAACATAGGTTTTTTTCGAGGGACTCATGGGCAGATCGATGAAGAACGAGAGATCGAGAGAGAATAAATTAGCAGTGTAACGTACATTGAGATTTTATTCCCTTGTTGCAAAGACTTCAAAGGGAATATCCTCTCGCGGAATCGATCGCCGATACATTTCGCATAGATGGGCGATAATGTCAATCAAGACGAGGCGATAATCTAGTAAAATTTCTTCGCTGCGCCCCTCGAGTTTTAATTGTTGAGCAAATTCGTCTATGAGTTCCATATGAATTTCTAAAATTTGGGAAACAGAGAGATCGGCAAAAAAGGCACGATTGACAAATTGATCCAAAAGAGGGTTGAGAGGATAGTTGGGAATAAAGTAATTTAAGAATATCTCGCGATAGTCTCCTTTGAGTTCCTGTAATAAGACTTTTTTGTTTTGAGGTGACAAGTTTCGCAAAAAGTCTTGGGAGTTGCGCTTATAATAAATTCCCAAGTAACCGAGGCGTTCTTTGAGCTTTTCTGCCAGACGGCGTTGCTGCAAGAGGAGAAAATTTTGCTTGCCTTGTTCGCTAGTGGGTTCAGAAAGATTGGATGAGGCGGAGAGATTGCTCGTGGGGGCGAGTTTGAGAAAGTTGGCGATCGCGCGATCGATGGCGGTGGGAACTTGGTCGAGATGCGTTCCCAATAACAAAACTTCTCCCGTATGATAGAAATAACTAGCGGCTTCTGGAGCAGTATGGCGAAATATTTGGGGAGACGGATCGACCGTTGAGTTTGTGTTTTGCGAGTTGGTCGGCTCGATAATAACAATAGGGAGCAAAATCCCGCGATCGTAGAGGCGATCGAGTACGGCTAACTCGGAGGCAATATTTTGTAGGATCAAACAATCAATACGCTCCTTATCGCGTTCGACCAAAGCGAGAAAATCGTCTTGGGTGTCACATTGTTCGTAGAAGTAGCGATCGCTGCTTAATAAATTCTCCAAGGATTGACACAAACCCCGAGTTTTCGCGTAAACACAAATAAACAATTGAGGATTTGAAGGTAGAGAAAGAGGAGATGTCTCGCTTGTCATCAGAAAAATTGAGTCCGAAACCCCGCCCTTTACAGACGGCTTTACGTTAGAATCAAGAAGACGCGATAACCTCACAAGAAAGGTGAAACTCCCATTAGAGGGACGCTTTAGTTCAAGAGCAATTGCCCGACATGACGATGCGATCCTAGCGAATCGTATAACTCATCGGAGATGCTACGCGAACTCCAAGGAAAACCGAATCAAGAAAGATACTCGGTTCTTTTACTGTTGTAGACCTAATCTTAAAATAATATAAAACTTCGTTAAAATGATGAAAAGATTTAAAATGGTGAAAATTTTCTGCAATTTTGGCGATCGCAAACGTTATTGAGTCAGACTAAGAAATGTAATTAATTGTGTTCTTCTGCCAGAAAAGCCGGCTGGGGAAGCAATAATACAATTGGGACTCCTTCTGGGATCGAGAACGCGAAATCCCCAAGTTTTACCCATTTCCCGCCCTCAACACCGCTCGCGCCCCCTTCGCGACGTTGCAACCCATGCCCAGTTTATCTCGCACCTTGCAACAATTTATTCGTTCCGTGCCGGTTTGCGAGCAGACCGCTAGCTTGAACGCGCTCAGGCAAATCTTTAAAGACAACAAAACTGAGATTGTTATTGTTCTCGGGGATCGAGACTATCCCCTCGGAGTCATTCGCTTATCTTGTCTGCTCGCCCATGAAAGTCTTGTTCAAGAAGGCTATCTTCCGGCCAAGGGAGACATTTTTCTTAAAACCAGAAAAGTAGAAGCTACGAGCATGGTGGCAAGTTCTCCTCAACCCACCTCATGGGAACAGTGGCGACAGTCTCTTCTCCCTCTCATCCTTCCCGAAGAAAAGAAAATCAACAATTCGGGACAGAAGCATTTTCCGGCTCTCCTCGAACCGATTACCGTTCTCCCGGCTTCCTTGCACATTGAGGAAGCGCGATCGCACCTTCAAGAAGAAGGATTGGGAGGAGACCGACAATATTGCGCTCTCGTGGATGAAGCAGGGAAGTTTCAAGGAATTCTGGATGTTTGGCAACTTTTAAACGCCGTGTTGCCCGAACCCTCGACCCTCGACTCCCAAACCCTAGAATCTCTCCTCAATCTATTAGAACAATTGCCCATCCCGTTAATGTTGCAAGGAGAACGAGGGCAAGTCATTCAACAAAACTCGACTTGGCAGAAACAAATCGGTGCGGGCATGGTAGGAGTAAGCGATCTTACCCCCAAAGAATTAGAGCAACTTTCTCAAAATGAGGATGGAGAGCCTCGAGAAATTTTGCGGCAAACCTTTCCTCAAAACTTGAAACTCGGCTTAAATCAAGAGATCGTTCTCGATCGCTGGTGTAATTTTATTGCAGAACGCAAGGACGAGGAAGAAGATAGCGATCCCAATTTTGAAGGCGATCGGGAGGATTCCCTCACAAATGCAAAAAGAGCCAATCGTGTCTGGCAATTTGTCAAGCTTCCTTTAAAAGTGAGGAGAATTTCCAACCCTCAAACCTTAAATCCCAACCCTCTCACTTCTCTCTGGCTCGTTCTCGCCACGGATGTGACTGAACAGCGACAACTGTGCAAGGAACTCACGGCAAAAAATGCCGATCTCGTCCAACTCAATCGCCTCAAAGATGAGTTTTTAGCCTGCATCTCTCACGAATTAAAAACTCCACTCACAGCAGTATTGGGTTTATCTAGTTTGCTTAAAGATAACAAGCTTGGAGATCTCAACAAGCGTCAGTCTCGCTACGCTCAATTAATTTATCAAAGCGGGCAGCAACTGATGAGCGTTGTTAATGATATTCTCGACTTGACGCGCATTGAAACGGGACAGTTAAAACTCAATCCCGAACCCGTAAAATTAAAAGAAGTCTGCGAACGTGCTTATCAACAGGCCCGACAACAATTGTTTGCCGCTCGAGGGAAAGACTCGCCCATCGTTCCTCACATTGAATTTTCTCTGACGATCGCGCCGGAATTAGAGGCGATCGTAGCTGACGAACTGCGCTTGCGCCAAATGCTCGTTCACCTATTGGAAAATGCCCTCAAATTTACCCCCAGTGGCGGAAAAATTGGCTTGCAAATCGATCGCTGGCAAGGATGGATCGATTTTACAGTCTGGGATACAGGGATCGGAATTCCTGAATCCGCCCAACATCTCATCTTTCAAAAATTTCAGCAGTTAGAAAGTCCCCTCACACGTCAATTTGAAGGAACGGGGTTGGGATTGGTACTCACTCAACGCCTCGCTCGCGCTCACGGTGGAGATATTTCCTTTACATCCAAGGTAGGGCGGGGCAGTAAATTTACCTTACTTTTGCCACCTGCCCCACCCGAACAGGAAGCGCGACGCGAGCGGGAAAAATCGACCCCAGAACCCAATCGCCTCATTTTGATCGTAGAAGCAGTTCCCCAATATATCGAACGGTTAACCGGACAATTGCAAAAGTTGGGCTATCGAGCGATCGTTGCTCGCTCTGGAACCGAAGCCCTCGAACAAACGCGGCAAATTCAACCTCGGGCGATTTTTCTCAATCCTCTTTTGCCGTTACTGTCGGGTTGGGATGTGCTGACTTTACTCAAGGCTGATGAAAAAACCAAGAATATTCCCGTCATTATCACCGCTACGCGAGCGGAAAAACGTCAGGCACAACAAAATGAAGCGGATGGTTTCCTCAGTTTACCCGTCCACCCTAAAGACTTACAAGACAGTTTATCGCAATTGAAAACTGAATCTCCGCCAACGCGGAAAAATCTCACAATTTTACACTTACACGCCGGGCCTTTTCTAGAGGACGACAATTCGGCATCTGTTGCAGAATGGGGAGGAATAGCGGGCAATTCCACAACACAAATTTTTCGCGATCGCGTTTTAACCTTAAACTATCGGATTTTGGAAGCGAACGATCTCGAGCAAGCAGAAATTTTAGCGAAGGTTTGGAAACCCGATGTTTTGTTACTGAATGGTTGCAACATCGAGGATTCTGATGGATATTTGCAGGAGATCGGCGAGATCGAACCTCTGGCTCGCTTGCCTTTAGTTTCTTTAGATGCTGCCATTACCGAATCTGCCAATAAAATTACGGGATTATCGGTTTTTCCTTGTTTAATTCCGATTACCGAGCAAAGTATCGTCGCATTGTTGCAGGTCATTCAAGTTGCTGCAGGAGTCAGTCATCAAGCGAATATTCTCATTATTGAAGCGGGAAATGAACGATGTCAGTCCAGCAAATATTTAGAAGAAATACTAGAGACTCAACCTCATGCAGGGATTGATTTTGCTCATGCTTTAACACAATATTTGCAAACAGCAGGATTGCGAAGTTTGCTCGCCAAATCTTGGGCTGAAGTGTACAGTCAAATTCGCCATTACAGTGTCGATCTATTAATTGTCAATTTGGGAGAGATTGGCGATTTAGAATGTTGGTTGGATGGATTGAAAAAATTAGCCGATCTGAGCGATCGCCCGCCGATTTTAGTTCTCGAACACGATTCTCTCGCAAGTACGGGCAATCGGGAGTTAGATGAATTATTAGATCGCTTGGCGACTAAAACAATTGTCGATGATGCTCAACTGATGCCGGAGCTTTTAACACAAATCAATCAAATGTTGATTTAGTTATTGGTTATTGGTCATTGGTTGTTTGTTATTTGTTGTTATTGATTAGTATGCTTAGTTAACAAGACCATGCTTTCTAATTTTCAGAAGTTGAATTTATTGCACGATCGCATTAATTTCAATCAGAATTTTTCCTAACAAACCGATCGCCCAAAATATAAGTCTCTACAATAGCCCGATCGCCTCCCAACATGATCAAGGAAAAAGCGCGATCGCCGATTTCTTCTAAAGTCTGAGGAAACTTCCCTGCATTTCGTAAAGCCATTAAAGGAGTTGCTTGTAAGTTTGCCACAATAAAATCGGCTTCTTTTCCAGTGTCAAAATTGCCGATTCTATTTTCTAAATTGAGAGATTTTGCTCCTCCTAAGGTGGCTAAAAATAGTGCTTGAAAAGAAGATAATTTTTGTCCTTGTAATTGAGAAATTTTATAACCTTCATTGGCGGTTTGCAGAAGCGAAAAACTTGTTCCCGCACCCACATCTGTCCCTAGCCCAACTTTAATAGGAGTTTCTCGAGACTTTGCTTGCTGAAGTTTAAAGAGTCCACTACCGAGGAATAGATTAGAAGTCGGACAAAAAGAAATTGCAGAATTCGCCTCCGATAAGCGTTTAAACTCTTCTGGAGATAGTTGTACCCCGTGGGCAAAAATCGAGCGATCGCCAACTAAACCAGCGCGATCGTAGACATCTAAATAATTCTGACAATGAGGAAATAATTCTTCGATCCATTCAACTTCCTTGACATTTTCCGAAAGATGTGTGTGAAGATAAACATCGGGAAATTCTTCTAGTAATTTGCCTGCAAGCTGTAATTGTTCTTCTGTGGAAGTTGCAGCAAAACGAGGGGTGATAGCATAGAGTAAACGCTCATGTTTATGCCATTTTTGAATTAGTTTTTTTGTTTCTTCGTAGGACGATTTCGCCGTATCTTTGAGATATGCTGGGGCATTGCGATCCATCATGACTTTTCCGGCAATCATTCTCAGATTGCGATCGCGTGCCGCTTCAAAAAATGCGTCAACAGATTCGGGAAAGATTGTGGTAAAAACTAAAGCCGTTGTCGTACCATTTTTTAGTAATTCATCTAAGAAGAAATCAGCAATTTTCTGAGCATAAGCTTTTTCTTTGAATTTTCGTTCTGTCGGAAAAGTATATTTATTTAACCATTCTAACAATTGTTCCCCATAAGCAGAAATCATTTCTGTTTGTGGGAAGTGAACGTGAGTGTCGATAAAACCGGGAAGAATTAAGCGATCGCGATAATGAGTGACAGGAAGATTAGGATATCGCGAGCCAATATCTGCATGATTTCCCAATTCTTGAATGATGCCATTCTCTGTTACCAATAAGCCATCGGGAAAGTAACGGACGCTTTCTGGTTCGGAGGCATAAAAAGGATCGTCTATAAAGTCAAGAAATGCACCACGAAAGCCTTTCGTTGAAGATGCTGCCATTGATTTAAAAGAATTAAAGTAAGGTCAGAAAATATTGCATTGGCTTAGTCTTCTTTTAAGAGCCAAAATCCTGTAAATGATTCTGATTCGGGATTCGATTGAATTGCCAGAAAATGAACATTATTTGCTTTTTGCTTGGCGGATTCAAACCCTTTTGCTTCTGCTAAGGTTTTTTCATCTTTAATATCGGCTAAAATCCAACTATCGCTAGCTCCTGTTTCCAAACGCAAGCGCGGAAATTGTCCTGTTTCAAGCTGTAAAAAGCCTAATTCTAGCCCCGACATCCAAGCTGCTAAAGGAGTCGCACGAGGAGAAAAGATAATTAAACCCGGTATTTTCATTTCTGAGGTCACTTCCATCATTTCTAGAGGAAATGCTTCGCTAAAGCCAATATCCCAATCTTTCATTTCTGTAAAGGCTTCCGCTTCTAAAGACACAAATGCCCAGCGATCCGTGCGATCGCCTTTGACGGCATCGGGAAGCGGGACAGCATTTAAAAGGGGATACTTTATCGAGGCTGCTTTAGCAGATTCTTCATCGTATCCTTCTTGAATGGGATAAAAATTGGCTAAGCGATCGGCAATCCATTGATTGAGCGCATAAGTGCGGCGACTGGGAATAGCGGGAATATCTGCATCTTCACAGGCTTTCAGGATCATGTTATTCATGGCACGACGAAAAAAGCGAATGCGATTGGGAGAGTGAGGTGCTTTTGCAATCGCTTCTTCGATCGCTTCTCGCAACCAAATTGAATTCACGCTTTTATTGTTAGTAAATTTTGAGAACTTAAACAAGGAATTTGGCGATCGCGTCATATCGAGAGGACTTTCGCAGATCAGCACTTCCCAGAGTTTTTTCTTATTTTCATCAAAAACCGGACGCGAGTAAAAATCGAGTTCCCAAATTGTCGTTCCCATGCCTGTTTGTGTTGTTTTAAATCGCTTTCTTTATCATAGAGTTTTCGGTGCGCGATCGCTCAATAAATTTTCAAACTCGACTCAAAATCGGTTTTTGAACGAATGGAGAAGATAAGTTTTCTTGTTTTAATTCGAGTCCTTTCTCGAAAATTATATCAATGGGAAGCATTTTTCCGTCTTCCGTCATAAATTTATGATCTTTTGTTGCACGGATCGTAGATCCATCTTCTAATTCGTATTCAAACACCTCTTGCTGTCCGCGATCGTGCCATTGAAGAATCGGTTGAGTGTAGATAAAACCATTGCGATCGCAGCTATACACATTACATTTTATTTGTTCTTCAACAATTTTTCCAATCTGCATTGCACCATACTCTACCGTTAAAATTTGCGTATCGTAACTGAGGCAATATTCGGCAAACTTAACCATCTGATCGAAAAGATGATTGGCAACATTTTGTTTAACACCATTTTTAGTTGCCCCATCAATAAATTTAGTGCGATGTTTCTTCATTTCTGAGGTTTTCTTTTTCCCCATTGCCCTTCTCAGTAAATCTGCTTCTCCTAATGAGTATCCTGCTAAATCTTGAGCAATTTTCATAATTTGTTCCTGATAAACCATAATCCCATAAGTTTCTTTCAGGATGGGTTGCAGGATAGGATGATCGTATTTCACATCTTCACGACCATGTTTGCGCTCGATGTACATAGGAATCAAGCCTGCATCTAACGGTCCCGGACGATAAAGGGCAAGAATTGAAGAAATATCTTCTAATTCTGAGGGTTTTAAATCTTTAACAATTTGGCGCATTCCATCAGATTCTAACTGAAATATTCCTTCTAAGTTCCCTGCTTTAAATAATTTATAAGTCGTATCGATATCGCCCGGTAATTTATTTAACTTTCCTTTCTCTTTTATTTCTAATGCTCGTCTTTCATCTAAGGGCAACTGATCTAAATCCAGATCGACTTGTTGATTTTCTTTAACTAAATCGGCGGCTTTTTGTAGAATCGTCAGATTTTTGAGTCCTAAAAAGTCCATTTTTAAGAGTCCCATTGATTCTACATCTTCCATTGAATATTGAACGATAGTCGAGCCTTCATTATTACGCTGTAAGGGAATTGCTTCGTCTAAAGGTTGAGAAGAAATGACAACCCCTGCGGCATGAACGCCAAAAGTTTTGTTGGTTCCTTCAATTCGCATAGCCATATCGATCCAGCGTTTAACTTGGGGATCGCTTTCGTATTTTGCCTTAAATTCATTACAAGGGGTATCACTAGAAACCATCACTTTTAATTTAGTGGGTTTGCCTCGAGAAACGGGAATTAATTTGGCCATGCGATCGGCATCGGAAAGCGGGATATCTAATACTCTTGCTACATCTCGCAATACCGCTTTTGAGGTCATGCGGTTAAATGTAATGATTTGAGCAACGTTATTTTTACCGTATTTTTCGGTGACATATTCAATCACTTTTTCTCGTTTATCAATACAAAAATCCGTATCAATATCGGGCATTGATTTTCGTTCGGGATTCAAGAAACGCTCGAATAAAAGTCCGTGACGTACTGGGTCAATATTGGTAATTTTTAGAGAATAAGCAACTAAAGAACCCGCTGCAGAACCGCGTCCGGGACCGACAGGAATATGATTATCCCGTGCAAATTTGATATAGTCCCATACCACTAAAAAATAAGTCGAAAAACCCATTTTTTGCATCATTTTGAGTTCTCGTTCCAATCGATCTTTGTAGGTGGTATTAACTTCAGCACGAGAACGACATTTGAGGCGATCTAAGAGGCCGTCCCATGTGACTTGTTCGAGGTAAGTATCAGCAGTATGACCGGAGGGAATGGGATAGTCGGGAATGCGAGGTTCGCCTAAAATTTTATAAGGTTGCACTTTTTCAGCAACTTCAAGCGTATTCGCGATCGCTTCTTCAATAATTTCATCAGAGAGGTGATCGCGAAACAATAATCTCATCTCTTCTGCTGATTTGAGATATTCGGTACCGCTATAACGCAAGCGTTTATCTTCTTCAATAAGTTTCTGTGTTTGAATGCACAATAAAGCATCGTGTGCCTCGACATCATTACAGGAAATAAAATGAGAGTCATTCGTCGCAATAATTTTAATATTTAATTCGCGGGCAATTTTAACAATTTCGATATTAACAATTCGATCTTCTGCCGAACCGTGATCTTGAATTTCTAAATAGTAATCATCCCCAAATAAATTTTTATACCATTGAGCAACTTCTCGGGCTTTTTTTAATTCGTTTTTGAGAATACACTGAGGAACTTCTCCACCTAAACAGGCACTGGTCACAATTAAATCTTCATGATATTGTTCTAGAATTTCTTTGTTGATGCAAGGACGATCAAAAAGTCCTTTCTTTGGCATTCCTTCTAGATGGGAAATAGTGGTCAGTTTGGTCAGATTTTTATAGCCTTGCGTATTTTTAGCAAGGACAACTTGATGATAGCGCTTGTTTCTTTTTTTAGAGGTAATATCGCCATTAATGACATACATTTCATTGCCAATAATAGGTTTAATACCTTTACTTCGGCAAGTTTTTAAGAGTTGAATTGCACCGTACATGACCCCATGATCTGTTAATGCGATCGCGGGCATTTTCAATTCTACAGCGCGATCGATTAAGGCAGGTAATTGAGATGCGCCATCAAGAAGACTATAATCGCTATGAATATGTAAACCGACAAACATGATTTTTGATTAGTTATTGGTTGTTTGTAATGGATAATTCTTCTGTTGCTTGTCCTCGCATTTTTTGCAGAAATTCTTCAAGTTTACAATAATAGGCTTCTCCTCCAATCTCTACCATATGGTCGTGATCGCCTTCTGCAACGATATAAAGGTCTTTAAGGGGTGTTTTAGCAGTTTTGTAGAGGGTATGACTCATCCATTCTGGAACGCGGCGATCGCGATCGCCATGAATGAATAAAATTGGCATTTGTAAAGCAGCAATTTTATTCATAGAATCAAAATAATGCGTCAATAACCAGTCAACGGGAAAGATCGTAAAAATCTTATCGTAATCGATCATATCTCGCATCGAAGTAAAAGATCCTTGAATAATTAAGGCAGCAAGATTGGGATTTTTAGTCGCCAGTTCGATCGCGATCGCACCTCCGAGTGAATGTCCATAGACAATTACTTCCTGCGAGGAAATATTTTTATGTTTGGCTAAATAGTCTAAAGCAATCTCTGCATCTTCATACACTTGAGATTCAGTGGGAAATTGACCTTTACTATTGCCATAACCTCGATAGTCAACAATAAAAACAGATAACCCCAAACGATGAAATACTTCAGCTTGTTTTAAATTTGCACCAATATTAAAGGAATTACCATGAAAAAACAAGACTGTTCTTCGATCGCAGTTTTCCTGATTATCGACAGATTTAGGAATCCACCACCCATGTATTTTCCCTTGGTTGTCTGTGAACTCTTTTTCTCGTTTGCTTACCCGATCGCCAGATATCTTGCTATTATCTTTTCGCACGGTAAGCCAAACTTCTTCATAGTTTAAATCGAAATCGCGAGGTGTTTTTTTGAGTTGTGAAGATGGCAAAAAGATAAAACGATTTTGCCATTTCAATAAGGCAAGACAAATGAAAACGTAAATAACGCCAACGCCAGCAACAGGAAATAAAAAATTAAGCAACATTGGATAATTAGACCCGATCAAAACAAGGACAATCGAAAAAGTGTCACATTTTCAAGTTCAAACTTAACTGCATGGGTTCAGTATTATCTCTTTTTACTTCATAGTTCGCGATCATCAACTCTCGACCTTTCCCCGCAGTTTTCTGTTTGTAGTTATTCATCCCATATTGTAGCTCCCATTCATAGATATGGGCAAATTTAAAGTTTTCGCGAATTTCTGGGGAGTCATCGTAGGTAATGAGCCATTGGTGAGGACAGTCTTTTAACAAATTTGCAAACCGTTGATGATCGAAAGAGGTATGCAAGTTTCCTCGTTTTCCATAAAGTCTCGAATTTGTTGCCTTTAAATAGGGAGGATCTAAAAAAACAAAGACATTTTTACCGGGTTCTTTTAGCACTTCGCTATAGTCTAAATTTGTAACTTTCGTACTCCTTAAAATTGCTTGTAAAGGTTTTAATCTTTCTATCGATGAATAAGTAAAGCGATCCTGAAAGGATTCTTTAGAAAATCCACCTGATTCAATTGTCCCAGAAAAACTAATTCGATTTAAGATAAAGAATCGAATGGCTCTTTCATCACTTGTTAAATCTTCTGTATTAATTGTTGCTAACTCTTGAAATAGAGCTTTTCCATCTATATAAATATCTTTCACAAAATTTGATTCTTCTATTAGTATTTCTGGATCGAATTTTAGCGTTTGCCAGAAATAATATAATTCTGTATTTAAATCGTTAATCCAAAATTTTGATTTTGGGAATTTTTGTTTCAAGTAAATAAAGACAGAACCTCCTCCAATAAAAGGTTCTCTATATTCGGAAAAAGAAGGCGGCATATACTGAACAATTTTTTGTATTGCTTTAGATTTGCCTCCCGGATAGCGTAGAGGACTTTTTATCAATTTCTGCATAATTTTTATAAACTAACTAATCTTGAGACTTTAATTCTACCAAAAACTCATTGACTTTTGCTTCGTTAAATAATTCAGTAACAAATATTTTAATTGATTTCTTTGCTTCATGAATTTTCAGCCAATCATCTAGTCGATCTAGATGATTTGAATTTATTATTTCTTTTATATATGGAGAAGTTAATTTCAAAATAGGTTTTGCTTTAACTTCTTCTTGTTCTATACATAGAAACAGAACTTAAATTGCTATAAAGAATCATTTTTAATAATCCATCTTTAATATCTCCCTTTGAAGGAATTAAACTGGATTTTGTATGTTTTGATTCTATTAATTTGAGTGTTTTATCTTCTAAAGAAACTTCGTCAACAGTAAAAAAATATTTTCCTCCTAAATAATTGCTGATTGTAATTGGTGATTTTGTTAAAGAATCTAATCGTTCTCCAATATGAACTGTTGCAATTTCACTTGATTGTGCCTGTTTTGCTCTTTCCCTAGAAGATTTCATGAAATTTTCTAAGTTATTCGTCAAATCTCGCTGAAACCGTTTAAGTCCAGCATCTGAATGAAATTCAACTCCTGTTTCTGCATTTATCTTGGTATACCCTTGTATTTGGTAGTCAACCACTTGAGAAAATGTTTCACGAATTTCTTTTAAATTCCAATGTAATGCTGAACTTTGATAATTGGACAATTCGCGTATTTTTGTATTTACAGACTCTTGGTTAAATTTTAAATTTGTTACTTTATTTTTATAACTCATATTTTTCGTTGCACTATCATAATAAGAAAAAATAATAGGAACTTCTAACAAACTCATTAAGGAAATCGTATCCCATTGAAGAAAATCACGATCTCCATCAATACCTTCATCTTTAATAACAGGAATTACAGTTGCTCTTTTATTTTTTTTAATCGTATCGTAAACTCTGGCATATGGATAAGAACGAGTTCTTTTAGGAGATACCCACTTACTTATTGCAATTTCGTTTACATCATCTCGAATAATACAGCTTGATGGTGCATTATTAATATTAAAACTATTAAACTCTAATGTTCTTATTTTTTGTGTAGTCATTACCTGATATTGAATACCTTCAATCATTCCTGTGATTTCCATAAGACTATTAGAGTGATTTAGATGATCTAAAACAAAACAACTGCAACATGAGTGGTGATCACACTATTTTACTTGTGAAACCAAGACAAACAAAATAGAGGATGATAACTCTATTTTTTCTTTTTGTTTTGCGTTTTTTTCTCGATTTTCAAAGGCGGTTTGTTTAAATGCCAATCTGTTGATTGTTCGTAAGCATAGGCAACTTGTAATAACAAATCTTCTCGCAAGACTTTACCAATTAACTGCATTCCTACAGGTAAACCTTGTTCGTCAAAGCCGCAAGGAATGCTTAAAGCGGGTAATCCTGCTAAGTTAACGGGAATGGTCATGAGATCGGACAAATACATGCTTAAAGGATCGTCTGTTTTTTCTCCTGCTTTAAAAGCGGTCGTGGGAGAAGTTGGACAAACTAAAATATCAACTTTTTCAAAAGCCGAATCAAAATCTTGTTTAATCAGCGTGCGAACCTTTTGTGCTTTGAGATAATAAGCATCGTAATAGCCTGCAGAAAGAGCATAGGTTCCTAACATGATGCGGCGTTTTACTTCCGTACCAAATCCTTTAGCGCGGGTCTTTTTATACATATCGAGGAGATTCTCGGCATCTTCGGCGCGAATGCCGTATTTTACTGCATCGTAACGCGCGAGGTTAGCAGAGGCTTCTGAAGGCGCAATAATGTAATAAGCGGGCAAACCGTATTCAAATCGAGGACAAGAAATGACCTGAATTTCTGCCCCTAAAACTTGCAATTGTTCGATCGCGGTTTTCACGCGACTTTCGACCACGGAATCTAAACCACTGCCAAAAGTTTCTTTAATTACGCCAATTCTCAAACGAGTTCTCGGGCGAAAATTCGGGCGCAATAGTTGGGCATAATTGGGAATATCTACTTTTAAACTGGTGGAATCTTTGGCATCGTGTCCCGCGATCGCTCCCAATAAAATTGCTGCATCCTCGACACAGCGACCAAAAGGACCGATCTGATCCAAAGATGACGCATAAGCAACCAAACCAAAGCGAGAAACCAGTCCGTAGGTGGGTTTCATCCCCACGACACCGCATAACGAAGCGGGTTGGCGAATGGAGCCTCCTGTATCGGACCCTAAGGCTACGGTGCATTCTCCTGCGGCTACGGCTGCCGCCGATCCTCCGGAAGATCCTCCCGGAACGCGATCGATATCCCAAGGGTTACAGGTTCTGCCATAGCCGGAATTTTCCGTGGAACTCCCCATCGCAAACTCATCGAGGTTGGTTTTCCCGACTAAAATTGCCCCGGCATCTTGCAGTTTTTGGGTGACGGTGGACTCGTAAGGGGGGACAAAATTTTCTAGAATTCGCGACGCGCAGGTGGTGGGAATCCCGCGCACGCACATATTATCTTTAATACCAATGGGAATTCCTGCTAATAAACCGATCGCTTCCCCGGCTGCAATTTTATCATCGACGGCTTTTGCTTGTTCTAGAGCGCGATCGCTCATCACGTGCAGAAAACTGTGAAGTTGGGGTTCGAGATTTTGAATTCGATCTAATGCCTCAGTCGCAATCTCGACGGCAGAGCGTTCTTTACGGATTAATTGTTTGTGCAGTTCGCGGATCGATGCCATGCGGAGTAATCTTGTAGGAAGGAATCATTTTACAGTTTACAGGTTCGGGGAGGTTTTCAGCCTCGATCGCAACAACAAAGGGGGTGTCGATATCGACACCCCCTGCAAATGTTTTCAATTCTATTGTGAACTAGGCTGCATCTTTGCGACGGCGCAGACCCATTGCCCCGGCTACTGCACCCAATAAAGCTAAGGTAACCCCGGGTTCAGGAACGTCAATCTTAGCATTTTTGATAACGATCGCCGCATCATTAAAATCGAAATCGTCTCCTTTGAAAGTATCTTCCCAACCGAGATACACCCAGTTATATCCACCATGTTGGAGTTCGTAAGCAACAATGTGCTGTGTATCATCGGGATTTGAGAGACCAGCACCAAAGATATTAGTCTTGTTAGGGATGGGCTTACTGACCAGTTTAAAATCTAAGATATCTCCTAAGTCATTACCGAGGATGTCGCCTTCACCCAAGTCAACTTCTCGCACACCAGTGGTTTTAACTGGATAATCATCAACGCGGTCTCCCCCAAACAAATCCTGTGTTGCACCATCATTAATCGTATAAGTTAAGGTGTTGTCAAATAATGCTCTCGCTTGTGCATAAGGATCGACATCCACTAAGAATACTTCTACATTATCTTCAAGCGCGACAATGTCACCGGTAAGCATAAACGACTCATAATTAGGTAATGCTTGACGCTCAGGTGTAGCTAACAAGTAGTTATCAACCAGAAAATCGTAAAAAGCAGGGTCGCTGGATTTGAGATTACTTGCCTCGGCTGCACCTCCGATGAAGGCAGTCGCGATCGCAGCAGTTGTGGCAACAAGACTTGTCAAAAATTTAGCTTTCATTGCTTTCCTCTTCCTCGATGTTGTAGTCTTTTAATCTTTTGTTCTGGCAATATTCGAGCAAATGCTTTTGTCCTACTCTTGACAGAGGTTATATTTCTTTAACTTAAGAATGCTTTAGATTGCCTACTTAATACATCTAAGCCAATTGGCTGAATTTTGTCTATACTTTTCAGGGAACTTTATCAACTCTTTACAGAAAACATTATTCTCTCAATAGAGAATTCACATTGTTACGTTAAGTTACTAAATTTTGCCTCAAACAATGAGAAACGCTCTCTCAAAACTATTGCTGGTATTTCCGGCGCGATCGTAAGCACGCGATCGCAGACGGTAGGATCCAGATCCCAATCTCAAACTACCCAAACTAAAGCTGTAATTGAATCCCAGCCATTGTCGCGTCCAATCCCATGTGGGTTGAATAAAGTTGGTAATCTCATTCAGAGGGGTGATGCTCCCATTCACATCAATAATTTCTAAGTCAATGCGAGAGAGGTCATCTCTCCCGTCGAGATCGGCGACCCAGCCATTATTGAGGGTAAGGGTATCGGTCTTGCTGTAGCTCGTGAGATCTAAGCTAAAGCGTAGATTAGTTGGGGCGGTATTGGTGACGGGTGCGGTTAAAGTGAAAGCACGCTCGAAGGTATTGCTGGTAGAGCCAGTGCGATCGCGGGCAACTCCTACAAGGGTATAGGTATCACTTTCGAGGCCGTCTAAGACAATACTATGGTTAAAGCTGCCCCATTTCGGACTCCAAGAGGCGGCATTAATACCTACGGCATCGGCCATTTCAATGATGCTGCCATTGGCTTTGCGGAGATGAAATTCAATTTTGCTCACATCTTCGATACCATCGAGATCGGCAATCCAACCATTGCGAAGATTGAGAGTTTCTCCCACGGTGTAACTATTCTTGTTGAGGCTAAATGTTAAGTTACTGGGGGCAGTATTGAGGGGAGCAACTTGGAAAGCGCGTTCAAAGGTATTACTCGCATTGTTGCTGCTGTCGTAAGCGATCGCGGCGATCGAATAAGTCCCGTCGCTTAAATTGTAATTGCTCAAATTTAAACTTTGCGTAAAGCTCGCCCAATTTACATCCCAAGTGGCGGGGGTTAAATTGGAGATACTGCCCAAGTCTGCGATCGCGCCTCCTGTTTCTGTTAAGAGTTTAAGTTCAATGCGCGTAATATCGATCGCGCCATCTTTATCTTCTACCCAACCATTAGTAATATTGAGAGATTCATTGGGTAAATAAGTCGTTTTGTCAAGAGAAAAACGCAAAGATTCTGGGGAATTTCCTTGGGGGACGACGAGAGTAAAGTTTTGTTGGTAAGGATTGCTTTCATTTCCGGCTTTATCGTGGGCGATCGCTTCAAGGGTATAATTTCCAGCAGTTAAATTGAATGCTTCTAAATCTAAGTTGTAGTTGAAGGAAAAACTAGAAGCATGGGTGGGATCGACAAAGAAATTGGTGACATCATTAACATCAATCATTGTGCCGTTTTCTTGTCGGAGTTGGAAATCAATGCGATCGAGATCGGTTATCCCGTTATATTCTTCTAAATGTCCGAAATCAAGCGTTAAAGTTTCGCTAGAAGAATATTCGGATTTAGATAAAGCAAAACCTAAGTTAATTGGAGCTAAATTAACAATTTCAAAGAATTGCGATCGCATGTCTGAACTATTTCCTGCTTTATCATAAGCAATTCCTTGCAATTCCAAATGATATTGAGGTTGAGGAGAGAGTCCTAGACTGCTTAAATTCAGCGCATAATTAAACGTTAAATTACTACCATAAGGTAAAAGCGGATCGACTTCAAATTGCGTCACATCGGCGACATCAATCGTGGTTCCATCCAGATGATTGTAAACCACAAAATCTATTTTTTCGAGGTCATTAATCCCGTCATATTCTATAACGTTACCGTATTCTATATGTAATGTGTCGCTTTGTAAGAAAAAAGAACCGGGAATTGGGGTGTTATCCTGATTTTTAATATGACGATCTTGAATTCTAAAATCAACAATATCGGGAGTTAGATTAACAATCTCGAAATATTGCGATCGCATGTCTGAACTATTTCCTGCTTTATCATAAGCAATTGCTTGCAATTCCAAATGATATTGAGGTTGAGGAGAGAGTCCTAGACTGCTTAAATTCAGCGCATAATTAAACGTTAAATTACTACCATAAGGTAAAAGCGGATCGACTTCAAATTGCGTCACATCGGCGACATCAATCGTGGTTCCATCCAGATGATTGTAAACCACAAAATCTATTTTTTCGAGGTCATTAATCCCGTCATATTCTATAACGTTACCGTATTCTATATGTAATGTGTCGCTTTGTAAGAAAAAAGAACCGGGAATTGGGGTGTTATCCTGATTTTTAATATGACGATCTTGAATTCTAAAATCAACAATATCGGGAGTTAGATTAACAATCTCGAAATATTGCGATCGCATGTCTGAACTATTTCCTGCTTTATCATAAGCAATTGCTTGCAATTCCAAATGATATTGAGGTTGAGGAGAGAGTCCTAGACTGCTTAAATTCAGCGCATAATTAAACGTTAAATTACTACCATAAGGTAAAAGCGGATCGACTTCAAATTGCGTCACATCGGCGACATCAATCGTGGTTCCATCCAGATGATTGTAAACCACAAAATCTATTTTTTCGAGGTCATTAATCCCGTCATATTCTATAACGTTACCGTATTCTATATGTAATGTGTCGCTTTGTAAGAAAAAAGAACCGGGAATTGGGGTGTTATCCTGATTTTTAATATGACGATCTTGAATTCTAAAATCAACAATATCGGGAGTTAGATTAACAATCTCGAAATATTGCGATCGCATGTCTGAACTATTTCCTGCTTTATCATAAGCAATTGCTTGCAATTCCAAATGATATTGAGGTTGAGGAGAGAGTCCTAGACTGCTTAAATTCAGCGCATAATTAAACGTTAAATTACTACCATAAGGTAAAAGCGGATCGACTTCAAATTGCGTCACATCGGCGACATCAATCGTGGTTCCATCCAGATGATTGTAAACCACAAAATCTATTTTTTCGAGGTCATTAATCCCGTCATATTCTGTGACACGACCATAGTCTATATGTAATGTATCGCTTTGTAAGAAAGAAGAACCGGAAATTGGGGCATTATCTTGATTTTGAGTATGACGATCTTGAAGAACAAAATCAAAAGAATCTGGTGCAGTATTAATAATCCGAAAACTCAGTT
This sequence comes from Spirulina sp. LEGE 11439, assembly GCF_059821285.1. Lineage (NCBI taxonomy): Bacteria > Bacillati > Cyanobacteriota > Cyanophyceae > Spirulinales > Spirulinaceae > Spirulina > Spirulina sp. LEGE 11439. The sequence goes on from NZ_JCAMRX010000054.1 coordinate 20,445, forward strand.
CGGCATAAGTATGACTATTTAATCCCGATCGATCGTAAGCAGTTGCAAATAAACGCAAATAATGACCCTGTGTTAAGTTGAGAGTGCTGAAATCTAATTCATAATTAAAAGAACCTGTCGTACTATCAACCTGTTGAAAAATTGTAGCATCTGCAATATCGAGATAAGAACCATTTTGCAAGCGAATTTTAAAATCAATCCCTGCTAAATCTGCAAACCCATCGGGATCGGTAGCTTCTCCGCTAACACTGACAATTTCATTTTCTCGATAGTCTATTTGTATTGTTGGAAAAGAGAGCGATCGCAGATGAGGTCGCGTATTAGGAGGAGGAGGAAGGGGATCGGAAGAAGAAGCTGTACCATTTTGAGAGGTGTCGTTTGCAACTAAGGGATCGAGAAGTCCCGCATCAGAAATGAATGAAAGTTGCGGATCAATATTTAATCCCGTGTCAATGTTAGAAAGGTTAGCTGGCATTATCTTTCCTTGCTCCGATGCTGGCGACCGATCGATTCAGTTACACGATCGCACTATATTTCTTAGATTAACTCACAGTCTCGCAAGTGTCATGGGTAGAAAGTCTCCGATCGCATCACTCCACTTCCTTACTCTGTATCAATGCAATCGCCAAGACCCAATCACAGCAATAAAAAAGGCAGACACTCAAGTGCTGCCCCGAAAAGATCTCCATACTGCTATCTTGTATTGGCACATTAGCCATTTTTATAATACCATCTTTATTCAAATATGGAAAGCCCTAAATGCAAATTTCCTCACAAATTTTGGAAAGACTCTGGATAACAGCACTGAGATAGAAAACTTTACGGAATAACTCAAATCTGGTGCCGAAAGTTGTATATCTATCGGCGTAACCAATAAGGTATAAAACAACAAAAGTGTTGCCATTGCAGCATTTGCGCTCAGCTTCTATAATCTCCCTGCTCCTTTAACAGATCTAAGCAACGTATTATTCGGACTATCTGTTTCTAAGCTCTTTAAGAAGATTCTTATTTTTGACCTCTTGTCACACTTCTAGATCCCTCCTCCTCTAAGAACGATCGTTCCAAACTTCACTCTTTTCTCGATCCGAAATCGGGAAGTTATGGATCTACAACAGCGAGAATTGAGCGATCGCTACGTAGAATAAGGCGATCGCGGATCTGTTGAGTTCCCTCGATAACTGACAAAATTTTGAGAGAAAGAGGGGCAGGATAAAATTAAACTTTGTTACTGTGACAACAAGGGCGATCGCACCCATTCTCGATTTTGTTCTGAAAACTGGGATGAGGGCAGCGTATTATCGCAGTCAATCGTATCGACAGAGAAATTGTCGTGAGTTTAACCTCCAACCAATTTTAGTAGAATAAATGGAATTTAGCGGGTTGAGTTAATGGCAAACCGCAATCGTTAGATATTAACCGCTAACTCTCTCTCGAATTGGTGTTAAGGAGTGAATAATGGTACTGAGTTACGAAAATCTGAAATTTCTCAATATTTCCCACACAGAATATCAACGAGCTTGGCTCGAGATCGATCTGGGAGCATTGAGACATAATGTGGGAGAAATTAAGCAAATGTTGCGTTCGCAAAGCGTGGCTTCAGAGATATCACCTTCTCAATTAATGGCGGTAGTTAAAGCCGATGCTTACGGTCATGGGGCCGTTACAGTGGCAAAAACGGCTTTAGAAGCAGGGGCAAAATGGTGTGCGGTGGCGACCTCCCCAGAAGGGATCGAACTGCGAAAAGCAGGTATTAACGCACCTATTTTAATTTTAGGGGCAATCAACGATCCAGCAGAAATTGCAGCCGTTGTTGATTATCGCTTGCAACCCACTCTCTGCACTCCCCGACAAGCACTTATTTTTTCCGAAACGTTGGCACGCTTAGAGGAAACTCTCCCAGTGCATCTCAATATCGACACGGGAATGTCCCGTTTGGGGACTCCTTGGACGGAAGCGGTGGAATTTGCTCAATTCGTGCAACAATTGCCCCAACTCCAACTCGCAAGCGTCTATTCTCATTTTGCCACTGCTGACGACCCCGATCGCACTTTCATGGATGTACAACACCAACGCTATCAAGAAGCGATCGCACAGTTAAAACAACAGGATATTATTCCTCCTCTCCTTCATATTGCCAACTCTGCGGCAACGTTGAGCGATCGCACCCTGCATTACGATATCGCACGGGTGGGATTAGCGCTCTACGGTTTATACCCTTCCCCTCATTTGCAAGATATCCTTGCTCTCAAACCCGTGCTACAAGTGAAAGCACGAGTGACGCAGGTGAAAACGATTTCTCCGCATACCGGAGTCAGCTATGGACATCGTTATGTTAGCGATCGCGAAACTCAGATAGCTATCGTTGCGATCGGTTATGCGGATGGGGTGCCGCGTTTACTAAGTAATAACATGGAAGTCTTATTACGAGGACAACGAGTCTCACAAATTGGCTCGATTACAATGGATCAATTAATGTTGGATATTAGCTGTTTTCCCGATATGCAACCCGGAGAAGTGGTGACACTCATTGGTAAAGATGGCAATGAAGCCATTTTTGCAGAAGAATGGAGCGATCGCATCGGGACGATTTCTTGGGAAATTCTTTGCGGGTTTAAACGTCGTTTGCCTCGGGTTTATTGTTAGTTGAACGATTGCGATCGTGTTTTCTTTGCTTAGGATGAGAGGATGCGATCGCACAGGGGGTTTAAAATGATTGCAATTTCAATTGTTTGATGAATTGAAACTCATAGAAACAGTTTATTCCCATCAATTGGAATCGATCGCATCTGCACGAGAAACCCAAAAAATTACCAACGTAACTTCATCTAGCTAACTTTCTCCAAATATAAACACTTTTACGGATTTCTTCTCGACCATGTATTCCCATTTGTTGAGAACTATTTCCTTTTCCTCGAGGTAAAACCCAAATTTTTTCAATTTCTAATCCCGCATCTTTAGCAAAATTAGAAAGAATCAGATCGACAGGGATATGAATTCCTTGATAGCGTACGTTATCATTAACCATGACAAAAGGAGCATTCGGTTTCAGAATTCTAGAGGCTTCAAAAATCATCATTGCCATTTCCTTAAAATAATTTTTGACCATTCGTGGAATACCATTATTATTAAGTTCTTTCTCTTCTCGACATTGTTCTAGATAATCAATAATAAGATTGAGAAGTGTATGAGATTTCCATGATAAAACTGCACGTTCATATCTCATATTTTTATTGTTTAAATTATCTTTTTCTCGATTTTCTACCGTACAACTTAACATTGCTTGTCGTAAACTTTTTATTTCTTCTTCTCCGACTCCTAATAAATTGAGTTCGAGAGCATAGGTTCTTGTATAATCATAGCGATTGCAATAAGGAGGAGAGGTTATTAAACTATCAAAAGAAGAATCTTCAAGTGTAGGTAATATATTCAAACAAGAACCTTTCAGAAGTTCTAGTTTTCCGGGCTTATGCTGCTCGATCGAGGTTTGTGGCAACAAAAATCCCCCAAGGATATCGCTGCAAATCTCTTCAATTTTGCGATCGATCGCTTCTGTAAAATCTAAAATTTTGCCTTTATCAAATTTATTTTTCCCAGCATTTCGTCTCGATCGCCAATCCCAACGCAAGTATTGCCCATCTTTACGAGTATAACTAATAGATTCTAAAATACAAAGTAGAACAAATTTGAGAACGCGACTTAAATCGCGATCGCTTAACTTTTCAATTTCATACAAATAACGTTCTAGAGCTAGTTTTGTTTCTGAAGGGAAAGCATTTTGGGTAATTCTCAAATAATTAAACTCAATGCGATCGCCAGACTGTTTCCAAATGCGACTATTTTTAAAATCTCGTAATTTTTGGGCAATTTCTTCTCGGTTGGATGTTCGTAGAAATTGGCGAACTTCAATCATTTCTGCACTACTGGGTAAAAGCTCAATTCCCACGCTATCAATACCGCGATCGCTAGCAGTAAATAAGGTCGTTCCCGAGCCAGCAAAGGGATCGAGAACTCGACCCGATTGAATTCCTGTATTTTCAAAGATATACTGAACTAAAGCCCTAGAAAACCCTTCTCTATATTTACACCAACGAGCTTCATTTTCGTGCTTATTCCCTTGAAAGCTGACTAATGCTCTATCTAAATCTGGATTGACGACTAAGCGATCGCTATATTTTTCCTGTAGTTTGCGATCGGCTTGTTTTAGCTTAGATTTTACGCTTTCAGATGACATTATAGCGATCGTCTCTCCAACTGTGAGATTATGTTAGAATAAAATTATACATCAAACAAGAACAGATTATTATGATTTTTATTAACCCTAAAACCGACTTTGCTTTTAAAAAGATTTTTGGTTCGGAACAGAGCAAAGATATTTTAATCAGCTTTCTCAATGGTATTCTCTACAGAGGTCAACCCACCATTGAAGATTTAGAAATTCTCAATCCTTATCAAGTACCGAGAATCCGAGGTGTTAAGGATACTTATTTGGATGTTAAAGCAAGGATTACAGGCAATAAAACCGTCATTATTGAAATGCAGGTGTTAAATGTCGAGGGATTTGAGAAACGAATTCTCTATAATGCAGCGAAAGCCTATTCGATTCAACTCGATACAGGAGAAAGTTACAACTTATTGAATCCGGTAATTGCATTAACAATTACAGATTTTGAAATGTTTCCGCAGTTAGAGCAGGTCATTTCGCGTTTTATTCTCAAGGAAAGAGATTACTTAGTTGATTATCTGATTTACGATTTTGAGTTGGTCTTTGTAGAGTTACCGAAATTTAATAAGCAATTGGAACAGTTAGAAAATTTGACAGAAAAGTGGATTTATTTTCTTAAAAATGCGAGAAAATTACAGGATATCCCAACCAATATGGGGGAAGTTCCTGAAATCTCAAGAGCATTTGAAATTGCTAATCAAGCCAATCTAAACCGAGATGAATTAGAAGATTTAGAGAAACGAGAAATATTTATTCACGATCAAAGAAATGCTATTAAAAAAGCCTTAAATCAAGGAATGAAACAAGGAATACAGCAAGGAGAACAACAAAAAGCACTTGAAATTGCTAAGGAATTATTGGATGTGTTGGACGAGGAAACGATTAGCCAGAAAACGGGATTGAGTCTTGAAGAAGTGCGGCAATTGAAACGAGAAGAGGAATGAGAGCAATTCATGTTGTATTCTCTTTTGGTATTTTTGAGTGATTGGTGTTATAATCAGAAAAATATCTTGGATTTATTTTAATTATTTGAAGTTTCAGAATAAGTTCTCTCGATTTTCAAGAAAAAAAACGTTTCGAAGAATATTATGAGCAGAACAAAGATCTTTTAAAAGATGCCTTGAAAGAGGCTATAGAAAATTATTTAATATTGGTCGAAAAATATAGGATAGATGCACCTTTTCCACTTAATCCATATACAATAATTCGGCATATTCTATATTTTTCGGACAAACCAAAATTTAGTTCTATGTTATGGGAAGTACAGCAAAATAATTTTGATTTGTGGATTCAGGAGAACCAAGACAAAATATCTAATGACTGATTTTGGGAGATAAATCGATGACATTACCCGATCGCTTCGAGTTTCCTTTAGCCAAAGCTCAATATCTTTTCAACTATATCGGTAAATCCGGTCAAGGAGGTGACAAACGTAAATTTTGGCAAGAAATCATGGGTTTTGAATCACCCGAAGCAATTCGAGAGGCAATTTTAGCGACTGTTTCTCTCGATATGTTGCAATCTCAAAATCAGAACGACTTTGGACAATTATATCGTGCATATATCGAACTTTCTGGAGCTTCTGGAATCACAAGGCGAATTAGAACAGTTTGGATCGTTCTATTTGATGAAAACGTCGCTAGATTTGTTACCGCAGTCCCCGATCGCACAGGAGATTTAACATGATTGTATTTCAATTGTTTGACGAAGTAAAACTCACTGAAGATATTCATTTAATCGACGGAAAAATTGCACAAAAAGGAACAGTAGGTGCAATTGTTGAAGTCTTTAAAAATGGTGAAGCGTATATGGTTGAACTCTTTGGAAACTGGGTAAAATACGACGATCGCGGAAACTGGATTTCTGCATCTCAAGACGAAACAGGGGCATTTATGGAAACATTAGGAATAGAAACAGTTTATCCTCATCAATTGGAGTCGATCGCATCTGCACGAGAAACCCAAGAGATTGCCAATGTTACTTCAGCCAACAAAGAGCATTCTCCTCTATAATTAAATTTGTGCGATTGCAAGGTAAAAACCAATGTTTTTCGGTAAAATCGTCTACTCGATCGCATCCTCCCATCAATCGCTTAATATCTGAGGAACTTGGAAAAAGCGATCGCTGCGATCGGGGGCTGCATTCAACATTTCGTCTTGTTCTAAAGATGGATCTAAGCGATCGGGACGAGTAATATTACTGGTTTCAATTGCCCTCGTCGTCGGCTTAATCTCATCCGTATCGAGTTCGCTGAGTTGCTCGAAAGATTCGAGAATGCTACTCAGTTGACGAGTAAACGCTTCTTCCTCAGTTTCCGTGAGTTCCAAGCGAGCGAGATGGGCTACTTTTTGGACTTGTTCGCGATCGAGCATTTTCAGTTATCAGTTATCAGTTATCAGTTATCAGTTATCAGTTATCAGTTATCGGTGGGGAAATTAGAAGAAAACATCGATTTCAGAGCGTCCGGTGGTTTTGAGCCAGTTTTGCGCTTCAATGTAATTATTGGGGGCAATGCGGACGGCTTGTTTCCAGTATTCTGCGGCGCGATCGAAGAGCGCTTCGGCTTCCTCTTCCCTGCCATCATCTTTCGCGTGTTCCCCTTGATAATGGTAAATTACAGCAACATTATTTAGGGCTTGGGGCATTTTAGGATTGAGATCGATCGCCTCGTGATAAAACTCTAAGGCTCGATCGTGTTCGCCGTTGCTGGCATGAATTAAGCCAATATTGTAGAGAATGTAACTGCGATCGTTGGGATCGTCTTCTAAAGTTAAAGCTTCATTATAATTATCTAAGGCTTCGGCATATTCTCCATCCGCTTGTGCAGCCATACCATCGCGGTAATAAGCAAAGGCCTTCTTGGCGTTTTGGTTGGTCGGCAGTAACTTGAGAATGAGGTCTGCCATAACCGTGAAACTTTTATCGATAAAATTATCGTTACGCTGTGTCCGAGGCATCGTTTTTCAATGATGGGCGATCTTTGCTTTCCTATTGTAGGGCGATCGGTTGCATCCGCTACTCACCCCTTGAGAATCTCTAGAATTTTGGGGTCGCGATCGCGGCTTTCCCCTGCAAAACCCAAGACTTGGACCCCAAAAATAAAATTTCCCTCGCAGGCTTGACACGATCGCACTAACTCGATATAGTGAATGATTGTGACATTAAAACGTTAAAACTGTGTATTTCGCAACAAGTCGAAAGACACTTTTAACACCACGGCAAAGATATCGTTTCATTGCGAGATACTGGGGCTACCAGTTCCTAAGTCTTAGATGAAGTTAAGCGATCGCCCAAATTAATGTTATTAACCTAAGAAACAACTAAAAAAAGTTTTAATCACATCGGTTTCCCAAACCAGATTTAAGGATTGGGAAATTTATGGTCTTGGGAGGACAACACGACCATCTAAACTCGTTTGGCGAGATTTAGAGGTGTTAGAGATTAACACCGCGATCGGACAGACCTCAAAAGCAAAATTGCTCTTGTATCACACAAGGTGCATTAAATTCAGCGTTGTTTAGAACAAGAGAGAGGTAAGCCCGTGTCTGTGGGGATTCTTGGTACCAAACTCGGCATGACCCAAATTTTTAACCAAGAAACGGGAATTTCCATCCCCGTGACGGTTATCCAAGCAGGTCCTTGTACGATAACTCAAATTAAAACAAAAGAGACGGACGGCTACATTGCTGTTCAACTCGGTTACGACGACGTTAAACCCAAAACCATCAACAAGCCGGAATTGGGTCATTTAACTAAATCCGGAGCATCTCCCCTGCGTCACTTGAAAGAGTATCGCCTTGAAGATACCTCCGCCTACGAATTAGGACAAACCCTTAAAGCCGATATTTTTGCGGCAGGGCAACTCGTTGATGTTTCTGGAAAGACCATCGGCAGAGGATTTGCCGGCTATCAAAAGCGTCACAATTTCCGACGAGGACCCATGTCTCACGGGTCTAAAAATCACCGTTTACCCGGTTCTACCGGAGCCGGTACCACACCGGGTCGGATTTATCCCGGTAAGAAAATGGCAGGACGTTATGGTGGTAAAAAAATCACCGTCCGCAAACTGGAAGTCGTCCAAGTGGATGCAGAAAGAAACTTACTGCTCATTAAAGGCGCTATCCCCGGAAAAACGGGAAATCTCCTCAATATTTCTCCTGCCAATATTGTCGGACAGAAAAAGTAAATAGGTTATTAGTTATTGGTTATCGGTTATTGGCAAACCAGTTAGCGATCGCCAAATAACAAACAACAAACAACGAACAACAAACGAAAATGGTTACTCGCGCAGTTAAAAATTGGCAAGGAGAAGAGGTTGGAGAAGCGACCTTAGAACTCAAAGTTGCTAAAGAAGAAAATGCTTCTCATATCCTTCATCGTGCCGTCGTGCGTCAATTGGCCAACGCTCGTCAAGGAACGGCCTCGACGAAAACCCGTGCCGAAGTGAGAGGGGGCGGTCGCAAACCGTGGCGGCAAAAAGGAACGGGACGCGCCCGTGCTGGCTCCATTCGTTCTCCCTTATGGCGAGGAGGCGGCGTAATCTTCGGACCCAAACCGAGAGATTACAGCCAAAAAATGAACCGTAAAGAGCGGAGATTGGCCCTAAGAACGGCTTTAACCAGCCGTGCAGAAGATTTAATTATCGTTGAAGATTTTGCCGAGCAAATTTCTCGCCCCAAAACCAAAGAATTAACCTCGGCTCTCCAACGTTGGGGAATTGCAGAAAACGAAAAAGTTCTGCTCATTGTCGGTGAAAAAAATGACAATGTTTATTTATCCGGTCGCAATATCGAAAAATTACGCATGATTTTGGCGACCAACTTAAACGTTTACGACCTACTCAATGCTGACAGAATCGTAGCGACAAGTTCGGCGATCGCAAAAATCAAGGAGGTGTACGGTGAAGACTAGAGTTTATAAAACCAGACAATACGATCCCAGAGATCTCGCAGATTTGATTCTCAAGCCGATCGTGACTGAAAAAGCAACACTGTTACTCGAACAGAATAAATATGTTTTTGATGTCAAACCCAAGGCCACCAAACCAGAAATCAGAGCCGCGATCGAAAGTCTCTTTGATGTCAAAGTTGTCAAAGTAAATACTCATAATCCCACTCGCAAGAAAAAGAGAGTTGGCAAATTTATTGGGTATAAAGCCCTTTACAAACGCGCGATCGTCACCCTTGCTGAAGGCGATGAGATCGTTCTCTTCCCTGAAGTGTAGAGACGCTGAATGCAACGTCCCTACCGATAACTGATAACTGTTCACTGATAACTGAAATGGGTATTCGTATCTTTCGACCGATGACTCCCGGGACTCGACAAGCCAGCGTGTCTGACTTTTCCGAGATTACCAAGAGCAAACCGGAGAAATCTCTAACTAAATACAAGCACCGCAAAAAAGGACGCAATAATCGCGGGGTGATTACCTCTCGCCGTCGAGGAGGTGGTCACAAGCGCCTTTATCGCGTCATCGATTTTCGTCGAGACAAGCGTAATATGAACGCGGAAGTCATTGCGATCGAATACGATCCTAACCGCAACGCTCGTATTGCCCTCGTTCAATACGAAGATGGAGAAAAGCGCTATATCTTATGCCCCGACAAATTAAGCGTAGGGACGACCATCACCGCCGGTCCAGATGCACCTTTTGAAATTGGCAATGCTTTACCTTTAAGCAAAATCCCTTTAGGAAGCGACCTGCATAATATCGAACTCTATCCTGGTCGAGGCGGTCAAATCGTGCGATCTGCGGGAACTGGCGCTCAATTAGTTGCCAAAGAAGGGAACTATGTTACCTTACGCCTTCCTTCCAAAGAAGTGCGGATGGTTCGCAAAGAATGCTATGCCACAATGGGTCGCGTGGGCAATGCCGAAGATCGAAATCTGAGCCTAGGAAAAGCTGGGCGATCGCGCCACCGAGGTCGTCGCCCGCAAGTGCGAGGCAGTGCCATGAACCCCGTGGATCACCCTCATGGCGGTGGAGAAGGACGCGCTCCCATCGGTCGTAGCGGTCCGGTCACCCCTTGGGGAAAACCCACCTTGGGTCGTAAAACTCGCAAACGCAATAAACCTAGCGATCGCTTAATTGTCCGGCGACGCAGCCAAAAATAACAAATAGCCAATAGCAAACTATGAGTCGTTCATTAAAAAAAGGTCCATTCATAGCCGATAGCCTGCTCTCGAAAATCGAGAAAATGAATGCCAAAGGCGAAAAGCGAGTGATTAAAACTTGGTCTCGCGCTTCTACCGTCTTACCCCAGATGGTCGGTCATACCATCGCCGTTCATAACGGCAGGCAGCACGTTCCCGTTTTCATTAACGAGCAAATGGTCGGACACAAACTCGGGGAATTTGCCCCCACCCGTACCTTTCGAGGTCACGCCAAAAGCGACAAAAAAGCCAGACGATAGGCAAAAACGATAGGAACAACAAGATACAGAGAGAACAATGGCAGTCGATCTATCAGAAGAAATCAAAGCAACCGCCCGCTATATCCGGATGTCCCCTCGCAAAGTGCGACGCGTCTTGGATCAAATTCGCGGGCGCTCCTATCGAGAAGCCTTAATTATTCTCGAATTCATGCCTTATCGCGCTTGCGAACCGATTTTAAAAACCCTGCGATCGGCCGCCGCTAACGCCGAACACAATAACGGTTTCGATCGCACGAGTTTAGTCGTGAGTACCGCCTTCGCCGATATGGGTCCCAAACTCAAACGGTATCGTCCGAGAGCGCAAGGTCGCGCCTATCAAATCCAAAAGCCGACCTGCCATATCACCATTGCCGTTGCATCGAAACTAGAAGAATAAGAGGAACAATTTGTGGGACAGAAGATTCATCCAACCGGTTTTCGCTTAGGGATTACCAAAGAACATCGCTCTCGCTGGTACGCCGACGAGAAACGATATCCGGAACTCCTGCAAGAGGATCGTAAAATTCGCACCTACGTTCAGGATAACCTCAGCAATGCGGGAATTTCTGACGTGAGAATCGAACGCAAAGCCGATCAAATTGATTTAGCCATTCATACCGCCCGTCCGGGGGTCGTCGTCGGTCGTGGCGGCAGTGGCATCGAATCCTTGCGGACAGGGCTGCAAAACTTCCTCGGAGGCAATCGTCAAATTCGCGTCAACGTCATTGAAGTGTCTCGCGTTGATGCAGATGCCGTCCTCATTGGCGAATACATTGCCCAACAGCTCGAACGGCGGGTTTCCTTCCGTCGCATCGTGCGCCAAGCCATTCAACGGGCGCAACGAGCAGAAGTTCAAGGCATCAAAATTCAAGTGAGCGGTCGTCTCAACGGTGCAGAAATCGCCAGAACAGAATGGACGCGGGAAGGACGAGTTCCCCTACACACCTTGAGAGCGGATGTCGATTATGCTTACCGCACGGCTAAAACGATCTACGGTATTTTAGGGATTAAAGTTTGGGTTTTCAAAGGTGAAATTATCCCCGGTCAAGAGGACATTGCTCAAGAACCCCAAGTCACTCCCTCTCGCCGTCAGCGCCGCCGCCAACAATTTGAAGATCGCTCCGAGTAGGTCATTGGTAATCGGTCATTGGTAATCGGCTCATTACCCGTTACCCATTACCCGTTACCCATTACCCATTAACCATTACAAATCATGCTCAGTCCCAAAAGAACAAAATTCCGCAAACAACAACGCGGGCGAATGAGAGGATTAGCCAAAGGCGGTACGACGTTTAACTTTGGCGATTTTGCCCTACAAGCCACCGAACCTTGTTGGATTACCTCTCGTCAGATTGAAGCCGCACGGCGTGCCATGACCCGTTACATTCGTCGGGGTGGAAAAATTTGGATTCGCGTTTTCCCAGATAAACCCGTAACCATGCGCCCGGCCGAAACTCGGATGGGTTCGGGGAAAGGTTCTCCCGAATATTGGGTTGCTGTCGTTAAACCCGGACGGATCATGTTTGAAATGTCTGGCGTGAGCGAAGAAATCGCCAGAGAAGCCATGCGCCTCGCTGCCCAAAAACTACCCATTAAAACCAAATTTCTCGTTCGTCCCAAAATTGACGAATGATAAGCGTTAACTGATTCTTTTATTTCAATTCATCCTTCTCAATAATGGCTTTATCTAAAGTTGAAGATGCCAGAAATCTCAGTGATGAAGCACTGGCCGAAGAAATTCTTACTGCCAAACGAAAACTCTTTCAACTCCGTTTGGAAAGAGCAACCGGGCGGTTAGAAAAAACTCACGAATTCAAACATACGCGACGTTGGATCGCCCAATTGCTTACGGTCGAACGGGAACGAGAACTCGAAGAAGATGAAAGCTCTGGATCTGAAGACACATCATCTCCGGTCGAGGCTTCTACAACATCCATAACTGAAGAGGAGTAAACAAATCGTGGCAACAAAAGAACGAGTGGGTGTCGTGGTGAGTAACAAAATGGAAAAAACCGTCGTGGTTTCCATTGAAAGCCGTTCCCCCCATCGCAAATACGGCAAAATTCTCGCCAAAACCAAAAGATATAAGGTTCACGACGAGGAAAATAAATGTCAAGAAGGCGATCGCGTCCGCATTCGCGAAACCCGTCCTCTCAGTCGCACCAAGCGTTGGACAGTTGCTGAAATTCTCGAAAGCACTCAAAAATAATCGATTATTCACGAGCAATGAGACTGCTCATTGAAAAAAGGCCATGATTCAACAACAAACCTATCTCAATGTTGCCGATAATAGCGGCGCTCGCAAACTCATGTGCTTGCGAGTCTTGGGGGCGGGAAATCGCGACACGGGCGGCATTGGCGATCGCATCGTCGCCGTCGTCAAAGATGCCATTCCCAACCAAGGGGTGAAAAAATCCGATATCGTCACCGCCGTCATTGTGAGAACCCGTCACGCCGTCCGGCGAGCCAGTGGCATGACCATTCGCTTTGACGATAATGCTGCCGTGATTATCAACGCCGACGGCAATCCTAAAGGAACCCGCGTCTTCGGACCCGTCGCGCGAGAACTACGGGATAAAAACTATACCAAAATCGTCTCTCTTGCACCGGAGGTTCTCTAAATGGCAGTCACAAGCGCCAAATCCAAAACTCCCAAGCGTTACAAAATGCACGTCAAAACTGGCGATACCGTACAGGTCATTTCCGGGCGCGACAAAGGAAAAATTGGCGAAATCACTAAAACCATTCCCAAGTCGAGCAAAATTGTCGTGCAAGGGGTTAATGTGAGAACCAAACACGTCAAACCTCGTCAAGAAGGTGAATCAGGTCGAATCGAAACCTTTGAAGCACCTATTCACAGTTCTAATGTGATGCTCTATTCCACGAAAGAAAAAGTCGCCAGTCGCATTTCTTATACCTTTACCGAAGAAGGACGTAAAGTGAGAATGCTCAAAAAAACAGGCGAAATTATTGATTAGTTATTGGTTATTCGTTGTTTGTTATTGGGTTCCAAACAACAAACAACAAACAACAAGCAACAAACAACAAACTCATGGTTCAACGCTTAAAAACTGTCTACCAAGAACAAATTGTTCCTAAATTAATGGAACAGTTTAGTTACGGAAATATCCATCAAGTCCCCAAAGTCATCAAAGTTACCGTTAACCGAGGCTTAGGGGAGGCATCGCAAAATGCAAAAGCCCTCGAATCGTCCCTGAGCGAACTGTCAACGATTACCGGACAAAAACCCGTTGTCACCCGGGCCAAAAAAGCGATCGCTGGCTTTAAAATTCGCCAAGGAATGCCCGTCGGGGTCATGGTGACCTTGCGCCAAGAGCGAATGTATGCTTTTCTCGATCGCCTTATCAGCTTGGCATTACCTCGCATTCGCGACTTTCGCGGCGTGAGTCCCAAAAGTTTTGACGGTCGAGGAAATTACAGTATCGGCGTGCGAGAACAATTAATTTTCCCGGAAATCGAGTACGACAGTATCGATCAAATTCGGGGCATGGATATTGCCATCATTACCACGGCTAATACAGACGAAGAAGGACGCGCCCTACTTAAAGAAATGGGGATGCCCTTCCGCGCCCAATAGGGACACCCCCAACCTAGGGGCATATCCCTAGGCTCAATAGCAAGGAGGAAAAACCCACGCATGGCAACAAACGACACGATTTCCGATATGCTCACTCGCATCCGCAATTCCGGTGCGGTTCGGCATCCAAGCACTCACGTTCCCGCCACTAAAATGACCCGCAGCATTGCCCGAGTCCTGAAACAAGAAGGATTTATTGGGGATATTGAAGAGGTCGGGGAAGGAATCAAAAAAGAATTAGTTTTATCCCTAAAATATACAGGGAAGAACCGCAAACCTATCATTACCAAGCTCAAACGCATCAGCAAACCCGGTTTGCGAGTTTATAAAAATCGCAAAGAACTCCCTCGCGTTTTAGGTGGCATCGGCATTGCGATTATTTCCACCGATCGCGGCATTATGACCGATCGCGAAGCACGAAAACAAGGATTAGGCGGTGAAATTCTTTGCTACGTCTGGTAAAGATGCTGTCAGTTCGTTATTGGTTATTTCACAAACAACAAATAACAAATAACAAACAACAAAAAAGGAGTAATTAATTATGTCTCGCATTGGCAGACGCCCCATAGAACTTCCTAAAGGCGTAACTGTAACCATTGAAGGGCGGCACGTTAGCGTCAAAGGTCCCAAAGGGCAGCTCGAACGCACCCTCCCCGAAACTGCGATCGCCGAACAAAACAACGGCATCATCAATGTCAACCGCCAAGATGACTCGCGAGTCGCCCGCCAGTGTCACGGTTTATCGCGAACTTTAGTAGCGAATATGGTCGAAGGAGTCTCAAAAGGTTATGAAAAACGCTTGAGTATTATCGGTGTCGGTTATCGATCGCAAGTGCAGGGAACCAAGCTGATTCTCAACGTAGGGTACAGCAAACCCGTTGAGATTGATGCCCCAGACGGGATTAAATTCGAGGTTGTCGAAAAAGGTCTCGAAGTCATCATAAGCGGTATCAATAAAGAAATTGTTGGCAACGTTGCCGCTAAAATTCGAGCCGTGCGCCCTCCTGAAGTTTATAAAGGCAAAGGCATTCGTTACAAAGGCGAATACATCAGACGCAAAGCAGGTAAAGCAGGGAAAAAATAAACCATGAAAAAAACTCGCAAAGAATCCGTTCGTCGCCGCCATCGTCGGTTGCGGAAAAAATTAAGCGGTACTGGAGACTGTCCTCGCTTAGCTGTTTTTCGCTCTAATGGTCACATTTACGTCCAAGCGATCGATGATGTGGCTCAACATACCATTGCCTCGGCTTCTACTCTCGATAAAGAGCTAAAAGGGCAACTCGAGTCGCAAGCGACCTGTAAAGCCTCGGAAGTCGTGGGAAAATTAGTCGCCGATCGCCTGCAAGCGAAAGGCATTAAAACCGTTGTTTTCGATCGCGGCGGCAACCTCTATCACGGTCGCGTCAAAGCCCTTGCCGATGCAGCAAGAGAAGCCGGACTAGAATTTTAACCAGTCACTCACCCATTAATCACCCGTTACCCGTTATATGAAGTATGGCTAAGACCAATAAAAAGAAGAAAAATAACCGCACGAAAAAAGAAGAAGCCTTCCAAGAACGGGTTATTCAAATCCGTCGGGTTTCTAAAGTTGTCAAAGGCGGTAAAAAACTCAGTTTCCGAGCGATCGTCGTCGTTGGGAATGAAAAAGGCAAAGTCGGTGTCGGCGTGGGTAAAGCTGCTGATGTCATTGGCGCAGTTCGCAAGGGCGTTGCCGATGGGAAAAAGAAACTGATTGATGTTTCTCTCACCAAAGCTAATTCTATCGTTCATCCCACTCGAGGCTCTGCGGGCGGTGCAAAAGTCATGATCCGTCCGGCGGCTCCCGGTACTGGGGTAATTGCTGGGGGAGCCGTGCGAACTGTCCTCGAATTAGCAGGCATCCAAAATATTCTGGCGAAGCAACTCGGTTCTAATAACCCGCTCAACAACGCTCGGGCGGCTGTCGATGCCTTAGAAACCTTGCGAACCTTTAAAGAAGTGGCTCGGGAGCGCGAAATTTCTATCGAACAACTATTTGCATAATTTGTTATTTGTTGTTTGGCAATACAGTTCTAGCTTTTTCAGACGTTAACTCTATTACCCATCACTAATAACCAATAAACCAATAACCAATAACCAAAACAATGAGACTACACGAGATAAAACCCAAAAAAGGTTCCAAAACACGCCCTCGTCGAGTGGGACGAGGAATTGCTGCCGGACAGGGTGCAAGTTGTGGGTTTGGGATGCGCGGACAAAAATCGCGATCGGGAACGGGAA
Source organism: Spirulina sp. LEGE 11439 (assembly GCF_059821285.1). NCBI lineage: Bacteria > Bacillati > Cyanobacteriota > Cyanophyceae > Spirulinales > Spirulinaceae > Spirulina > Spirulina sp. LEGE 11439. The sequence continues at coordinate 36,937 of NZ_JCAMRX010000054.1, forward strand.
CGAAACCGGGCTTTGAAGGGGGTCAAATGCCCTTGTATCGGCGAGTGCCAAAATTAAAACACTTCACGGTTATCAATCGCCGCTATTACACGATTATCAATGTTCGCAGCTTGGCCTCGCTTCCTGCCAATACTGAAGTCACCCTCGAATCTCTCATGGAAGTCGGCATCGTGACTCAAAATGACGGGCCGTTAAAAATTCTGGGGGATGGCGAACTCAAGGTTGCCCTCACGGTAAAAGCGGCTGCTTTGACTGGGAGTGCTAAGGAAAAAATAGAAGGGGCTGGGGGAACTTGGGAAATTGTTTGAGACGATCGCCCGCCCATATTTTGACGTTGAGGACTCCGCGACGAAGTGCGAAACTCCGTCGCGATCGCGTCCGGTAAGATAAAAATATATGTCATCAGAACAACAATTTAATGATTTGTATTTGCAAATTCAATGAGGTAAACCTTTATGGTTGTCAGTCGAGATAAAACACCGACGGCTCAAGAAACTTTTGCTCAAATGGCACAAGCAGCAGGCCTGAGAGGACGATTACTCGTCACTCTAGGTCTGTTGGTTTTAGTTCGTTTGGGGGTTTATATTCCCATTCCGGGCATCGATCGCGAACGCTTTTTGAATGATATCGGCAACAGTCCCTTAATTGGCTTTTTAGATGTGTTCTCGGGAGGCGGTCTCTCGGCCTTGGGGATTTTTGCATTAGGGATTTTACCCTTTATCAATGCCTCGATTATCATGCAGCTTTTAACAGCTGCCCTGCCCTCCCTAGAAAATTTACAAAAAAATGAAGGGGAAGCGGGACGGCGCAAAATTTCCCAAATCACCCGTTATGTAGCAGTGGGCTGGGCTACCTTGCAAAGTATCATGCTGGCAACTTGGATTCAATCCTTTGCCCTCGAACCGGGACCGGCATTTTTTGTAGAAACCGTTCTGGCATTTACGGCGGGTTCGATGTTCGTCATGTGGGTTTCGGAACTCATTACCGAACGCGGTATCGGCAATGGTGCTTCTTTGCTCATCTTCGTCAATATTGTCGCCGTTCTGCCAACAATTTTGGGTAACACCATTGATGTTGCCCAACAAGGCGGGCGAGAAGATATTGCCAAAGTCATTATTCTGTTGCTGGCCTTCTTAATGATGATTGTGGGAATTGTCTTCGTTCAAGAAGGAACCCGACGCATTCCCATTATTTCCGCCCGTCGGCAAGTGGGACGTAGATTGTATCGCGAACGCTCAAATTATTTGCCCTTGCGCCTCAATCAAGGCGGTGTCATGCCGATTATTTTTGCATCGGCGATGTTGTTCTTACCTGCTTCTTTGGCGCAATTTACCCAAGGCAAGGAAGGGTTTGTTGGGGATTTGCATCAAGTTCTCAACCAATTCTCCAATTACATCAGTATTAATGGTCCGACACCTTGGGCTTACGTGCTGGTGTTCTTTACATTAATTGTCTTTTTCAGCTATTTCTACGCTTCCTTAATCGTGAATCCCGTGGATATGTCCCAAAACTTGAAAAAAATGGGATCTAGCATTCCGGGAATTCGTCCGGGTAAAGCCACTAGCGAATATTTGGAACGGACGATCAATCGCTTAACTTTCTTAGGGGCAATGTTTTTGGGGATTGTTGCGACGGTGCCGACAGCAGTAGAAAGTGCGCTAGGCATTCAAACTTTAAGAGGTTTGGGGGCAACTTCCTTACTGATTCTTGTGGGGGTGGCGATCGATACCGCAAAACAAATTCAAACCTACGTGATTTCTCAACGCTATGAAGGCATGGTGAAACAGTAATGGCTCGGTAATTGATTACCGATTTTCTTCATAATCAATTACCTATTACCTATTACCCATTACCCATTACCTAATAACAAAATGCACTATCAATTAGTTTTTTTAGGACCTCCCGGGGCTGGAAAGGGAACCCAAGCAAAAATGCTGGCGGAAACGGTAAAAATTCCCCATATTTCGACAGGAGATATTTTACGTGCCGCGATCGCCAACAATACACCTTTAGGTCAGCAGGCCAAATCCTACATGGATAAAGGAGACCTCGTTCCCGATACTCTGGTTGCCAATATGGTACGAGAACGCTTACAAGAATCCGATGCCAAGAAAGGTTGGATTCTAGATGGCTTTCCCCGCACGGTCGAGCAAGCCTCGTTTTTAGGCGAGTTACTGTCCCAACTCGAGGGCAATTCCTTGCAAGTTCTCAATTTGGAAGTCCCCGAACAAATTTTGGTCGATCGCTTGGTGGCACGAGGTCGCTCTCAAGATGACAATCCCGAAACGATTCGCAATCGCTTGGAAGTGTATCAACAAAAAACCGCACCTTTGATTGATTACTATCAAAAACAAGGGAATTTGCATTCTGTAAATGGCGATCGCTCTCTCGAAGAAGTTCGCCAATCCTTGATTGCGATCGTCGGTGTTTAATGGGATTTTCGTGAATTTTTGCTAAGATTAATTAAAGAAAAACATCATTGAGGATCGAAGTCAATTGGCTAAACAAGATTTAATTGAAATGGAGGGAACTGTTACGGAATCACTTCCCAATGCCATGTTCCGCGTTGATTTGGATAATGGGTTTAATGTTTTAGCTCATATCTCCGGAAAAATCCGTCGGAACTACATCAAAATTCTCCCCGGCGATCGCGTCAAAGTTGAACTGACCCCTTACGACTTAACCAAAGGACGCATTACCTATCGCCTCCGAAAAAAATAGCGCATTTCATGCAAATGCAGCTTCAGTCTGATGACGTTGGTATTTCTGGTATGTCTCGAATGGCTAACCTTTGCCTACAGCCCAAAATAACCAACTCAAATCCATCGAGACGCAATTTACCAATCTTGGCTTTTAGACTTGCTAAAGTTAGCAATTATTGATATAATTAAGAGCTTGCAGTGTGGCAAAAAAAAAGGCATGAAAGTTCGAGCATCAGTCAAAAAAATTTGTGAAAAATGTCGCGTCATTCGTAGGCGCGGTCGAGTGATGGTGATTTGTTCTAACCCCAAGCACAAGCAAAGACAGGGATAGAACCTAAGAATTACTCATTAGAATTACTCATTCTCTCAATTTATCGTCCTAACTTTTGTAGGCATCTTCAATATTCTCATTTTACGGAGTAATAGAAAAAACCGTGGCACGGATAGCAGGAATAGATCTTCCTCGAAACAAGCGCGTCGAAATTGGACTTACCTATATCTATGGAATCGGTTTGTCGCGCTCTCAAGAAATCTTAAAGAAAACAGGAGTCAACCCCGATACTCGAGTTAAAGATCTCGGCGACGAAGATGTGACCGCCTTACGGTCGTGTATTGAGGCCAATTATCAAATCGAAGGGGATTTGAGACGGCTGGAAAACATGAACATCAAGCGCCTGATCGATATCGGCACCTATCGCGGTCGCCGCCATCGCCAGGGCTTGCCCGTGCGCGGTCAGCGAACTCGTACCAATGCTCGCACCAGACGCGGCAGGCGCACGGCGATCGCTGGAAAGAAAAAGGCCAGCGCCAAAAAATAATTCCCTATAATCCACCCCCATTACCCATTACCGATACCCCAATAACATGGCAAGACCGACAAAGAAAGGCGGAGCGAAAAAAACAAAACGGAATGTTCCCAATGGAATCGCTCACATTACCTCTACGTTCAACAATACAATCGTAACGATTTCCGATACCAAAGGCGATGTAATTTCTTGGGCTTCTTCGGGATCGAGCGGTTTTAAAGGCGCGAAAAAAGGAACGCCTTTCGCCGCACAAACTGCCGCCGATAGTGCTGCGCGGCGGGCGATGGAGCAAGGAATGCGCCAACTCGAAGTCATGGTGAGCGGTCCTGGGGCCGGACGGGAAACAGCCATTCGTGCCTTACAAGCTTCCGGGTTGGAAATTACCCTCATTCGCGATGTGACTCCCATTCCTCATAATGGTTGTCGTCCCCCTAAACGTCGTCGAGTTTAGAGTCCGCGATCGCATTGACAATTACTGAAAGGTCGAAAGGATAAGGCACAAACACCCTGCCATTCATCGATCTCAATGTAGAGTCCCAGGGACAACGACAAACAGGAGAGGTAACAGGCCGTGGCGCAATTTCAAATTGAATGCGTTGAGTCCAAGACGCAAAAAAATCAAAGCCAATATGGCAAATTTGTCCTCGAACCCTTAGAAAGAGGACAAGGAACAACCGTTGGTAATGCCTTGCGGCGAGTCTTGCTGGCTAACTTAGAAGGAGCCGCCGCAACTGCCGTTCGCATTGCTGGGGCTAATCATGAATTCGATACTATTCCGGGAGTTCGTGAAGATGTCTTAGAAATCCTTCTCAATATGAAGGAAATCGTCTTTCAAAGTTTTGCCACAACTCCTCAAATCGGGAGATTGGTGGCCAATGATTCGGGGACGGTGACAGCAGCACATTTCGATTTACCCTCAGAAGTTCAAATCGTCGATCGCAATCAATATATCGCGACGTTGGCCGAAGGGGCGCGATTGGAAATGGAGTTTCGCATTGAACGAGGAAAAGGCTATCGAGCAGTCGATCGCACGAAGGATGAAGTTTCTTCTCTGGATTTCCTACAAATCGATGCGATTTTCATGCCTGTCAGCAAAGTGAATTATGCGGTAGAAGATACCATTATCGATGGTGCAATTCCCAAAGATCGATTAACTCTCGACATTTGGACGAATGGCAGTATCAAACCCGAAGAAGCTCTTTCTCAAGCGGCGGGGATTGTAGTGGAACTGTTTAATCCCCTCAAGGATTTAACCCTCGAGCAGATCCAGGAAGACGATCAAGACAGCGAAGATCCCACCAGCCAAATTCCTATTGAAGAGTTACACCTCTCAGTACGGGCATACAACTGCCTCAAACGGGCGCAAATTAACTCTGTTGCCGATCTCCTTGATTACTCTCAAGAAGACCTTTTGGAAATCAAAAATTTCGGTCAAAAGTCTGCCGAAGAAGTCATTGAGGCACTGCAACAGCGATTGGGAATTACCCTGCCCGCAGAAAAAGCCAAGAGTTAGCGATGAGCTCAGTACAGGACAAAACTTGCAAAAAGGCATGGGAAGAGGGTTTGATAAAAAT
>NZ_JCAMRX010000055.1:0-41990 GCF_059821285.1 Spirulina sp. LEGE 11439
TCATTTTTACTGTACTATTTATCTCTTTTTAGCACAACAACTTCGGTAGACCCCAATCATCAAGAATGTCAATATCAGTGGAAACCTCATTGATTTGCCAGAATGGTCTCCAGATTTCTTGAGCTTTCAGATGGATTTTCTTAATCTTGAAATAATAAATAACTTGCGTCGTGGTTTAGGGTTATCCGATCTTGAATTAAGTATACCTTTTAATCAATTGTATGCAATGTTTAATGGTGGTGAAGAACCTCTATTCAACAAGATATCTGTAGAAATTCCTTTCAATAGTATTTACCCAAATATTGGGACAGCGGATGATGATTTTTTAAGTTTACCGGAGTCCTTTGGGGCAGAAAACCTCTACGGTGAAGCAGGGAATGACACCCTCTATGGCAACTCATCCGACAATCGGATCATGGGTGCAGAAGATAATGATGTTATTTATGCCGGAGATGGGAATGATCGCCTTTTCGGAGAAGAGGGTACAGATGCCCTCTATGGTGAAAATGGTAATGATTTCCTAGATGCTGGGAATGAAGATAATTCTAACGACAGTCTCTATGGCGGTGCAGGGAATGATACTCTCTTCGGTTGGGGAGGTGATGACGATCTGCGAGGTGAAGATGGTAACGATGAACTCTATGGACATGAAGGAAATGACAGTCTCTATGGTGGTGCAGGTAATGACCTCCTGATCGGGGACGTAGGAGATGACGACCTGCGAGGTGAGGATGGCAATGACCGACTCTATGGACAGGAAGGAAATGATAGTCTCTATGGTGGTGCAGGTAAAGATACTCTCTTCGGGGATGTAGGGGATGACGATCTGCGAGGTGAAGATGGAGATGATGAAATCTATGGACAGGAAGGAAACGATACTCTCTACGGCGGTGCAGATAACGATCTTCTTGTTGGCGATGTAGGAGATGACTATCTGCATGGAGAAGATGGAGACGACTTACTCTATGGAGACGAAGGAAATGATACTCTCTACGGCGGTGCAGACAATGATACTCTCATCGGTGGTCTAGGAGATGACGAACTGCATGGAGAAGATGGCAACGATCTTCTCAAAGGAAATGATGGTCACGACAAACTCTATGGCGATGCAGGTGCAGATACTCTCTATGGTGGCACTGGCAACGATATCCTCGAAGGCGGTAGCGGTAACGATCGCCTCTATGGAGAAACGGGTAACGACTCCATCTACGGAAACTCCGGTTATGACTACATCGAAGGCAACGCCGATAACGACTTCCTAGATGGCGGTAGCGAAAACGATACCATCTACGGAGGTACGGGAGACGACCACATCTGCGGCGGTAGCGAAAATGACCTTCTCTTCGGACAAAGCGGACACGACAAAATTTACGGACAAGCAGGCATTGACTATCTTGACGGCGGTACCGGTAACGACCTCTTAGACGGCGGTAGCGAAAACGACCAACTTTACGGTCGCCTCGGGGACGACGAAATGTATGGCGGGACTGGCGATGACTTCCTCATGGGAGAACAAGGAAACGACTATATCGACGGTGGCGCAGATATCGATACCGTCAGCTATCATACCTCCCCCGAAACTATCTATTTCCCCAACAACTACGGCACCGCTTACAACGGCGTAACCGTCAATATTGACAACTGGATGCTTATAACAACGATCGCAGCCAACGCCGCAACCATCACGTCAACAACAAAAACCCCGACTCCTACTACATCGACCTAGAACCCAACTTCGCCATCAATAACGGCACAGCCTACGATGGTTACGGCACTATCGACACCCTCCGCAACCTCGAAAATATTATCGGTTCCGACTATAGCGACTTCCTCATCGGTAACGCCGAAGATAACGAAATCCTCGCCGGACTCGGTAACGATACCGTCATTGGCAGTGGCGGCGACGATACCCTCGATGGTGGCGACGGCATCAATACCGTCAGCTATCGTCGCGATCGCCGAGGAGTCGATGTTAACCTCACCACCGGCAAAGCCAAAGACGGGTTTGGCGGTAACGATGAACTCAGCAACTTCCGCCACGTCGCCGGATCCAAACGCGGCGATCGCATCATCGGTAACGCCGAAAACAACATTCTCACGGGAGATATTGGCGGCGACACCCTCGAAGGCGGCCGCGGCAATGACTCCCTCTACGGCGAATACGACAGCGATCGCCTCATCGGCGGCCTTGGCAAAGATACAATCTTCGGCAACCAAGGAAAAGACACCATTTGGGGTGACTTAGTGGGTAACACCACGACTGGCGATGCCGACTACATCCGAGGCGGCGACCAAAGCGACGACATTCACGCCGGCGGTGGCGATGACTTCGTAGCCGGAGATAGCGGTTTAGGTCACGATCGCATCTGGGGAGATGCCGGCAACGACACCCTCGAAGGCGGTCGCGGTGACGACCAAATTTCGGGCGGTACCGGTAACGATCGCATCTACGGACAAGATGACTACGATCGCCTCTATGGTGACGCAGGTCAAGATTACATCGAAGGCAACGGCGGTAACGACTATATCGAAGGCGGTGCCGGCAACGATACCCTTTACGGTAACGGCGATCGCGACACCCTTTACGGTAACGCCGGTAACGACACCATAGAAGGCGGAGACCTCCACGATAAAATCTGGGGCGGAAGCGGTACCGATCGCCTCTTGGGTAACGAAGGTTCCGACGAAATTCACGGCGACGGCGATCGCGACTATATCGAAGGAGGAAGCGGTCAAGATACCCTCTGGGGAGACGATGGCGCAGATACCCTCTTTGGCGGCGACCAACGCGATAAACTCTACGGCGGTAAACATAACGACATCCTCTACGGCGATGCCGACATGGACACCCTCTACGGTAACGACGGCAGCGATCGCTTATACGGTGGCAGCGAAAATGACCAACTTTATGGCGGAACCGGTAACGATCTCCTCGAAGGAGGAAGCGAAAACGACCAACTTTACGGCGACGAAAATAACGATCGCCTCTACGGTCAAGACGGCCTCGATACCCTCTTTGGCGGTAGCGGCAATGATAAACTCTACGGCGGCAATCAAAATGACGAACTTTACGGCGGGTTAAACAATGACAGCCTCGAAGGGGGAGACAATAACGATAAACTCTATGGCGAAGCAGGTAACGATCGCCTGAAAGGAGATGCCGGAGACGACCTCCTTTACGGTGGTTTAAATCATGACATCCTTGAAGGGGGCGACAATAACGACCAACTCTACGGCGATGCTGGCAACGATCGCCTCCAAGGAGATGCCGGAAATGACCATCTTTGGGGGGGAACCGACCGCGATCGCCTCTGGGGAGGTGCCGGCGAAGATACCCTCGAAGGAGAAAGCGGTAAAGATCGCCTCTGGGGAGATGCGGGGAATGACCTGCTTTATGGTGGCGATAATCACGACGATCTTTATGGAGGCAGTGAAAACGATCTTCTCTACGGAGATGCCGGCAACGACCGTTTAGAAGGCGGAGACGACAACGACACCCTTGATGGTGGTAGCGGTAACGATAACCTCAAAGGAGATGCTGGCGATGACCGTTTAGAAGGTCAAGACGGTAACGATACTCTCGCCGGTGGCAATGACAATGACACCCTCTTCGGCCAATATGGCGACGATCGTCTCTACGGTGGCAGTGGTAACGATACCTTGGATGGAGGACGCGATCGCGATCGCTTATTCGGGGATCTCGGCTTCGACCTTCTCCTCGGCGATCGGGGGAATGATACCCTCGACGGGGGTGCCGGCAATGACACCCTCAAAGGTGGATTTGATAACGACCTTCTTAAAGGCAATACCGGCAACGATGACCTTGACGGAGAAGATGGCAACAATGCCTTCTATGGCAGTGAAGGTAACGATACTCTCAAAGGTGGCACGGGCAATGACTACCTTGACGGCGGCAGCGACCACGATCGCCTCTTTGGTGGGTTGGGTAATGATATTCTCTACGGTCAAAGCGGTAATGATGTTCTCAATGGATCGGAAGGTCACGATCTGCTCTCTGGACAGGCAGGAAACGATTTATTGTACGGTAACGATGGGAACGATACCTTGCAAGGCGGATCGGGTTGGGATGGTCTCTATGGTGGTAGTGGTGCCGATACCTTTGTCTTAGAAGCGAATTCCGGTTTGAATACCATCTTTGACTTCGATTTCAATGAAGACCGTTTCGATTTAAGGGGAGCGTTGAGTTACGATGATCTCACCTTTACTCAAGGAAGTGGCAGCCAAAACGGTCGTGCTCTTATTGGTATTGAAAACAGCACAGATATTCTCGCTGCTTTAGTCGGAATTGAGGCTGGACTTCTCAACAATTCTTACTTTAGTTAATATTTTCATTGACAAATAGGATGCGAGGAGAAGTCTTCTCTCGTATCCTGAAAGTATTCAAATTGATGTTAAGGTTTGGGAAGAAGCAATGCCGAAAGTTAAATTGCAATCATGTCCCAAAAAAATGAAACGATTCCTCTCATTTTGGCACTTTTAATGACTGCGGGGATTTTAGGAGGGGGATTTTGGTGGTTGACTCGCAGGCAATCCAGTAATCTGACTCAAAGTCCTCCATCTGCCAATCCTCCGGCAACGGCTCCCAATGCCCCGCCTCCGGCAACGGCTCCGATCACAACTTCAGCACCGGGAACAACTTTTCCGCTTCTTCCTTCCATTCCGGCTGGCACTTTTATGAGAGTTGATGGCTCGACGAGTATGGCGCAAATTAATAAGGCGTTACAGGAAAAATTTGAGGAAAAATATCCAGGAGCCGGAGTCGAGTGGCAATCTCGAGGCACGAGCAAGGGTCTAGAAGCAGTTTTATCTGGAAGGGCAGAAATTGCGGCCATTTCTCGCCCTTTAACTCCTCAAGAACAAGGGCAAGGATTGGTGAGTATTCCCATTGCACGAGATGCGATCGCGATCGTTGTCAGCAACCGTAACCCCTTTCAACGCGGTTTAACTCAAGCGCAAATTGTTGCTATTTTTACCGGACGAATTACAGATTGGTCGCAAGTCGGAGGAACACAAGGACAAATTCGCGTTCTCAACCGCCCGGAAATTAGCGGGACTCACCAAGCCTTTAAAAGTATTGTGTTAAACGGGGGCAATTTTGGCACGAGTTCTAATATTCAAATAATGCCCAGAGATGAAACAACAGGAATGTTGCAAGCACTAGGAAGAGATGGGATTGGTTACGCAACGTTTAATCAAGTCGCCGATCAGCGCACCGTGCGCGTTGTTCCGATTGATGGAGTCACGCCAGAAGCCGCGAGTTATCCCTACCAGCGAGAGCTTGCCTATGTTTATAAACAACCGCCAACGAGTAGCGTAGAAGCCTTTTTGGGCTATGTTACTTCTGATGAAGGGAAGGCAGCGATCGCGGGTCAATAATTCTCTTGGTTTCAAAGTGTTAATAGATCGCAAATTTCTGCTTATATTTTTTGCAGTTGAACCCGATTTTTTGAGCCTACTGCTCATTGTTTAATGACTTTATCAATTTATCAGGGCATCCCAATCTATACAGCACGGCGTATTGTCTCATCTGAGAAACGTGGAAGCTCTCGCCCCATAGTCATTGAAACAGATGCCGGTTATTTTCTAACAAAGTTGCGTGGTGCGGCACAAGGCACATCAGCATTAGTAGCAGAGATCGTGGTTGCTGCACTGGCTGAGGCTCTGGGATTATGGGTTCCGTGTCAAGCCCTGATCTTAATTGATGCTGCGATCGAGAGTGAAAATCGTGAAGCTGAATTTCTAGATCTTCTGACAGCAAGCTATGGCATTAATCTAGGATTTCAGTACTTGCAAGAAGCCAGAGATATACATCCTAATGAAATTGAGACAATTGATGAAGATTTCGCTTGCAAAGTGCTTTGGCTAGATGCTTTGGTGATGAATGTCGATCGCACAGTTTGGAATCCAAATTTGATGTTTTATCACAACAAAATTTGGCTGATTGATGGTGGAGCCGCTCTTCCTTTCCAATACAATTGGTCGGCTGTTTTAGAAGACTCTCCACGTAATATGCCATATGCAATGAACCATCATATTTTTTGGGACAAAGCACATGATTTTGATATTTGGGATGATGAATTGGCGAGGAGACTATCAACCACCGTTCTTCAAGATGCCGTTTCTAAAATTCCTGATTGTTTTCTCCAACCTCTGCTAAATTCTGGAGCTTCTGCCGAAAAAATTGAACGAAAAAAACAGGCTTATGCAGCATTTTTATGGAAGCGATTGAAGTCTCCTAGACCATTTATGGATATGTGGCTATCTCACAAATCATTACAAAAAGAAAGTTAACGATAATTAAGAATCGCGATCTCTATCGAACTTTATTGCTATGCAGCTATAAGCGATCGCTAATTCTGAAATGCTATACTTTTAACAAAATATTTTGCCTATTGTTCTCGGTCAAACCGAAAATCCAAAACAACCTTGACAGTACAAGAAAACTAAATTAAGATAAAAAGAGAATGTTACTCTATCAAAAACAATGACTGCTCTCAACATTGCAGAAATTATTCCTATTTTCAGAATATTTGATGAAGCCAAAGCCAGAGAATTTTATTTGAATTTTCTGGGTTTTAAAGTAGATTGGGAGCATCGATTTGAACCCGATACGCCAATTTATATGCAGGTTTCAAGAGGAAAGATTATCTTACACTTATCCGAACATTCCGGCGATTGCAGTCCCGGAGCAACTGTCGTTGTTAATATGCAAAATATTGCAGAATATCACCAAGAATTAAGTCAAAAAAACTATCGGTATAACCGTCCCGGAATTGAAATTGCGCCTTGGAATGCGAAAGTGATGGAAGTTCTCGATCCCTTTAGCAATCGCCTGCGTTTTACCCAAGATATTCAAGAGGATAGCTCGACAACTTAACCCCTCAATGCGATCGCTTTTTCCAAAATATCGGGCAGTTAGGAAGAGAATGTGGCAATATAGTATGTTAAGCGTTCAGAATGAGCAAAAAATTCTATGTCAGTCTTGGCAGCAATCGGGGTTCTCGCCCTCTTAATCGTCGTACACGAACTCGGACACTTTGCCGCCGCACGGTTGCAAAATATTCGCGTCAATCGCTTTTCCATCGGTTTTGGTCCTGTATTGCTTAAATACCAAGGATCTCAGACCGAATACGCGATTCGAGCTTTTCCCCTCGGAGGATTTGTCGGATTTCCCGATGACGAACCCGATAGCGACATTCCTCCCGACGATCCCGACCTACTCCGCAACCGTCCCATTTTAGATCGAGCGATCGTGATTAGCGCGGGGGTAATTGCCAATCTCATTTTTGCTTACTTTCTCCTGACTGCTCAAATCGCCACAGTGGGATCCCCCGAGTTTAACTATCAACCCGGAGTCGCGATCGCGGATGTCGTCACCGAACCCGTAACGGCTGCACAGAAAGCAGGCATTGAAGCGGGAGATATTATTTTAAGCATTGATTCTCAGAAACTCGCAGCATCAGCAAACGTCCTGCCCGAGTTAATGGAAAAAATCCAACAATCTCCCGATCGCCCTCTCGACTTAAAAATCAAACGCGGGGAAGAAATTTTATCTCTCCAAGTTACCCCAGAAAAAGGAGAAGACGGTCAAGGGAAAATTGGGGTAATGCTTTCTCCCAACGGCGAATTATTCCACAAGCGTCAAAATCCTATCGCCGCCTTAAACGCAGGTGCCAGCGAATTTCAACGCCTTAGCGTCTTAACATTTCAAGGATTTGCTCATCTCATTGGTAACTTTAGCGAAACCGCCAATCAAGTGGCTGGACCCGTGAAAATCGTTGAAATTGGCGCGAGTCTAGCTCGTTCTGATGCGGGAAGTTTATTCCAATTTGGTGCGCTAATTAGCATTAATTTAGCGATTATAAATATCTTACCTTTACCGGCATTAGATGGCGGTCAGTTAGCATTTTTGCTCATCGAAGGACTGCGCGGTAAACCTCTCCCAGATCGCATTCAAGACAGTATCATGCAATCGGGCTTTGTTTTACTTCTCGGCTTAGGTGTCTTTCTCATTGTCCGCGATACAATCAATCTTGAAGTTATTCAAAAGTTGTTTCAGTAAATAGAGAATAAGCAACGAAAAAACTCAGTGAAAGTTAGAGAAGAGAAGGAAAGCTAATTTCCTAACAACAAATAACCAATAACTAATAACCACACCCGTGAGTGTAAATCGTAAGTGGGCGAGTCATCAACAAAGGGCGCTGGAAATTCTCGTTCGTCTCAAGCGCCTTTATCCTAATGCAACCTGTAGTCTCAGTTATCAAACAACCGTTCAACTTCTTGTTGCAACCATGCTTTCGGCACAATGTACCGACGAACGAGTCAATAAAGTCACGCCAGCATTATTTGCTCGTTTTCCCGATGCAAAAGCCTTAGCAGAAAGCGATCGCGAGGAACTCGAAACTCTCATTCGTTCGACAGGATTCTATCGCAACAAGGCGAAAAATATTCAAGGCACTTGTCAAAAAATCATCACCGAATTTAATAGTGAAGTGCCTCCCTATATGGATAAATTGCTGCAACTTCCGGGGGTGGCGAGGAAAACTGCAAATGTTGTTCTCGCTCACGGGTTTGGCAAAAATATTGGCGTAACGGTAGATACTCATGTTAAACGATTGAGTAACCGTTTGGGATTAACAGAACATAGCGATCCCATCAAAATCGAACGAGATTTAATGCGACTTCTCCCCCAAGCAGATTGGGAAAATTGGTCAATTCGCCTTATTTATCACGGTCGCGCGGTTTGCAAAGCCCGTAAACCCGATTGTCAAAATTGTACTTTAGCCGATCTCTGCCCTTTCAATGAGCAAATAACTAATAACCAATAACCAATTGTTTGCCGTTCGCTAATTTTGAGTTTATTTTAAATTGTACCCATGCCTATATTCCTCCGCCATATTCTCGCTATTGTGGCATTACCTTTCCTCGTAACCATCGTCATTCCAACCTTACTCGCACAAAAATTTCATTTAACTTTAACCTTTGGGACTACCTCGCTTGATTATTTTGCTCAAGCGATCGGAGCGATTATTTTTCTTTGTGGTTTAGTCTTTTTTCTCGGTTCTCTTCATCGTTTTATTACTGAAGGCCAAGGTACATTAGCACCGTGGGATCCCCCTCAGAAACTTGTCGTTAGCGGACTCTATCGTTATGCTCGCAATCCTATGATCTCTGGGGTTGTCTTGATTCTCATGGCAGAGGCTTTTCTCTTGTTATCGATCGCTCATTTTGCATGGGCGCTTTTTTTCTTCTCGATCCATTCAGTCTATATGTTAAAAATCGAGGAACCCCAACTAGCAAGACGCTTTGGGGATTCCTACTTAGAGTACTGTCAAAATGTACCGCGACTTCTGCCTCGCTTGCATCATTGGGAACAATCTGGGATGACAGACCTTAATTAATATTGAGCGAATAATTGCAGTTAAGCAGCAATAAACTCATTCCACTTTTGCACGAGATAAGTTTGTTCGTCCATGACAGAATTCCAACAAACAACATTGCCCAAGCGATCGTTAAAAGAGCCTCCATCGCGCACGGCATCTTTATCGGCAATTTTCTTGCCAAATGGATCGAGAATGTCCTCACTCGCAGGCTTTCCTTCATACCAGAAATCCCATTCAAAAGGTTTCATAAACTTCTTCGCATTTTCTGGTGTGGCGCTGTAATATCCCTGTCGTCCGAGGAATGCTCCTAACCAGCCATCTAACATCCAATTCAGATACTCATAAGCCGCATCTAATTCAATTCCAGAAAGATTGCGAGATAAACCAATACCGCCTCCCCAGCCGCGATATCCTTCTTTTAAGGGACCGTAAGTACATTCTATTCCCCTTGCGCGTACAGCCGTTACGGCAGGAGACCACATCGATTGTAAAACCACCTCTCCTGATGCCATTAAATTAACAGATTCATCAAAGGTTTTCCAAAAAGCACGGAATTGTCCGTTTTTCTTTTGTTCGATGAGAATTTCGGAGACGCGATCGAGTTCTTCTTTGGTCATGTTTCCTTTGTCGCCAAAGGTCATAATTCCTGACGCTTCAATGACCATTGCCGCATCCATAATACCGATGGAAGGAATATCTAAAATTGAGGTTTTGCCTTTAAATTCCGGATCGAATAATTGCGCCCAAGATTCAATTTTTTTGCCGACTAAATCCGGTCGCCAGCCGAGGGTATCGGCATTATATTGAAAGGGAATTAAAGTTGCCCAATCTGTCGGCGTTTCTGAAAATTCTTTTGAGTCTTCTCCTGTGAGAAACATGACTTTTCGCGGTGCAGTGCCTTGAGAAGTATTAACGGGAGCATTTGCATATAATTCCCCTGATGTAAAGATGGGAACGATTTTATCAAAATCCTTGACTTTCTTAACGTCAATCGGTTGTAAATTTCCAGAAGGAATTACTAAAGGTAAGCTGAAATATTCTCCATCAAAAATGTCGTATTGTTTGGGTTGAGTAATAGCAATTTGATTATTTTCCTCTGTACTCAGCGCCCGCGTATCGACCTTGAAACCGAGATCTTTTTGGATTTGCTCGGCAACGTCATTAATTTGGGAAACCCCTGTACCGATAAAACGCAGCGTGACATCTTTGATTTTATTGGTATTGAGTTCTGGACTTCTTGGTGTTTCTTTTTTCGTTGTCTCCGAACTATTATTAGTACAGCCTTTAGCGGTTAGAAAAGCACCGGCAGCAAGTCCGGTTTGCATGAGTCTACGACGAGAAAGATTTGACATTGTTATTTGTTGTTAGTTGCTTGTTCTTGGTTATTGATTGTGAGTGATCTAACTTACTCTTTCTTTTGATTTTTGTTTTTAATGAGACAGAAAAATACACTCATTTGGCGACCAACTGAGATGAACCAATTGCCCTTCTTGATACTCTTCAGCGAGCCAGTCTTCGGTTCGAGTCTTATATAATAACTCTTTTTCGTTGCTTTCTTGGAGTAGGGAAACGCGAGTAATATAACCTGTGAATTCAACAGAAATAATGCGAGCAGGCAGAGAGTTAGAGTTAAATTGAGAAGATTGAGAATAAGGATGTAAGTGCATTAGATCGGAGCGCACGCAACAGGCTGCTTTTGTGCCGATCGCGACGGCATGACCTGTTGCTAAAAGCGTACCAATGCCATCAACTTCGAGGGTAATGACCTCTCGATCGCCATCTCTTGAACTCCCCATGACTTCCCCAACAAAAATGTTGTTATCGCCCACAAAACGGGCGACAAATTGAGAAGCAGGATGGCTATAAATTTGGGCGGGTTTCCCGACTTGATCTACCCGTCCTCGATCCATGACGACGATGCGATCGGAGAGCGCAAATGCCTCATCTTGAGCGTGGGTGACTTGCACGAAGGTCATACCGAACTTTTTTTGCAACTTTTTCAGTTCCCACCGGGTTTTTACTCTCAGCGACTCATCTAAGGCGCTTAAAGGCTCATCGAGGAGCAAGACTTGGGGGCGGGTTGCGAGAGCGCGTGCAAGGGCGATACGTTGCTGCTGGCCGCCGCTCAGTTGATGGGGTTTGCGATGGGCAAATTCCTGCATTCCCATCAGATCCAGCATTTCCTCGATAATAATGGTGCGATCGCGTTCTTTCATGCCGCGAATTTTCAGGCCAAACCCGACATTTTCCCAAACGGTTTTATGTGGAAACAGGGCGTAATTTTGGAAAACCATCGCCGTATTGCGCTTGGCGGGTGGCAGGGCTGTTACTTCGCGATCGCCGATGAAAATTTGCCCCCCCGTCACCTCTTCGTGTCCTGCTAACATCCGCAGGGTGGTTGTTTTGCCGCAGCCACTCGGTCCTAGCAAACAACAGTAGGATCCTGCGGGAATGTCAAGGGTGATATTTTCCACGGCGACGACAGAGCCGTATTTTTTAGTCAGCGATCGCAATTTTACCCCGCGAGCCTCGGGATGTAAGGGATCGTATTGAGGTGGGAGAGAAGTCGGCAACGGTTGCGCGGCTTGGGTCATGGTCTAGGGGCAAAATAGTTAAGATTTGATTAACGCGAACGTCTTCTGTATACAGGTAGAATGCGATCGGTTAATGTATAACACTCTACAATTTTTTGAGAAACTGCACGCCCAAGGAGCAAAAAAACGATGTCAGAGTCCCAATTTGTTTTTATTTGCGGTTCGGCGTTGCGAGGACAACCGGATCATCAAACTATTGCCGAAACAAAGTTTATTAAAGAAGTTAAAACTAAGCCTTGCTATCGGCTGCATTCTGTTGAAGACAAACATCCCGGTATTTATGAAGTCGCAGAAGGTGGGATTTCGATTCCGGGGGAACTCTATGAAATGACACAAGAACAATACGAATATCTATTAGCCAATGAACCACCTCATCTTTATCCTTTTTCTGTTGCTTTAGAAGGAGGAGGCGAGGCGATCGCAATGCTATATCCTCGCGAAATTATTGAAGAACGAAACTATACCGATGTTTCTAAGTATGGTGGCTGGACGGCTTATCAATTATCAATGAATAAATGAATAATGAACAACCATCAATGAATATTGAGCAACAATCTGCGATCGCGGCAATTCCTTTAGCTCCTCCCGAGTTTAAATCAGGATTTGTGGGCATCGTCGGGCGGCCAAATGTAGGGAAATCTACCTTAATGAATCAATTGGTCGGGCAAAAAGTGGCGATTGTTTCTCCCGTTGCCCAAACGACAAGAAACCGCTTACAGGGCATTTTAACGACTCCTGAAGCGCAAATTATTTTTGTTGATACTCCAGGCATTCATAAACCTCACCACGAACTGGGAAAGGTTTTGGTTAAAAATGCAAAAATGGCCATTGAAGCGGTAGATTTAGTATTGTTTGTCGTGGATAGTTCTACTGTCGCAGGAGGAGGCGATCGCTATATCGCAAATCTTCTTAAAAATAGCAAGACTCCCACAATTTTAGGATTAAATAAAAGCGATCGTGCTACCCAAAATCATGATGAAAGCTACGCTCAATTACAAGAAAAAAAGGATTGGCAAATCACTAAATTTTCTGCTTTAACAGGAGAAGGTCTCGATAATTTACAACAGCAGATTATCGCGAAATTAGCACCGGGTCCTTATTATTATCCCCCAGATTTGGTTACGGATCGTCCGGAACGTTTTATCATGGGAGAACTCATTCGCGAACAAATTTTACTGCTCACTCGAGAAGAAGTTCCTCACTCTGTTGCTGTTACCATTGAACGCGTCATTGAAGAGGAAAATATTACTCGCATTTTTGCCACCATTAGCGTCGAACGAAAATCTCAAAAAGGGATTTTAATTGGTAAAGGAGGAGGAATGTTAAAAGCGATCGGTACTGCCGCCCGAGAGCAAATTCAAAAGTTAATTTTAGGAAAAGTATACTTAGAAATCTTTGTCAAAATCAAACCTAAATGGCGACAATCTCGCTTACAATTAGCAGAATTGGGCTATCAAGTCGAACATTAAATTCATTGAAAATTAGAGGCTGAATTAAGTATTAGTCATATTTTGACAAATTACTGTTTCAAGTCTCCGAGGTTGGTCAGTTCCGATGCGAAATTTTTTCCCTGAAGCAAATTCCATTTGTACGGCATCTAATCCCGATACATTAAACATCCATGCGTCGGGAATTCGCCGAACTCCCCAACCATAAAACCAACGGTTTTTAACGATTTTTACATCGGTGACTTCTGCAAGATTAAATTCTTGATGAATTAAACCTAATCCAAACCAACATCGCAGTTTTCCGGCTTCTACTTCAACAGTTAAAGTACCGAAAAGAATGGCAATAATAGCGAGAAAGCCAACTGTTGCGATCGGTATCCAAATCGGTGCTTCTTTACCGACAAAAATTGATATAATTACAATTAGAGCAGCAGTGATGGCAAGAATCGCTAAGATAGTAATGCCAATTTGCGTATGTTTATAAATCATAATTTTACCTCGACACTTTTATGATTCTTCGCTAAATGCAAGATTAGGAAGATAGCTTTTTTTAGGGTTAAACTTCCACGATACCCCTTCGGGATCTTTCTCTTGACTCCAACGCCCAAAATCTGAGGTTTTACTCATTTCTTGGAGCATTAACTCAGAAACATTTAATCGCTTTGCCAGTTCTGCTTGACCTAATCCCGATAAAAAATCGGCCAAGGTATCAAATTCTGCAATGTTCACGATCTACCTTTATTTTAATGACTTCACTTCTATTATGCGCGATCGCGATCGCATCATCGGGATAAAGTCAATATATTGTTACGAAATATTGTTACGGAATATTGTTACGAATCTAAATGATAAACATAAGCAGTTTTCGTCATTGAGTTGCGATCGATCCAATCTCCCATCTTTGTTAATTCTTGAAAAACCTCATAAGCCCGTTGGGCCATTTTAGCGGTATATTCTTCCTTCTCATCTTCATATTTAAAACTAAATTCAACCAGTAAAGGATTATGAGGATCTCCTTTGCGATCGCACCAAACAATCAAAGCACATTCAGCTTTAACAAGCGGTGATTTTCGGATAGTGAATTTAGCATCAGTAATGACAGCTTCTCGGGCAATAAAATCTCCCACTAAAACAATTTCTCTATCTTTTTTGAATCCATCGATTTTGGTTTCAATATCGGGATAAAAATTGCTAACATCCCCTAAATTCTTGAGAGTTTTACCATCGTTAATCTCCTGTTTTGTAGAAAAACTGTAGAGCTTTAAAAATTCAGGCTTGATATCTTCCTCAAATTCGGAAATCTCCTGTTTTGTAGAAAAACTGTAGCGTTTCAAAAATCCGGGCTTGATATCTTCCTCAAATTTAGTTTTACCTTTATTCTTTTTGCGAGCATCCATATTTCTATCTTGAGAAATATAACGATCGGGATGACGAAATTTTAGTGTTACTTCCCTTGACTTTTCATCCAGATCGATTCGCTCTCGAAATACATAGTTACTCGTTCTTAATAATCGTTCTTTTGTATCGTAAAACTTGATCGTTCGGTTCTTTTCGATCTGATTGAGATTCCCTTCAATTTCAGGAACAATCTGAGCAATACGGGTTTGAAAATCTTGCCAAAAAAGAGTTGAAGCAGAGAGGATTTTGGTTGTTTCTCCCCGAAATTTTTCGGCTTTTAACATGATTTTATATTCGCGGGAAATAACTTTTTCCTTGTTCATAAAACTTAATTTTTTGAAAAATGAAGACTAAATGCCTGTCAACTCATAATAATCGATTTGACTGCGATCTGAAGGTTATTCCGAGAGCGGCGTTCGCAGCGCAATCCAAGCCAATTATATTGGTATTAGCAATAAAGGCGATGCAATGCCCAATCAGCAAGACGGGAAAAGCATGGATCGGTCAATTGCACAAGCCCGATCCCGGTACGATTTAAGCCACCTTTTTGCCATATGATGGGAACGTGCAGCCCGATCGCGAAGTATCTCCAAAAGAGAATCGTTTATGGGCGATCGGCGATGATAACGGGACACAACATCCCAACTGGAGGAAGAGTGGCTGCTAAGGCTAAAATTCATTTTTTACCTGTGATTTTGGCATGGGTATTTTGCCTCAAAGTCTCCAAAAACCGAGAATCTCAGTTCTCAACAGCGCGAATTTTTACAGATTTTTTCCCTCTAAAACTCTCAACTCCTCGTCTACAATAAGCATTGCCCAATCTGAACTTGATAAATTTATGAAATCGCAACGCGGCAATTTGCGTAAAAATCTTTTCTTCTGGATCGCTGCCCTCATCGGGCTAACTTTAGACCAACTGAGTAAATATTGGGTAATGAATGGCTTTAACCTTGGCGAGACCATTCCCATTTTGCCCGGAATTTTTCATTTTACCTATGTGGTTAATACCGGAGCCGCCTTCAGTCTCTTTAGTGGGGGGGCGGACTGGTTGCGATGGCTTTCTTTGTTCGTGAGTTTGGGACTGATAGTTTTTGCGTGGTCAGGTCCTCCCATGAGACTCGTCGAACAACTCGGCTATGGGTTAATTTTATCAGGAGCGATCGGGAATGGAGTTTGTCGTTTTCTCTACAGTCACGTTGTGGATTTTCTCGATTTTCGTTTGATTCAATTTCCCGTGTTCAATCTGGCTGATACTTTCATTAATATAGGCATTGCTTTTCTCTTATATGCGGCCTTTTTTCAAACTCCACCGAGGAAAGAAATAATCAATAACGAGTAACCAATAACAAATGGCTAATAACCCTGTTACCCAAATTTTCACCCAAATTGCCCAAACCATTCAGGCGCAGGTTAATACGGCATTTGCCCTCAAACCGGGGGCGAGGGTTCCAGAGTTGTGGGTACAGGAAGAAAATGCCGACCAAGCTGATATTTATCCGTTAATTGGCGATAAATATACTTTAGGGAGAAGTTCTCGTCAAAGCGATATTGTGGTGCGAAATCCCGTGGTGAGTCAAGTGCATTTATCTTTGACTCGCGATCGCAAGCATCCAAATAATTTTCTCCTCCGAGATGAACAATCAACCAACGGAGTTTATATCAAAAGAAGGCGCTTGGATGCTCTTTTTCTTCGTCATGGGGATGTCTTGACTCTCGGTCCTCCCGAATTAGCCAATGGGGTTCGCATTCAATTTCACAATCCGCCCCCTTTATGGGTACGCCTCCTGCGTTACAGTCTCTATGGAGTCGGTGGAATTACGGGAATTATTACGGCATTAATTCTCTTAGAATGGACGAAAATTCCCATTCATCCCTTACCTTTGGGGGTGCAAGGTCCTGTGGTGATTAACGCCCGGGACGGACAAACTCCTCTGCGTCCTTTGCGTACTGATGCCCATCGGGAACTCAAGCGTTTAGGTGATTTTTCTCCCTATCTTCCCAAAGCTGTGATTGCCTCGGAAGACAGTCGCTATTATTGGCACATGGGAGTCGATCCTTTGGGAATTTTGCGGGCGGTAATTATTAATATTCAAAGACAAGGTATTGCCCAAGGAGGAAGCACGGTTACCCAACAGTTAGCAAGGAGTTTATATCCTGAATATACTGGGCGATCGAATACGGCGGGGCGGAAAATTCGCGAGGCGATCGTGGCTTTGAAATTAGAGACTTTTTATAGCAAAGATGAATTATTAAAAACCTATTTGAATCGCGTTTATTTGGGAATTGGCAGTTATGGGTTTGAAGATGCGTCCCGGTTTTATTTTAATAAATCGGCGGCGGATTTAACCCTATCAGAAGCGGCAAGTTTGGTGGCAATTTTACCCGCCCCCAATAGTTATAATCCGGTGCAGGATTACGAAACGGCGGTACAGTTGCGCGATCGCATTCTGACTCGCATGGCACAACTGGGGATGGTTTCCCAAGAAGAAGCGACTCGGGCGCGGCGATCGCGCATCGAAGTCAGTCCGGAAGCCGAAAAAGCGCTATCCAGCACTATTGCCCCTTATTTTTATAGCTACGTTTTTACAGAAATTCAGGAATTATTAGGGGAAACACTGGCAAGAGAAGGCAATTTTATTATTGAGACGGGGTTAGATATTGCCAAGCAAAAGGAAGCCGAAAAAGCCTTAAAAAATGCCGTGGAAGGAGACGGATCGCGCTTGAATTTCCAACAGGGGGCGATCGTCACTCTCGATAGTAAAACTGGGGAAGTTTTGGCTATGGTAGGGGGAGTGAATTATGCTCAAAGTCAGTTCAACCGGGCAACCCAAGCACAACGACAACCGGGATCGACCTTTAAAACTTTTGCCTATGCGGCAGCGATCGCAGAAGGAAATTCCCCCGATAAAACCTATGCTTGCACCCCTGTTTCATGGCTGGGACAGCGCTATCGGGGTTGCGAGCGCAGTAGCGGTAATATTGATATGTATCGCGGCTTGGCACAGTCGGAAAATGCGGTCGCCCTAAGAGTGATGAAAGATGCTGGCTTAAACGAAACGATCGCGATGGCAAAACGCTTGGGGATTAAATCTCAATTACGCGCCTCACCGGGATTGGTTTTAGGAGAAAGCGAGGTCAATGTCTTGGAGTTAACGGGGGCTTATGGGGCATTGGCGAATAATGGATTATGGCATCGTCCCCATGCCATTCGGCGCATTCTCGATAGTGGCGACTGTACCGATCCCAATAATCTCCAAACCTGTCGCATTATTTACGATTTTGCTCGGGACAGGAATGCTACTCAACAAGCCATTTCTCGCACGATTGCACAAACCCTCACCAATTTATTACAAGGAGTCATCCAAGGCGGAACCGGAGGACGTGCCGCGATCGGCTGGGGAGAAGCCGGCAAAACCGGGACGACCGATCGCGCTGTGGATCTCTGGTTTGTTGGTTACATCCCCTCACGCCAACTCGTAACTGGAGTGTGGCTGGGCAATGACAATAATTCTCCCACTCGTGGTAGTAGTTCCCAAGCAGCACAACTCTGGGGACGTTATATGCGCCAAATCGTGCGTTAATATTATGAGCTAATATTATGCTTTAACTTTGTTGCCTGCTTCTCTCCCCTACACCGATAACTGAGGAATTTTATTCTTTTTTAGATGGGTTGTCGGCAGAGCTTTATTACAACTCTTTTCCAAAACAAAATAAATGCCTTGACGAACCATTGTTTCTCGAGCTAATTGTCGTTCCGCCGATTCGTGCAGAAGATAGGATTGAATGGGAGGAATTTTTCCTTCTTCAAATACAGTATAGTTGTTAGGAATTCGACTTAAGACATAAGCAACTAAATCCGGAAATAAATCTCTTTTAAGAAAATCTTTCTGGATGCGATCGGGCTGTTCTGCAAGAATTTGGTCGATATCTTCTTTCACTAATAAGAGAGTCAAGTTGACCAAGTTTTTTGTCATATACATCCTCCTACAAATGCCTCCTAAAAACTCTTCCAGCAGACTAATAGCGGCTCTTGCTATCTAAGTCAATTATAAACATAAAACGGTAGTGTATGAAACCAAATAATCTTTATAATTCTTATGGTTTTGCTTTGAGTCACGATCGCATCATATCTTGTTACACAAAAAACGAGCCTTGTCAACTCCCGATATTAAGTAATTATGCTTGTTTGAGATAGCAAAGAAGCAAGAAAGGCATAACCCTCGATCGCGCATTGATAATTCATCGTTGATAATTGATAATTGAAGTCGTTCGTGTTAGCGTTCCCGATAGGGAGCAGAGATGCGGAACTCAATTCAGCATATCCAATCAACCTGTTGATACTTGATACTTGTTCATGTGCCGTAACTTCAACGTTTTTCTGAGTCCTGTTAAAATCGAACACCTGTTTTTTACCAAAGACCCGGAAACAGGAACTTATCGAGTGCGCCCGAGCAATATGATTCAAGCGACATTGCACGATCGCACGACCTACGCGACGGCACTGGCTGAAGATTGCTCCAAGAAAAGTACCAAAGCCGGCTACGATGCCGCAGGAATGGCGATCGGGGCGATTTCCCTCAATGCCATCTTAGACCTCGTGGAGGAATGCGATCGCAGCGATCGCGGACTCTCTCATGCAGAAATGGCTGAAGTCACCACCCGCATTCAAACCGAAGCATTAACAGGGGTTAAAGTCTCTCGGGATGGAGGAGATTTACTAAAAACTTGGGAGACTCTTTTAAATCGTGTAGATTTAAAGAACACAGAATTTGTAACTAATTGGGAAACTCACGTTCGTCAAGCCTCCCAAGGGGATATGTATTCTGAAAGTAATGCCCACCCTCATCAAGAATGTTTGACGCTGCCCAAGATCAGAATTTATCAACTCAGTCAAGAGGGACAACTTTTCTTTGAAGATCGCGATCGCGACCTCGGAGAAAGCATCTTTTCTGACACTCACAATGGCGATATCAATGATGCGTCCCGATACAAAAAGTTTTTAAGCTACGAAGGATTTCGCTTTTCTTCCAACTCCGATTCCTGTGTCGAACCCGCCCTCAAACGCTTTCTCTACGAACATCTCCGCAGCGATCGCCTTGCCCCTGCTTTACACCGTCTCGCTTATGTAGATCCAGATTATCTCGATAGCGATATCGCAATGGCCGACAGTAGCGGTTATATCGGGCATTATTTATTAGGAGAACAATTTGCCCAGAAAGAACTACAAGTTAAACTGAACGATAAAATTATTATCTTTTGTAATAACAATGGCAAACCGATCCAAGAATTTTTACAACAGGGTTTTTTGCGAGATGATAAACAATCTTTAGCCAGTGAAAAAATTGCTGAATTGTTAGGTTTAGCGACAACAATGGCACAAGCAGGAGCGCAACAAACTACAATTGCTTCCGCCCTCGTCGCCCGCATTTTTGAATATTCCAACCCAGAAAATAAGTTTACTTTCCAATCTTTTACTCCTCTTGGCAAACCCAGTCACGGGTTATTAAGTGGCGGGACTTTTAATATGTTGCGTGGAGGCACAGAACGCGGAGGGGAAGAAGGCGGAGAACTCATCTTTTATATTCCCAAATCTTACGATCTGAAGAACTATAACCGCGTTTCCTTTCTTTCCGCTTCTGAAGAAAATGCCTTGAAAGAGCAAGTTATTCTCTTAAATCCCGAATCTCTAACCGAAGGAAAAATCGAAATTGCTGATAAAATTGCTCAAGAGGTTAAATTTTTAAAAGACCTACAAGCAACTGCTTATATTACTGAAGGTGTTGCTCCTATTTACGACGTTCTCCCCGGTGAAATCGTCGAGGTTAGTGCCGATGGTCGGGTCAAATTATTCAATATCTATCGCGGTCGCGAAATCCCCTTGATTAGTGTTGAAAAACAGAACCAAACAGAGGCCTATATTCACACAGATATTCGCCGAGAACGTTTAGCCCCCCTCAAAGTTTTCAAAATTGAATATCGAGATTTAGAGAATCAATCAATTCCCTGTCCTTACAATAAATACGGGGAAGAAATTATTGTTATTCAACCTTTAGCCTTACGGAAAAACACCGAGAAATTATTTTCCAAATCTTATGATGGTACGGTGAAACTTCGCACCGGAGAAAGTGGCATTGGCTTAATGATGGGGACAGAAAATGAAACCTTACGCCATCAACGGATTCAAGCACTACAACAGATGATTACTGGTGCAGCAGGAACTTCTTTTCTTATCAATACGATCGCGGGAAATATGGCGCGAAAGCTCTGTCTAAATACTCTCCCGATTATGAATTTAGATGGCTTTACGGGGTCGGATACGATTCCTCCTTCTGCGAGTAGTAAAACGTTATTTGTGGCGAACTCGAATTCGGGGGGAACTTCCGATACTATTAAATTAACCCACGAACTGGCTAGCTTGCCCTCAGTCGTTGCGCGAATTGAGCGAGAAATTCAACATCGCGATCGCAATTTAGCCGCAACCATTGTAGCAAAAGCACGTTTAGAAGAACTGCGCTCCCTCATTAAACCCGACACCTTACGGGAAGATTTACCCCAGCATTTACAAGATTTTATCGCTACTAAAACACCTTGGATTTATGCCATTACCAATATCGAAGCCAGTCCATTAGGAAATATTGGCCGAGGACTTGATGCGATCATCCATCCGGCAGCCGGTGCGGGGATTACCAACTTACCAGAAGAAGAGTGCGTGGGGTCTACTTTTGCTGCAATGGCTTCCCTACAATGGCAATTGGCTTTACATACTTATATCGGCGAAATTCGCGGCGATATTTCTTCAGAATACGCCCAAGAAATCTATCAAGAATTAGCACGATTGCCAGATGTGATTGAAGAAATTGTCGGCGATAAAAAACTCATTTCTGAAATTGAAAGAATGTGTGCTGAATTAGTCGGGGGAAACTTTGATTTCGTCTACACAGGATATGTAGATGGAGTCCCAGAAGAACAGGCTCATAAAGCCGCCGAAATGATTCAAGAAATGTTTGCGGGTTGGCATTTCTTCCAGTTCCAACATGGCAAATATGCTCATATGAAACGCCGCACGCGTTACGCATTGGGATCGATTTTGGGGCACAATGCACCGCCCCCCAGTTGGTCATTTTTCCATGCCCGGGCGTTGAAATCTGCCAGCGAAATCGGTCCTCGAGTCGCAACTTCCTTTTTTATCGCCCACCAAAGCGATCGCGAAACCTTACAAAATATTCCCGACTACGCACCAGATTATATTTTTACCTATCCAGCAGATAGTATTGTTTTGTATCCCTTTCAAGCTATCGTCGTTTCTCATTTAATTTCCTATTTCTGGG
Source organism: Spirulina sp. LEGE 11439 (assembly GCF_059821285.1). Taxonomy (NCBI): domain Bacteria; kingdom Bacillati; phylum Cyanobacteriota; class Cyanophyceae; order Spirulinales; family Spirulinaceae; genus Spirulina; species Spirulina sp. LEGE 11439. Next base: position 22,173 of record NZ_JCAMRX010000055.1, read on the forward strand.
GTTTGAAAAAGAAAGAAATTGCTCAAAAAATCGAACAATGGAATCGCCCTCTTGTAGATTTATTGTGTCAAGTCGATCCCACAAGTTCGGAAATCTCCGCAGATTTGCGATCGCAGGTGGAAAATGTCGCGCGATCGGTCTTACGAGAGTTTTTAGAAATGTGCGATCGCACTCACTATTTCGATCGCATGGAAGGACGGCGACGGGAAGCCATTTTTACAACCTTATCCCTCCTTGCTGGAGAAGCCTCCGACTACGAACAACTACATCAAATCGGTGGCTTTCTCCACAGCCAAAAACAAGAAGTACGCGTGAAAATTCATCGCTTTGCTACCGAAGCGATCGACCATCAAACCTACTTAAAATTATTAAAAGATTTGGCATTAGAATTGAGCAATATCGAACAGTCCAAACGACTCGCCGATCGCTTCCTTCTCGATGAAACGGGGGCAACTTTACCCATTCAAGTCAATATCGATCGCCCTCGCGATCGCGTCCGCACTCTTTACGAGTCGGATTATTTAGCAGAATACGAAGGGTTGGGCACATTTTACGACGTAGAACCCGTTCACCCCCCCAAAATCGCCAAAGCGAAAAAAGGATGGCTTTAAATCAGTTATCAGTCACCAGCGATGCGACCCCGCGTCGGCGTAAGACGCAAGGGAACGCACATCGAACCAGTCACCAGTTCGCAATTGTTTATCCATCGAAACATTATATTGATTAATTTTCCTGCAAGGCTTCTTTAATCCAACCATCAAAAGTTGCTTGATTTTTTTCAATCCATTCATTAGCATAACGCTCAATATCTTTCGGGCTATTTCCTTCCTTTTGCATGCGCTGGCTTTGAATACTGATGTCTTCCCGAGAAAGTTGAATTACTTCAAATAACCTTTTTGCCGCAGGATTTGCTTGAATAAATTCTTGATTGCCGATCGTTCTCCATCGATCGGCAATGAAACCGAGATTTTTGCCATCAACTGTTGTCTCTTTTTCGGAAACATCCCCTTGGATTTCCGGTAAATCGGTATAGGGAACTTCTAGCCAAATGGTATCTTCATCAGGTTTTAAAACCGTACCCAGCCAATAAGGTAAAAACGCAAAAAATAAGACCGATTCCTCTTTTTTATAACGATTAATCATGTCGGCAATTAAAGCCACATATTGTCCTTGATCGTGTTCTAGCGTATCTCGTAACTCATAAGCATCTAAGTGGTGTTCGATGACTAAAGCACAAGCCCAACCAGGATTACAACCCGTTATATTGGCTTTTCCATTACCATCGCGATCGAACAATTGGGCAATTTTGGGGTCTTTTAATTGTTCTAAATTGGTGATGTTATATTTATCGGCAGTTTTTTTATCAATTTGATACCCAAAAATCTGTTGGGGCATACTGACTCCCAATTTGACAAATTGTTCGTCTCCACCACTTCCTTCATAAAAATCATTATGCAATCGCTCTGTAAAAGTTGGCGTGTAGTCTGCATCTCCATTTGCCATCGCAATATACATGAGAGCAGTTTCAACTTCTAAAGTCGGTTCGACTTTATACCCCAATTTTTCTAAGGCTTTGTTGACGATCTGAGTCAGAAAAAGACCTTCTGGTAAATTGTAAGTGACAGGTTTAATTTTTACGCCAGCCCCGGGTAAATCTTCCGAAGATTGGGTTATCTCTGCTTCAGAAGAATTGTTTCCGATAGAGTTGGATTGCTGACAGGCCAAACTTCCAACAAATAAGAGCGAAAAAATAATTCCTAAAATAGAGAATTTAAATTTTGATTTAAATTTTGTCATATTGCTTGTGGTTTGCGACTTTTTGATGGGCGACATATTACCTTGTTTTCCCTTCTATTGACAATAGGAAACTCATAAAGCCGCGTTGTTGCCAAGGAATTTTCTGAGGCTGACCGAGAGCTTGGGTAAACCGATCGAGGAGAATAGCGATCGCTACAATCCCGATTCCTCCCACAATAGCCGATTCAATATTCAATTGTCCGATTCCTCTCAATACCATCATACCTAAGCCTCTCACAGCAATCATAGAAGCAACGACAACCATAGAGAGCGCTCGCATAATTGTTTGGTTCGCTCCCACTAAAATTGTCGGCATGGCTAGAGGAATTTGTATTCTCCAAAGGACTTGAGTAGCAGTTGCACCCAAGGCAAAAGCACCGGCAACAACTTCAGGAGAAACTTGGCGAATCCCGACATTCGTTAAACGAATTAAGGGTGGAAGCGCTGCAATGATAGTCACGATAGTCCCCGGAACCATCCCCACTCCAAATAACATAACGACGGGAACGAGATACACAAAAGGAGGCAGAGTTTGCATGGTATCGAGAATGGGTAGCAATATGCTCTCGATGAGATCGTTTCTTGATGCGAGAATCCCCAAGGGAATGCCGAGGACAAAGCAAAAAAGCATTGCTGCGATCGTGAGAGAAAGAGTAGTCATTGCGTCTGGCCACGCTCCGATAAATCCCACAAAACTCAGTGCCAATATACTATAAGCGGCCATTTTCCAGCCAATAAATTGCCATGCCAACAACCCCAAAACGATCAGGAAGATCAGAGGAGGAATTTCTTGCAAGAAGAATTCAAGACTATTGACAACAAAGCCAACTGGAGTCCCGATTGTTGCTTGCAGAAACGGATGGAAGCGATCGACCAGAACATTAATAATAGGTTTGAGCCATTCTTCTAGAGGAATTGTATACAGTTCAAAGGGGTTTAAAATCATCAGTTATTTTGAGTCAGTAAATGAGAAAACTTGATATCTTGGTTTTGTATGTTAAAATCAACCGCACGGAATACGTGCTGAAAACCAGTCAATTTTGACAAAATATTTGCATTCCATACATTAAATTACGCTCGCAATGCTATCAATCCAAGCTCAACTATACTCTCTATCTCGACAAGTTACAAAAACTTTTCTCGTTTGACCTGCTCCCTATATACCCATTACATTTTTTAAACTAATGTCAATCAATACAATTGAAGATAACTCCACACAAAGTCTGCGCTCTCGTTTTTTGCGACTCACGATTATTAATGTTTTTTCTAATATCATGGTCCCTCTTGTGGGGTTTATCGATACTGTATTTTTAGGGCATCTACCGGACATTCGCTATTTAGCGGGTGTTGGTCTGTCAACCATGATTTTTTTGTTAGTCTATCGTAATTGTGTATTTCTGCGGATGGGAACAACCGGACCAACCGCTCGAGCGGAAGGAAGTGCTAATTTTGAAGAAGTTCTTTTAATCTTGTTACGTAGTGGATTTATTGCCCTAATTTTAGGATTGCTAATCCTACTCCTACAGAATCCATTACGAACAGTTGCTTTTTCCTTACTCGCTGGCGATCCGGAAGTCAAAGCGGCTGGAATTGATTATTTCAATACTAGAATATGGGGTGCGCCTGCTGTTTTGATTAATTTTGCTCTCATCGGCTGGTTTCTGGGACGAGAACAAAGTGGGAAAGTATTAGTTTTATCAATCGTAGGGAGTGGGGCAAATATTATCTTGGATTATTTAACAATTGTGCATTGGAACTTGGCAAGTGCTGGCGCTGGAATGGCAACAACAATCAGTGAATATTTGATGTTAGCGATCGGATTGATTTTTGTTGTTTTGGAAAAAAACTTGTTGTCTAAACTTTTTACGGCTGCCAAGTTGGGACGCATCTTTGAAGTTAAAGCCATGATGTTTGTTTTCAAGTTTAATATTGATATTTGGTTGAGAACAGTCATTGCAACGTTAATTATTGCCCTGTTTATCGATCTGAGTTCTTCCTTTGGCTCAACGATTCTGGCTATTAATACTTTAATTCTTCAGGTTTTACTCATTACTTATTATTTTTGTGAAGGTTCTGCCTTTGCAACCGAAACTTTGGTCGGGTATTTTTGCGGACAAGGGCTTAAAAATCGTTTTCTTCCGATTCTCAGGCTATCTGTAGAAAGTAGTTTGGCAATTGGACTCGCGATCGCTTTCCTGTTTATTGTCTTTCCCGACGCTTTATTTGGTCTGATGACGAATCATTTTGAGATTTTGAGCGAACTAAAAAATTACCGTTTCTGGTTGATCCCCGTGTTGGTATTTTGTGCTTTAGCAACAATGTTAGATGGGTATTTCTTGGGATTGACAGAAGGTGCAGTGATTCGCAATGCTGCCATTGGAGGAGGGATATTGAGTCTGGCGATCGCTTTAATGGTTTGGCAACTTCACAATCCTCTCATTCTCTGGTTAGTAATGTGTGGGGTTTTAGGCGGTAGAATGATAATAATGGCTTCTCGTGTCCCTGCAACAATTAGCTCTCCCAATAATGAAACCGTTCTCAATTAAATAGATATCATTGTTTTGTCTCTGTTATACTAAAAACTATCGTATTGAAGCCATTGTCCCTATTACTCAAATCATGTTTGGAAATTTTCAGCAAAGTTGTTTGCGAATTGAGCTAGAAGCATCGGCAAAAACGATTGGGGAAAGTTTGTTACGTCCGGAGAATTTTCGCCAGTGGTTGTTTCCTCAGCAATTTGAAGAGAAATTGCCGGAGGAACTCACTTCGGGAATGACGTTTACAGCAAAAACAGGATTAATTGCGATCGAACATCAGGTTGATGTCGTGACTTCAGAATGCGTCCGTTTATTATTAAGCCAAGGCATTGATGGCTATCACGAATGGTATTGGGGAGAAGGCTGGGTTCAGTCGAAATTAGAAGGTATTTCTTTGTTGCCTTTGAGTTTGGGAAATACTTATGCTTTATCGCAATTGCGGTATTTTGTAGAGGGTAAAACCGATGAAAGTAAAACTGATGAAAGTGAAGAGAAGAAAGCAGAAAAAAATAGAGAAAAAGATAATTAATTTTTAAAGAAACGAGATGCGATCGCGCCTGAAATCATGGCTAGGATCGTGGCTAAAATAAAGGCAAAGAGACAAACCAATAGGGTCATACGAGTATTAGCTGCAATTTGAGCGCTAAAATCGCTTTCGGGAAGAATAACCCCCAGCAGCCAATCAATGCCGCGATCGTTTTCAAAGGCTTTAATTTGCACAAAATAACGATTTCCTTCAGCATCGACGATCGTGCCGCGATCGCGTTCTAATGTTGCTAGATTCTCAGCTTTTTGCCAATAGTTTACTGCCGCTTGGATCATAGGTTCTCCACTGGCACTCGCAGACAATCTCTCCCAACCTTCCGGAGTTTCTTTTAAAGGAGGTTTACCGATCGAGCTGGCCACAATCTCACCGGATCGCTCGATAATAAAAGCCTCTCCTGCTGTTCCAATCTCCAAACCCTGTAAAAACTCGCCGAGTTGCGATAAAGTGAGATCGATCGCCATGACTCCTTGTAATTCTCCTGTCGTGCCATAAATGGGAATCGCCGGGGAAATCCCTAAAATAGGAGGTTGTGCAAAGATATAAATCGGCGACCAGATTAACTCTCCCGAGGCTTTAGCATCGAGATACCAAGGACGATTTCGAGGATCGTATTCTTTTGTTTGCAGCCGTTCCTGACGCTCTCCTTTGACATCAAGGCGATAAATCTCCCAAAAAGGAGCAGTTTTTTGAGTGCGAACGGTAATAGTCGCCGGATCCCCTTGTTCGATTTGCAGAAAATCGCCAGTTTCACTCCCATAGTACAAAGTCGTAACCGTCTCATTTAACTTGGTTTGCTCCCAAAAATAACGCTGTAAGGGCTGAAAATCATCTAAGGCTAATTGCTCCTGTCGGACAGAAATGGCATTAATTTTTAAGAATAATTCAGAAGTAGTCAAATAGTTTTGTACGTGGGTTTCAATCCGTGCATTAATTTGTTGGCCGAGCCGATCGGCGAAGTCCGTAACGGCATTTCGTCCCTTTTGCCAAGACCAATATCCCATCACCCCAATGACAACCAAAATTGGCAATATTGTCATGGGCAATACTGTCGGAATTGCGATCGCTAACCGTAACGGAGATTTTTGGGGTTCGGGAGAATCCATCGTTTTGATGTGAAAATCTTAAGGCATTTAGAGAATTAATTTTAACATGAATTTATCCTCTGATAAAAATAGATATTAGTAGACAAGATCGTGCTTTTTCCACTATTCTAGAAATAATTGTAATGGTCATCAATTATGTCAGATTACGAATTAGTCTTGCGTCGCGCCAAAGTTTCAGAAAATCTACAACAAGAAGTTGATATTGGTATTGAAGCAGGATATATCCGTGCAATTGCCCCCAATTTGGCGCGATCGGGGACGCAAGAAATTGATATCGCGGGCAAGTTTGTTTCTCCTCCTTTTGTCGAGTCTCACATTCATCTCGACTCCGCATTAACAGCCGGAGAACCGCGCTGGAATGAAAGCGGCACATTATTTGAAGGCATTCAAATATGGGGAGAACGCAAAAAATCTTTAACCCGAGAAGATGCTAAAAAAAGAGCGATCGAAACTTTAAAGCTACAAGCATCTCAAGGAACTCTATTTGTGAGAACCCATGCTGATGTCAGCGAACAGAATTTAATTGCTTTAAAGGCGCTTTTAGAAGTCAGAGAAATAGTTAAAGATTGGATAACCGTGCAAGTTGTCGCCTTTCCTCAAGATGGTATTTACAGCCATGCGAATAATGAAGATTTAATCGAAGAAGCGCTCAAATTGGGTGCCGATGTTGTGGGGGGAATTCCTCACTACGAATTAACTCGAGAAGATGGCATAAAATCCGTACATCGTATTTTTGAACTGGCAGAAAAATATACTCGTCTCATTGATATTCACTGCGATGAAATTGATGACGAACAAGCTCGCTTTTTAGAAACCATTGCCGCTTGTGCCATTCGCACGGGCATGAAAGAGAGAGTCACCGCCAGTCATACCACGGCCTTTGGTTCTTATAATAATGCTTATGCTTATAAACTCATGGGCTTTTTACAACGCGCTCAAATCAATTTTATCGCTAACCCTCTCATTAATATTACTTTACAAGGTAGAACCGATACTTATCCCAAACGGCGTGGGGTCACGCGAGTGAAAGAGCTTTGGCAAAACGGATTAAATGTTAGTTTGGGCAACGATTGCGTTTGCGATCCGTGGTATAATTTTGGCATTGGTAATATGTTAGATGCGGCCTATATGGCAATTCATATCTGTCAAATGATGGGCAGAGATGAGATGGATGCTTGTTACGAAATGATTACGAATTATGGTGCCAAAACTTTAAATATCGAGTCGGAATATGGCATTGCAGAAGGCAAACCCGCTAATTTAATTGTTTTAGATGCGAAGGATCCTTACGATACCTTGCGCCGTCGCGCTACAGCACGCCATGTTATCAGTCGCGGGCGTATTTTGGCGAGTAACTCTGTCTCTGAATTGCAATGGTTGGGATAGTTAAGCGTTAATAGCGTTAACAATGAGAGAATCGGGCATTGCGATCGCGAATTTGCATAATTGTTGATTGAACTCAATTTGGTAGATATGCGATCGCGATCGACCAGTCCATAGGATATATTTTTTTCATCCGATCGCCTTTTGAAATTCAGCGATCGCAAACTTCAAGGCGCGATCGCCAAAAACTCGACTTTCGTAGAATTGTCATCCCGTAGCAACCTTCGCTACAGTAACGATTAAACTCGGAATGGTGTGGGCATCATGGCAGAAGCAGAGCAAGGTACAAATAAAGACTTTCTGGGAGCGAGTCTCTCCTTTCCCTTACGGCGTAACGTTCAAGGGAGCTTGCAACTCAGTGCCAGCGATCGCAACGTTGAGGAATCCATTCATATTATCCTCAGCACCAAACACGGCGAGCGCGTCTATCGTCCTAAATTCGGCTGTCGGCTGTCAGAATTAGTCTTTGCGCCGATGAATACGAAAACCTTGCTTTTAACCCGTCTCTATGTTGAAGAAGCCTTAACCCTCTGGGAACCCCGCATCGAAATCGATAATATTTATACCGAACCCGACCCCGTGCAAGGTCGCATTGATATCACTATTCAATACCATTTAAAAGAAGGTCACTCTCGAGGCAGTATTGTTTATCCGTTCTATCTTTTGCCCGAATAGCAAGCAGTTATTCAGTCACCAGTCACCAGTCACCAGTTAACTAGCGAATAACCTAATCATAAAAATGGACTTAAACTTTTTACCTAAACTCCCCAAAGCCAACCTCGACGATCGCGCCTACGAAGATCTCATCCAAGAGTGCTTGCTGCGAATTCCCCGCTACTGTCCCGAATGGACAAACTATAACGCCAGCGATCCCGGGATTACCCTCGTGGAACTCTTTGCATGGCTCACCGACCAAATGCTCTATCGGTTCAATCAAGTCCCGAGACGCAACTATATCACCTTTCTAGAAATGCTGGGGATTCGCCTCAATCCCCCCAAACCCGCCCAAACGAGCGTTACCATGTATCTCAGCGCTTCTCTGCCCGAAACTTATACCATTGCTGCGGGAGTTGAAGTCGCCACCGAACGAACCGATACCGAAGAAGCCATCGTTTTCACCACCAATCGCCCTCTCGCCATTGGCCTGCCCAGTATCCGTCATTTTCTTTCTTCCTCAACCCTCGAAGAACGCCCTCGCATTTTACGCGATCGCTTTAGCGGTACTTGGTCATTGCGCCCCGATGGAGAATGGGAAGGACTCGAACTCTCTTTCTTTGACGAACGCCCCCAAGAGGGCAACTGTTTTTACCTCGTCTTCGATCCCGATCCCCCCATCTCCGGCAATGTCATCGCCGTGACCTTTAAAGGAGAAGCAGCAACCTCCACCGGGATCGATCCCGAACGCCCTCCTCGTCGTTGGGAAGCCTGGAACGGACAAACTTGGCATCCCGTACTCTTACAAGAAAGCGACGATCGCACTCAAGGCTTTAGCTTTAGCGAAATGACCCGCAACGGCGGCAACCCCCTGCGCGGTGCCGATGTCATCCTCCACTGTCCGCAAAATTGGGTCGTAGAAACCTTTAGTACTTATCGCGGTCGCTGGTTGCGCTGTATTTGCGAACAACCCGCAGACGAGCGCCCCGAATACTTGCAATCTCCGCGCATCGTTGGGTTGAGCGTGCGTTCCCTCGGCGGTACCGTAGATGCCACCCAGTCCACTCGCATTAATAACGAAATCCTCGGGGACAGCGACGGCACCCCGGGACAAATTTTCCAACTGCAAAGCACCCCCATTCTGCCCCGTCAAGAGGAAGAATACTTACTCATTACCCCCGTGGGAGGCATCCCCCAACGATGGCAAGAAGTGGCCGATTTTTCCGAATCCGGTGCGGGGGATTCTCACTATACTCTCGATTCCCTCACCGGAGAAATTCAATTCGGCCCCCTCATTCGCGAACCCAATCAACTGCGCGATCGCACCCGAGCATTAACTGATTGGCGCACGGAACGCGGGCGACCTGAAGGAGAAGAAGAAGAACCAGAAGGACGGGAAACACAATACGGTGCCATTCCCTCCCGAGGCGCTTCGATTATGATGGTCTCCTACCGCACGGGAGGGGGTTTGCGGGGGAATGTCCAAGCCGGTACCATTCGCATTTTAAAATCCGCCGTTCCCTATGTAGCGCGACTGACCAACTATAGCCCCGCCCGAGATGGAGCCGACGCGGAATCCCTCGACTCTGCCGTCATGCGGGTGCCAAAAATGTTGCGAACTCGCGATCGCGCCGTCACGGCCGAAGACTTTGAAACCCTCGCCATTCAAGCGGGACGAGGTGCCGTCGCCCGAGCGCGCTGTTTGCCAGGCACCGAGAAAGAATCGGCGGGTATTGTCGAATTGGTTTTAGTCCCGCAACTGGGTTCCCAAGCGATCGAGCGCGGCCAGGGCATTTCTCCCCAAGCCTTATCTCTTTCCCCCACCCTCATGCAGCAAGTCATGGACTATCTCGACGAACGGCGGCTGCTAGGGGTCGAAATCCAATGTCGCGAACCGGAATACGTGGGAGTATCCGTGCAAACAGAAATCGCCCTCGAACCGGAATATAACAATCCCGGGGCACAGCAGGATATTCTTCACAAACTACAAGTTTCCCTCTATCGCTTTCTCAACCCTCTCACGGGCGGACCCGAAGGGAATGGCTGGCCCTTTGGTCGTCCCGTCTATTCCTCCGATATTGTCACCCTCTTTCAAGCCATTCGCGGCGTGCGCTATTTAGGCACGATTCAACTGTTTGAATTTCGCTACCAAGACAACCAATGGCGGCGATTTTTACCGCGAGAACCTGCGATCGCTCCGGGCCCCCTCGGACTGATCTGTTCTTGGCACGACAATCAAATTCGTTCCAGCCACGTCATTAACCTACTGCAATAAGCATTGATAATTGATAATTGATAATTGGTAATTGAAATGACTCAAGCCAGCGAAACCCAACCCCTGCGATTGCAACTGACTCCCTTGCAACTTCCAGAAAGTGCCTGTCAGCCGATCGATACGCCTTGGAACGATTCGGGGCGGGGCAGTGTGTTTGGCGCAACCATGACAACCGCCGGCAGCAGAATTTGTCAATTGGTCCTTTATCCGGGAGAACCCTGCGAACTCCTCATCCAGTTAGAAAATATCAGCCGCCATTCTTTGGCATTAAATTTGGAAATTGAAGGGAATTTTCCTAGCAATTGGTATCGCGTTGGTGGCGAAGGAAACGAATTGCCCCCGGGGGCAAAGATGGAAATCGTACTTTATTTCCAACTCGATCGCCAGTTTTTTGAAGACATTGCCCCCAAAAAAATTCGTCAGCCTCTCACCTTGGATTATCGCGGTCAAATTCAGATCGCCTACAATCAAATTGTCCCCGAGTCCGAGGATTCCGCTCAACAACTTTCCTCGACAGCGATCGAGACCAACACTGGTGAAAATACAAGGCTCGGCAAAATTTATCAACAATTTGCCCCCTTTCAACTCTACGTCCGTCCCCGCAGTCTCTACTTAAAATTTCTGCCGGATCTTTACCGAGACGTTGATTTTGTCGGTCGCTTGCTGAAAATTTTTGAAGAAGCCTTCGAGCCGGATTTTCATATCGCCTCTACCCTTTGGGCTTACTTGAATCCTCGCACGGCTCCCGAAACCATGCTCCCCTTTCTCTCTCATTGGGTGGGATGGCAAATGAGTCCTGCTTTGAGCCTAAAAAAACAACGGGCTTTAATTGCTGAAGCGATCGATATTTACCGTTGGCGAGGAACTCGGCGGGGGTTGCGCCATTATTTGCATCTTTTTACCGATTTGCCTCTCGACGACCATCTTGAGGAAGAAGACAAACATATTAGCATTCAAGAACTCGGGGGACGGGGGTTTGTCGTTGGCGAAGCCGATATGGGACAAAATACCATTATGGGAGGCGGTCAGCCCTTTCATTTTATCGTTCGCCTGCGCTACCAACGCGATCGCCCCCTGGATGAAAACTTGATTCGCAAGATAATCGAACAAGAAAAACCTGCTTTTTGCACTTACGAATTATTTTTAGAAGAAGAAGAAGAAAAAGTGATGACGACCTTAACCCAAAGCGAGTAGCTGCTTTCAACCCCAAAAATCAATTGTCAATCATCAAAGTTTATGGTTTGGCCTTGTTGAGCGATCGCTATCCTAAAGTACAATAAGTGAACCGAGAGTTCTTTGCTTAACTCGATAGTTTTTTAGCTTAACAGTACTCGATCAAAAATGTGTCAATCTTGCCTTAATCTTTACATCCCTTAATTGAGTCTCGATCGCGGAAAAGACAAGGTAGAATCAGAGAAATATATTGGACTGAAAATTTAGTTATTTTGCACTAAACTCTCAGGCTAGGTCATGCAAGGGTTAAACCAAGCTCATTTTCCTCGGAAAATATGAGCCGAAAATCCCTTGTTTTTCCAGTTATTTGTTGCTCCCAATCCCAAAACGAGAAAACGCGCTGAAGGAATCTTGACAGGATGATTTCAATGGTAAGATTTTGTTGCTCCCATCATCCTTCAGTTGCGCGGCAAAATTAATTTTTTTCTCGTTGACTGTTGACTGTTCGTTAACTGTTAATTGTTAACTGTTGACCGTTTACTTGAATTACCGATGACACAGTATTGGTCTCCCCCGTCTCGCCAACCGTTAAAACGGCTGCAAGTATCCGATGGTTTATTAATGAATGCCAAGCGATGGCGCTTGGCGCATCAATATCACCGCTTGCGCCAGAATATACACTATCAATCTCTCAATCAACTGGGCATTGTTGAAGGCTTGGGAGTCAGCCCCATCGAAGCCCCCGAAGATGTGCGGGCGCAATATCGCGATCGCCGTTGGTTGCAAATCCAACCCGGGGTCGCCATCGATATTTTTGGCAATCCGATTATTGTTTGCCATCCCATTGAGTTTCGCTTGGCCTCGGAAAATCGCTCCGGGCGATCGCTAACAGTTTATTTAGTCATTCGCTACGTCGATCCCGATAACCTCAACCGCAAACAGTCAGGAGAGTTGGTAGAAGAAACCTTTCGCATTGATGAGAAGACCGAGCCTCCTTCAGAAGCCGATGTAGAATTGTGTCGCTTGGTTTTACCCGGGAATACGGGCAGCAATGGGGTTATTTTACCCGTCGAATTAACGCCAGCAGTCAATGTCTTTCAACCTCAACATTGCCAGCCCAATTTTTTACACCGCCAGACCGCGCGATCGCGTCCCCAAATCCCTCTAGAAATTGCAGGGATCGAACACGCTAACACCGCCCCAGAAGCGGAAGAAAAACTCGCTCAATTGAGCGCCCTCTTAGAAGCTGCAGCCGGACTCAGCCCGGGACTAGAAGGGGCAAATAGCTTGGAATGGAAGCGTTTGAACCCATCGCAAACAGCCAGTTCTTCGACAGCAGACCCCTCGGGGGAGACAACCCCCGAGCTAGAACGATATCATCTGCTTTATTTTCCCCTGCGAAGCGATCCCAGCCTCGCCGAAACCGAAGAATTTGCCTTACGGGATTACCTGCGCTCTGGAGGAACAATTTTCGCCGATGTGGTGGGAGAACCCACCGATCTGATCGAAGTGTTGAAAATTCAGCGAGAACTGTATGGCGCGATCGCGGAAACCGAGCGAGATCAAGACTTGGCCGGGTCTCAAGCAGAACTGATCGCCGAACTCAATGCCTTGCAACAAGACCTATCTGCAAAAGTTTCCCGAGTGTTCCCCACTTTAGAACTCTTGGCACAATATTCCCAAGGTCACTTGCAATCCTTAATCGGCTTGGATCATCCCCTACAAACCCAACCCTTTTCTTTTTCTGCCCTACCGATTATTCAAGGAAAGTTAACGTATCTTGCCGTCGGAGGCGGAGTCATCCTCTCCATTGGCAATCTCTCCTCGGCATGGAAACCAACCCCCAACACCGTCTTATTTCGAGAAACCCTACGCTCGGCGCAAGAATTGGGTATTAATATACTCTATTATGCTTGGCGTAGAAAACAACTCATCCAATGGCAAACCTCTCCCTTCCCCACCGAAACAGGAGTGGATAATTTAGAAACCATGCCCAAACCCATTGCCCATCCCTTCGATCTCAGCAAAAAATCTTAAGCGTTCACTGTCATTTAGCATGCAAGGTTGATAGGTTTATGCGATCGCTCTCTATCAAAACCACAATTCCGTTACTTATCGTCACCCCGATTTTGGCCTCTGTGGCCATAACAGGATGGGTTTCCTATCAAAATGGTCGCAAAGCCGTCGAACAACTGGCAATGGAAGTGAACTCCGAAGCGACTCAAACCATCGAAGAACACGCAACCAAATTCTTGCAAAAACCGCAAATTCAACTGCAAGTCAATGTCGCCAATTTACAAAATCATGTTGAAACCTTAGAAAACTTCGGGAAATTACAAGATATTTTTTGGGATATTACCCATCAAGTCGATACCGTTCGCAATTTTTATTACGGTACGACAGAAGGCTATTTTCTCAGTGTCACCGCCCCTCCCGAGGGAGACTTCACCCTGAGAATTCGCGATGAGTCTAACGCCCCCGATCGCGAAATTTACGAACTGGATACCACGGGACAGATCGGCAAACTCCTGCAAACCACTGATTACGATCCTCGATCGCGCCCTTGGTATCAGATTGCCATCGCCAAGCAAAATCGGGAGACGGTTTGGAGTCCGGTGTATACCTTTGCCAATCCCCCTAATTTAGGCATTACGGCGGCCAAACCTCTTTATAACAAGAACAATGAACTGCTCGGAGTGTTTGCCATTGACTTGTATTTATCAGAGATTGGAGCGTTTCTCCGGAAATTAAAACTCAGTCCGAGGGGGGTGTCCTTCATTATGGAGCGAGATGGTGCCCTCGTTGCCTCCTCCACCGACCAGCCCACGCAAACAGAAATCGCAGAAAAAGTCGAGCGCGTTAATATTTTTGAGAGTGAGGATGTCCGACTCAAAGAACTCGCGATCGCCATTCTCGAAAAATTTGATAACGATTTAGGCAAAATTGCCACTGAAGAACAATTTGCGGCCACCATTCACGGCAAGATCTATTATATCGGCGTAACTCCCCTCGAGGACAAGCGCGGCATTGACTGGCTGTTAGTGGTTTCCATTCCCGAACTCGACTTTCAAGACCTGATTAACGCCACCACCCATTCCACCGTTTGTATTGGTATCGCGATCGCCATTCTGGGAAGCATTGGAGGACTCCTCGCGGCTCGTTGGATTGTCAAACCCATTAACTCGTTAAATGCCGCCGCCCGAGCCATTGAAGCCGATCGCTTTGAGCCGATGACCTTAAACCGCATTGTTTCCCGTTCCGATGAAGTGGGAGAGTTGGCTCGAATTTTTCAGAATATGGGGATTGCGATTAGTGCCAATCAAACTAATTTAAAAGAACAAATGCAAGACCTCAAAGGGAAAGTAGCCGCCGCCAAGCGCCAAACTGCCCGAGGGAAGCGCTACGACACTAGCACGATTCAAGGGTTGCTCGAGCGATCGCGTCAAACTCGCAGTCAATCTACACCCCTAACAGAGGCAAACCCCTTACCCCTCGACACCTTCCTCCCCCGAGTTCCCGCATTTGCCGATTTTTCTGCCGAAGAAATTCAAGCATTAATCTCCTTCGGCCAGCAGCAAAGCTTCTCCGCAGGCCGAGAAATTCTTCAGACCCAGACCTTATACCTCCTACTGTCCGGGCGTGTTGAAATCTGTCTCACCAATGGCGATCGAGAGCGCTCGATCCTCTCATCGGGGGATATTTTCGGCCAAGAATCTTTACTCTTGGATGCACCACCCGTCTCAATCCTGCGAACTCTAGTTCCCAGCCAACTTTTTGCGATCGATCGCCAAGCCTTGAAAAAATTTCTCGAACAATATCCCGGGGCGATCGATAAAATTGTCGTACAACTTACTCGCGATCGCGAGAAACTTCTCTCGCTGCAAGCCCTGCTCGTCTCGGAAAACGCCAGTGAAAATCGAGATCCAGACACCAATCTCAGTGAATGGGTTCGCGATCGCCTCCTGTCACTCTTTGATTTATCAAGGGAGAAGATTTAAATCATGCCATTTTTATCGATTAACAGAACCATCCCGTTGCTCATTGTCAGCCCCATTCTCGCGTCCATTGCCGTGACGGGATATCTCGGTTATTACAACGGACTCAAAGCCGTTGACGATCTCGCTCAAAAAATTAATTTGCAAGGTACGCGAGCGATTGAAGCCTATTTACAAGAATTTTTAAGCGATCCTCACGAACTGTTAGCGTTTAACGAAGTTCATATTCAAAGTACGGATTTAGATCTTAGCGATTTTGACACCCTGAAAACATTATTTCGCCAAACCGTTCCAGACAAGGCTCGCGGTTTTTCCTACGGCAACGAGCAAGGCCACTATATCGGCATGAGTTTAGACGAAACCAACAATAAAGACTTAACTTTCTGGCTGCGGGATGAATCTACGGGTTCCAATGTCCATTTACATAAAACGCAACCCGGACAGCCGGATCGCTTTACCAAAGCAACACCCTTCGATCCTCGAGTGCGCCCGTGGTATCAAAGCGCGAGAGAAGCCGGAAAAGCCGTATGGAGTGAGATTTATCCCTTTGCCGGAACAGGGGTTTTGGGTATGAGTGCTGCCGCTCCAATTTACAACGACGACCAGAGCTTGCAAGGTATATTCATTATTGATGTCATTCTCAGCGATATCAACGAATTCTTAGAAAATCTGTATATTTCTCCACGCGGCGAAGCCTTTATTATCGAAAGTAATGGCCTTGTAGTGGGCAATTCTTTAGGAGAATCGCCCTTTACTGTCACAGGCGATCGCCAAGAGCGATTAAACGTTCGTGACAGTCCTCATCCTTTACTACAAGAAGTCTCCCACGAGCTTTTCAAGAGAGCCGAACATGAAAAATTCTCCCTGAATGAAGAAACTTATCTAACCTTATTCGCCAATAACTCTCGCCAATATGTAGGCGTGATGCCCGTGCGAGATGGACGAGGGATTGATTGGCTTATTATCGTCGCTATTCCCGAAACGGACTTTGCCCCCGTTATTTTGGCAAGCGTGTTTTCGACCTTGATTGTCGGGGGTATCATTGCCATTCTCGCAACAGTTGGGGGTTTATGGGCGGCAAGATGGATTATCAATCCCATTCAGTCTTTAAACTGGGCTGCCAAAGCGATTGAAGAAGATCGCTTCGAGCCGGCAACCCTAACCCAAGTTACCAAGCGGCAAGATGAAGTCGGGGAATTGGCCCGGGTCTTTGAAAGAATGGGAACCGTAATTAGTGCCAGTAAAGCCAGTCTCAAGCAACAAATGTCGGAATTAGAGAGTCAAGTCGCCCGCGCCCAACGCAAGAGTAGCGATCGCCGCCGCTACGATCTGAATAGCATTCGCGATCTCCTCGAGAGATGCCGTCAAATGCGAGATATCTCGAACCTTTCCGAAGAGAGCAATGGTTACAAAAGTTTGTCAGAGCAATTACAACAGGTCAAGTATTTTGCAACCTTTTCCGAGGAAAGATTACAGCAGTTGGTTACCCTCGGGCGGAAGCAAATCTTAGAGTCCAATGAAATTCTCTTTCGCGAAGAAGAACCCGGGGAATCTTTTTATTTAATTCTCCAAGGTTCCGTTAAAGTTTATGTCGAACAACTCGATCGATTTCTCACTAATTTATCGGCGGGCGAATTTTTTGGCGAACTGTCTTTACTCCTCGGCGTTCCTCGCACGGCAAGTGTCAAGACATTAGAAAAAACATCTTTATTCGTATTAGATAGACAAGAATTTCAAACTTTTCTACAAAGTTATCCCAATATCGCTCGAGAAATTGCTCAAAAACTATGCGAACATCAAGAAGAGTTAGAAGAACGCAAACAATTACTCAAAGCAGCCGGAATCTTAGACGATGAAGAAAGTTTTAACCAAAATCCCTTAAACTGGATACGAAAAAGAATTTTACACTCCATCGTTCCCAACTAAATCCCCGATTTTTTCCTCCCGATTTTTGCGTCCCTTTCCTTTAGAAAACATGAAAGAAAAAAGTGTAGAAACTTATATTTTTCCCAAAGAACTGGTGTTTAAACCGGGAGATAAACCCGCCAGCTTTGAAATTACGGCGATCAATCAGAGCGATCGCTTTGCCGGCTTTCAAATTGAAGTGACGGCAGCCGGTGTTGATACCGTTGGCGATCGCCGCAATTGGTACGCTATCAGTCCAGAAGTCAGCACGAAAAAACCCCCCGGGGATTCGACCAAATTTCAAGTGACGGTGATCGATACCCCCATTCCGGGTTTTGTGGGTTTGATGAATTTGACGGTGCGGATTTTTTCTCTCGATCTACCCGACGAAGACCGGGAAATTTTGCGGTTGCAAGTAGAGCAGAGCGATCGCGAAGTTCCCCTCGTTCTAGAAATGCCCGTCCAAGAATTTCTCGCCAAACCCGGGGAACAAATTGACATTCCCGTAGAAATCTTTAACCCCAGCCAACTCCCTGCCAATGCGACCCTGAATTTGCAAGGATTAAACCCCAAATGGTTGGATCTCGGAGTCGAAAAACATTTGACAGTGAGGGCAGGGAAAGAGGCCGAAACTTTCTTTTCTTGTCAGTTGCCCCAAACCAGCGAAGCCATCGCCCGAGTCTATCCCTTTAAAATCCAAGCCAGCCGAGGGAAAGCCCCCCCCAGTTTTATTGAGGCTAAACTCGAAATTTCTCCCCAAGGCACCATCGCCTTTCACGGACAGAAAAAATTCGCTAAAATTCCCCAAAAATGGTCATGGCTTCCCGGTTGGCACGCGCCTCCCGTCACGTTTCAACTTGACTTTGACAACCGCAGCAACCTCAATCAGACCATTTCTCTGCAACTGGACGAGGAGGGAGAAGCATTGCCCCGGACGGCTTCTCTGCAAATCGACCCCGAACAACTGAAACTCTGCCCGGGGGAAAGTAAATCTGTAGAAGTGACGGCGCGATCGCGCCGTCCCCTATTGGGATTTGCCAAACAAATCGCCCTTAATTTTCAAGCCGTCCTTTCCGATCGACGCGTGGGCAATACAACCCCCGGGCGACAATTTTTAAAAGTCCGCGTTGCTCCCATGATTCCTCTCTGGGCGATCGTCTTAGGAATACCCGCATTGCTGTATTTAGCTTGGCGATTTTCTTATTTAAACCCAGAAAATCCTTGGTTCGGTCATAGCGCTGCTGTTAATTCTGTTGCGATTAATGGCGATGGCAGTTCTGCTATTAGCGGCTCGAACGATCGCACCCTGCGGATGTGGAATATTAGCGGCTTTGGCTGGAATCTCATCAACCCAGAGATTGGCATTGTCGGAGAAACCGATAAAGCCGTGCGAGTCGTTCGCTATAAACCCGTTAACAATAATGAAATCGCGGCCGGTTTAGAAAATGGCGACATTCAATTATGGGATGCCCTTTCAAGTATGCACCTCCTCAAGTCGTTTGTTTATCGCAAAGACGATCGAGTGCTTGACCTTACTTTTGCCCGGGACTCTCGGCATCTCTTTAGCGCTCATGGTAGTGGCTTAGTTTTGCAATGGAATATCGAATATAGCCTCGACGACCTGCAAAATGACACGCTTCCCCCCAAGCGTCCCGTGCGGGAACAACAGATGGACTTTGCCGTGTATGCCTTGGGATTGGTCGATCGAGAAGACAATATTCTCGCGATCGCTGGACGTTTTAATCAATTGGTGCTGTGGAATATGAGGACCAATAAAACTCGTGTCCTGCCCTATCGAGACGGAGGTAAAGACGATTATATTTTCAGCCTTGCCACCGCCGAACTGCGTCCCGGTCTCCTTGCCACTGCCGACAATCAAGGTGAGATAACTATTTGGGATTTGAACGCCTGTTTGTACAGTCCTCGCAGTTGTCAAATTATCGATCGCTGGTCTGACGGTCACGGTGAGCGTCCCGTGCGATCGGTTTCCCTGAGTCGAGATGGCTGTTATTTAGCCAGTGGGGGAGATGACGGTCGAGTGGTTCTCTGGCCTCTCTCCCCCGATGGCTCTCGGGCGGGAGTCCAGTACCCCAATGGCATCGAACTTGCTCGCTCCTATCCCGTGAAAGAAGGTTGGTTTTTCAATCGCAAACTGGTTTATCCCAAAGTCAATAGCGTCAATGCCCGACAGAGTAAAGATTGGCTCTACGTCGCCAGTGGTAGCGACGATACCCAAATTCGAGTCAGTCGCACCAAACGCCTGCCCGAGTTAAGTTGCGATGCGATTCCTCGGTAATCAGTCACCAGTTATCAGTTATCAGTTATCAGTCACCAGTTATCAGTCACCAGTTATCAGTCACCAGTCACCAGTCACCAGTCACCAGTCACCAGTTATCAGTCACCAGTTATCAGTCACCAGTCACCAGTCACCAG
Organism: Spirulina sp. LEGE 11439; assembly: GCF_059821285.1. Lineage (NCBI taxonomy): Bacteria > Bacillati > Cyanobacteriota > Cyanophyceae > Spirulinales > Spirulinaceae > Spirulina > Spirulina sp. LEGE 11439. Next base: position 41,975 of record NZ_JCAMRX010000055.1, read on the forward strand.
TCACCAGTCACCAGTC
>NZ_JCAMRX010000009.1:0-163143 GCF_059821285.1 Spirulina sp. LEGE 11439
GAACTACTTAAGAATCTCCCTCCTTTAGCGAAGCGGAGGAGGGGGAGAAGTCAAATGAGTCCGAAGAAGTGGAGAACCCCTTGTCCGGTAATCAATTCGACGGCGATCGCTGCAGCAAAACCAATCATGGCAAAGCGACCATTCAAGTTTTCTGCTTTTTCGGTAAAGCCAAATTTAGCGGTGGAGTTTTCTTGAGCGTTCATTGTTTTTCGAGATAGAGAGAGAAAGATAATTACAGAAGCTTTTGTCAAGCCCTACACAATCAATGTAACAAAAATTTACAAAAATGACAAGGCGATCGCAAATTTAAGGACATGCCTTCTTATCCTTTGGTTTGCACAAGCAAGAAAATTCAGGCTTTGTCACTCATTTGTGCGAGGAGGCGATCGCAGATCATCCAGCGTTCCGAGCCTCGTTTAATCCACTGATGCTTACTCTCATCGTAATCGCGCTGCTGTTCGATCGCGCGTTTGAGACGCTGCTTTTGTTGGGGAGGGAGACGGGGAATCATCTCTTCTGCGACCCGCAAAGCGCTCATTTGCTCGAAAGCCGAATCCGGCGACGCGATCGCTGCCAAAACCGGGGAAAAATAAGCCTCAATTTCTTGCATTTTTGCCAAACAAGACAAGCCCACCAAACGCCGCCCTTGATGCTGGGACTGTAAGTGAGATACAATCTCAGACTCCGATAAATCCGCCGCATTGACCAGCGATCGCATTCCCCCTCCCACCGCCTCAAACAAGAAATTCCGCCGCGTTCCCGAGGGATAGTCCTCCTGTAGCATTTGATAGCGATCGGCCAATTTAACCAAATCCTGTCGCGCTCGTTCCGTGGGGACGCGATCGCTGCACTCCTCGGCTAATTGTTCGCGGATTTCTCGCAATTGACCCTGTTGGCGATAAGGGGCAATTTCCTCGGCATCTTCTAAGACCACCTTAAACGCCCCCAATACCTCATCGCGCGTTTCCGGGGCAATTGCCTGTAAAATCCCTTCCAGTCCTCCTGTGCTAAATCCTCCCGTGGGGGTCTCAATACGCCCTCCCACCAACGCCAATAACTTAATCCCAGCAGGAATCCACACCGCCGCTAACAAAAGAACTGTCGCATTTTTCACCCCAAAATTAAAGATAAATCCTTCTCCATCTGTCCAACCCACCTGAAATAAACTTAAAAACGCCAACAATAATATCGGTTTTAACCAAACCGAAGGCAAGCGCAACAGCGATCGCAATAATTGCGCGATCGTCTCGAGTTTAACTGGGGAAGGAACGCGATCGGACATAAAAAGCAGGAATTGGGAATTGGGAATCGGGAATTGGGAATGGAAAAGAACAAAACAAAAATTTGCTTTTTCTCTATCCTGATAGTTTAAGACTGTACTAGCTTGGCCAGCCACGCATCGTAGTGTCCGGCGTTTTCCCCTTCCATTGCATCATCGGTATAGCCGGTAATATAGATATTGCCGCGAGCATCTAAAGCGATCGCATTGCAACCATCTTCCCCAGAAGTCCCGATCTGTTTAATCCAATGTTGCTTGCCATCCATATCGTATTTTGCCACCCAAGCATCGGACTCTCCTGCATTTTCGCCCTCCATTGCCCCAAACGTAAAACCTGTCAGATAGACATTCCCTTCGCGATCGATCGCAACTCCAGTCGATTCCTCATCATCTTGGCTACCCAGTTGTTTGACCCATTGTTGAGTTCCTTCTGCATTATACTTAGCCACCCAAGCATCATTGCCCCCCGCATTTTCTGCACCCATTGTTCCCTCTGTATAGCCAGAAACATAAATATTGCCCCGATCGTCGATCGCAATATCATTGCATCCTGTTTCCTCTGCATTGCCCAAAGGCACAATCCATTTTTGAATACCTTCACCACTATAGCGAGCGATCCAAGCATGAGACATTTCTCCGCGCCCTGCAATGGGCATAGAGGTATTGCCCGCCACGTAAACATTAATATATGTCCGTCCCGTATGGGAGCTAACCTCTTCCCCAAGTGCTAAAGTTGTCGCCGCTTCTTCGTGATATTTCCCCAAAGGAGTCCACCACAACTGCACTCCCATCCCATCATATTTTGCCAACCATGCTTCCCAGTCACCTTCTTCCGGGACGGTATAACCCGTAATATAGAGATTGCCTTTGCGATCGACCCCGATACTATTGGGGATTTGCGGATGGATTTCCGTGAGAGGTTTGAGCCATTCTTGCCGACCTTCAGAACTGTATTTTGCGAGCCACGTCCTCGCAATTTGACTTTCACTATTATCGAAACTGTAGGTATAGCCCAAAATATAAACGCTATCATCTGGCGCGATCGCGACACCATTCGACTCATCTTCTCCCACCGTTCCCAACTGCTGTACCCAAAGCTGTTGGCCTTCAGGGTTATACTTCGCAATCCAAGCATCATTGCCTCCCTGATTCTCTCCCGACAGGGCACCAGACGTATAACCTGTCACATAAATATTACCTACCGAGTCCACAGCAAGATCGTAAGCATCATCTTCTCCAGCCGTTCCCAACTGTTGGATCCATTCAACCGTTGCGTTACTCATAATTCAGTTCTCTTTAGAATTTTGCTTAGAATGAATTCTATTATTTCATCGATCGCCATTCAATTGATAATCGATCGTCGTTCATTATTCATGAGTTTTCCAGAAACCACCGCTTACGTCCGCATTACCCAACAATCATGGCAACAGGGACGCATCGCAGGAGAAGTCCAAGCTGCCGATTACGAATGGCACTTTCAATGGCACTTTCGTCAGGGTAAATTGCTCGTGCGCCCTTCTTTAGGACGTGCCCTCATTCTCGAACCCCTCAACCGTTTTCTAGAACGGTGTGACTATCAACTCGAACCAGGAGGCGATTATCAATTTACTGTGAGAGCAAAATTGTAACGAGTGACTGAAATCATTTTCGCTTTTCACAAAAAAATCCACCACAATAGAAAAAAGGTCATACTTGGAGGGTTAATGGAAGGAGATACACGACAGGTTTTGCTGATGTCTAACAATGCCGAAGATTATCAGCAATTGCAAAACTTATTCGATCGCCTCCCTCAATTTGAGTTGCACTGGCAGCAAACCCTTTCATTTCCAGTCGATCGCAACTGGGATGCCTGTATTCTGAGCGATCGCTGGCTGGAAAGCTTTCCAGCTTGTCCCGTTATTCTCTTGGTCGATATTCCCGAAACCGGAATTGCCGCCCGAGGGAGGGGAATTACCGATTATTGGTTGCGAGAAGAATTGACCCTCGCCTTTGTCGATCGCGCCTTGCGATCGCTCCTCGAACTTCACTATCTGCGACAGGAAAACCAAACCCTTACCGAAGAACTCGGCAAAAGCCAACGCATTGAAGGGGCTTTTCGCCAAAGCGAAGCCAGACTTCTCGAACTCATCTCGATCGCCTCCGATGGCATTCTCATTATCGATCGCCAAGGCCTCATTCGTTTTGCCAACCCCGTTGCGGCCAAACTTTTCAACCGTTCTCTTGATGAATTAATGGGGAGTGAATTCGGCCAGCCGATGATAACCGGAGAAAACATAGAACTGAATCTATTGCGTACCGATTGTCAATTGGGAATTGGGGAAATGAGAGTCACGGAAACGGAATGGCAGTCCGAACCCGTCTATATGGTTGCCCTGCGGGATATTACCGAACGGCGAGATGCAGAAAGTGCCTTGAGAGAAAGTGAAGAACGCTTTCAGCAAATGGCTGACAATATTCAAGATGTCTTTTGGCTGGCCTCCCCCCAACTCGATCGCTGGTTTTACGTCAGTCCCGCCTACGATCGCATCTGGGGACAGTCCCGCGATCGCCTCGATATCGAGGCAGATTCTTGGTTGGACGCGATCCATCCCGACGATCGAGATATCGCCCGCAATCTGCTCAAAAACGGGCCAAACCGTCCGTCGAATTCCTGTGAATACCGCTTGCAACGACCCGACGGCGAAATCTGTTGGATTTGCGCCAGAATTTTCCCCATTTACAATGAAGAAGGCGAAATTATTCGCATTGCTGGAGTTTGGGAAGAAATTACCCAACGCAAACAAGCAGAAATTGCCCTCGAAGCCTCGCGATCGCGCTTGGCTGGAATTTTAGAAATTGCCGACGATGCCATTATTTCCATCAATCTTCAGCAAAATATCACCCTTTTTAATCACGGCGCAGAGAAAATTTTTGGGTATAAAAGCGAGGAAGTTTTAGGACAATCTTTGAGCTTTCTCTTGCCCGATCGCTCGATGGATTTACATCAACAATACGTGGCTCAATTTTCCCACAGTTCCGGCAAGGCGAGAAAAACGGGAAAGCGAAGCACAATTCTCGGTCGCCGCAAAAATGGGGAGGAATTTCCCGCCGAAGCCTCTATTTCCATGTTGGAAATAGACGGCGAGAAGATTTTGACGACGATTTTGCGAGATGTTAGCGATCGCCGACAAGCGGAAGAACGATTGCAAAGAAGTCAGCATTTTATTCAGAGGGTGGCCGATGCTAGCCCCAGCCTGCTTTATATTTACAATCTGGTTGAAAATCGCAATGTTTATTTGAATGGCGATTGTAGCGTTCTGGGCTACTCCCGGGAAGAAATTATCCAGATGGGCGATCGCTTTTTGTTCCGTCTCTTTCATCCCGAGGATATCAAAGGACTCCCCCAACACCTGCAACGCTTACAGCACGCAAAAGATGGCGATGCGATCAAAACCGAATATCGCATTCGTCATAAAAATGGCCAGTGGCGTTGGCTTTACAGCCGCGATATTGTTTTTTCTCGTTCTCCAGACGGTCAACCCCGAGAAATTATCGGCGTTGCTGTTGATATCAGCGATCGCAAGGAAGCCGAAGCGCAGCTCAAAGAATATCGCGAACGTCTCGAAGAATTAGTGACTCAGCGTACGGACGAACTGCTCGCGACGAACCAAAAATTGCAACAAGAAATCCAAGAACGAAAACAAGCACAAGCGGCTCTTTATTTTCAAGCACGCTTACTCGATATGGTCGATCATGCCATTATCGCAACGGATCTCGTGGGAACGATTACCTATTGGAATCGAGGAGCCGAGATGCTTTACGGCTGGTTAGTAACAGAGGTGATGGGACGCAATATCATGGATATTACTCCCTCTCATACCAATCGAGAACGGACTGCGGCAATCATGGACTCTCTCTCCCGAGGCGAAAGTTGGTGTGGAGAATTTATGGTTCAACGGCGAGATGGTAGAGAATTTCCCGCGATCGTGATGGATTCTCCCGTTTATAACAAAACCGGAGAATTAATCGGGATTGTGGGCATTTCCTTCGATAACAGCGAACGCAAACAAGCTGAAGCCGCTTTGCGGAAAGCCAATGCAGAATTAGGCATTACCGTCGAACAGAAAACCCGAGATTTAGGAGGGGCGATCGAGAAACTCCAACAAGAAATCGTCAAGCGCAAACTCGCTGAAATTGAATTGCAAGAAAGTGAAGAACGCTTTCGCGTTGTCTTGCAAACGTCTCCGGTGATGGTTTTTCACCAAGATATCGACCTGCGTTACACTTGGATTTATAACACTCTCGATCCTTTCAAACCTGAAGATTTTCTCGGTAAGTGCGATGAAGATCTCTTCGACTCGGAAACTGCACAACACCTCGATCGCATTAAACGCGGAGTCCTCGAAAGCGGTCAGGGAACTCGCGTGGAAACATCAGTATTGTACGAGGATAAAGTTCTCTATTACGACATAACCCTAGAGCCTTTACGCTTTCGTTCCGGACGCATCATCGGTTTAACCGGAGCCGCGATCGAGATTACCGATCGCAAGGAAGCTGAAGAAGCTCTCAAGCAGCAAATGGAACGAGAGCGGTTGTTAGGACAAATCGCCCGTCACGTCCGACAATCCTTGCAACTTGACGATATTCTCAATACCACCACTCGAGAAGTTCGGCAACTCCTGCAAAGCGATCGCGTTCTCATTTTCCGCTATTATCCCGACGATAAAGGCATTATTACTCACGAATCCGTTCGGGAAGGACAAGAATGCCTTTTCGGTCTGGAAATTCACGAGGAAGTTCTCCATCGCAATTGCTATGAAAATTATTATCAGGGTAAAGCCCGCATTCTCTCTCTCCTTGACGATGATGAGATACCAGATTGCCTGCGAGAATATTTACAAGCCTTGGGGGTCAAATCTTCTTTGCTCGTTCCCATTCTCCAACAAAGCGATCTCTGGGGGTTGCTGATCGTTCACCAATGTCAAACCGTGCGCCAGTGGCAGCCTTGGGAAATTACGTTACTCGAACAATTGGCCGTACAGGTGGCGATCGCCATCCAACAAGCTGAATTGTATCGCCAACTCTCCGAGAAATTAGACCAAGAAAAGCAAGTTCAACTGCAATTACAACAAGCCAAAGAAACTGCTGACACCGCCAACCATGCCAAAAGCGAATTTTTAGCCAATATGAGCCACGAACTTCGCACCCCTCTCAATGCCATTCTCGGTTTTACGCAAATTATGGCGCGATCGCCTCTTTTGCCTCCCGACGAACAAGAATATTTAGAAATTATCAGCCGTTCGGGAGAACATTTGCTCTCACTCATTAACGATATTTTAGATTTATCGAAAATTGAAGCCGGGCGCATTTCCTTCGATCGCGAAGGATTCGATTTATTTGAATTCCTCGACAATCTGCAATCGATGTTACAACTCAAGGCCGAATTGAAGGGATTGTCTTTAGAATTTCATCGGTCTGCGGATCTGCCCCAATTTATCCAAAGCGATCGCAAAAAGTTGCGCTCGACTCTCATCAATTTAGTGGGGAATGCCATTAAATTTACCGAACGCGGCAGGGTCAAGATATCCGTCACCAGTCACCAGTCACCAGTCACCAGTCACCAGTCACCAGTCACCAGTCATCAGTCACCAGTCATCAGTCACCAGTTAATCAACCGATAACGATACGATTTGAAATTGAAGATACGGGAGTGGGGATTGCACCCGAAGAACTCGAGACTTTATTTGATGCTTTCGTGCAAACCAATTCTCGTCAAAAAGCGATGGAAGGGACGGGGTTGGGTTTAACCATCAGTCGTCATTTTGTCCGCTTGATGGGCGGCGATATTGAAGTGAGCAGTACCCTCGGACAAGGCTCGACTTTTGCCTTTTCGATCGCGACTCCCGCGATCGATGCACGGGAAATTTCAGCGAGTCCGAGCGATCGCCGCATTATCGGCCTCGAATCTGGGGAAACGATTTATCGCCTTCTTATTGTTGAGGATCGCTGGACGAATCGCAGATTATTGCGGGAATTGCTGGCGGCGATCGGCTTTACCCTTCGCGAAGCGACCAACGGACGAGAAGCGATCGCCCTATGGCAAGAATGGCGGCCGCATTTAATTCTTATGGATATGCAAATGCCCGTTATGGATGGTTACGCAGCCACGCAAGTAATTCGCCAGCAAGAAGAGAAAATGAGGACAGGGGAAATTGAGGGAGAACATCATCATTTAGTATCCATCTTTCCCAAGACTCCTATCATTGCACTGACTGCTAGTGCGTTCGAGTCGCAACGCCCTTCTATTTTAGCGGCGGGGTGCGACGATCTGGTTGTTAAACCTTTCTCGGAAAATGACCTGCTCGAGAAAATTTCTGCTCATCTGGGAGTGCGCTATCGCTATGAAATGATTCCCGAATCCGCATTCCCTTCCTTGGCTGCTCCACCCGTGCAGCTAACTCCCGAAGACCTCCAAACTCTTCCTCGAGAAGTGCGATCGCAACTCCATGAATTAGCACTCTGCGCTCGCGGGCGACAATTACGCGAGCGGATTGAGGAATTCCCTCAAGATGATGCCGACTTGGGGCGATCGCTTCTCTATCTCGTCGATAATCTTCATTTTGAACGCATCCTCGAATTAATCGAACTGGCACAAGGAGATTGAACTTAATTCTCAATATTATGAAGAAATCTTGCAAATTCTTAGCCTTTGCCTGTAAATAAATGGCAAATTTGTTAACAAAGTTGTAGAAGGTTGAAGCCGTTAGCTGATATGAAATTTCAACTTTATATCGATTCGATATTTTACTTTACGATTCCCCAATTAAAAGTGGATAATTAAACAGTAACCGATCGCTTGAGGAGAAGAGAAAGTAAACGTCGCTCACCTTTTATTTCTTTCTTTTCTTGTTAACATGGCCAGTCATGTCGAATTTACAATCAAAGGGGATATTTTAGTCGTTGACGATATTCCAGAAAATGTACGCTTATTGTTTGAAATGCTGGTCAAACAAGGGTACGAAGTTCGGCAAACGATTACGGGAAAGCAGGCTTTGCAAGCCATTCGCCACGATCCGCCGGATTTAATTCTCCTTGATGTCATGATGCCAGAAATGGACGGCTATCAAGTTTGTCAACGCCTGAAAGCCGACCCGAAAACCCGAGGCATTCCCGTTATTTTCCTCAGCGCCAAACACGACGCGCCCGCACGGGTTCGCGCCTTTCAAGTCGGCGGTGCGGACTACATTCACAAGCCCTTTCAGGTCGAAGAAGTGTTAGCGCGAGTCGAACATCAACTCACTTTGGTTCGACAACAAAAACAGCTTCGATCGCAAAATACTCGCTTACAACAAGAAATTGAAGAACGGAAAAAAGTCGAGACTGCTTTAAAAAATCAACAGGAATTTTTGCGCCTCGCGATCGATGCCAATCCCAATTTAATCTATGTCAAAGATGAACAAGGAAAGTTTACCCTTGCCAATCGTTCTTTGGCCGAACTGTATGATACAACCGTCGAAAATTTACTGGGAAAAACCGAGACTGATTTCAATCGCGATCGCCCCCAAACTCCACACAATTCACCTAAAAGTCTAGAAGCGATCGATATTCATGATAATACGACTTTAACAACTCAAACCTTTGCTGCCGAGCCGATCTTCGATCGCAAAACTGGAGAAATACGCTGGTTTCAAACCACGAAAACGCCTTTTGCTTCTCCCGACGGGAAAACCTTGGTGTTGGGGGTCTCCGTCGATATTACCGAACGCCAGCAAGCTGAACTTTCTCTCTGGCGACAGGCAGAACGAGAGCGCCTTTTGCGAACCATTGCTCAACGCATCCGCCAATCCTTAGAGGTTGATGAAATTCTCCAGCAAACGGTCAAGGAAATCCAGCAATTTTTACAAGCCGATCGCGTTTCGATTTGTCGTCGAGAGAGCGATCGCTCCTATCAGATCGTAGTAGAGTCGGTTTCCACGGAATGGCCTTCTCTCAAAGGGGTGACGATTGAGGATGAATGGCTCGTGCAAATCGCTCGAGAGTGGGAAGATAACGGCCAATTTCCCTCCTGTACCAGTGCGACGGCACACAATATTTCCCCAGCTTTAAAAGATTTTCTGCACGCATGGCAAGTTTGCTCTCAATGTATCGTACCGATTTTTAAAAGCTACCTCCCTAAAGTTCCTCTTGTTCATACACTTTGGGGGGCGATTGTCGTTCATCACTGTCGTTCTCCGCGAGAATGGCAGGAAGGAGAATTGGAAATCCTTTCTTCTCTAGCGGTTCAAGTTGCGATCGCGGTACAGCAAGGAGAATTGTTGGCTAAATTTGAGGCGGCCAACCGCGAGTTAAAAAATTTAGCGAATTTAGATGGGCTGACGGGACTGGCCAACCGACGGCGATTTGACGAAATCTTGCAAAAAGAATGGCAGCGAATGCAACGCGATCTCGCTCCCCTCTCCTTGATTTTAGCCGATATCGATTTTTTCAAGCGCTACAATGACACCTACGGCCACCAGCATGGAGATGAATGTTTAAAGGCCGTCGCTCGGGCTATTCGGGGTTGTAGCAAGCGATCGTCGGATATTGCCGCTCGCTATGGAGGAGAAGAATTTGCAGTGATTCTCCCCAATACACCCCTTGAAGGTGCTGTCCAAATCGCCCGTCAGATTCAAGAACGGGTGCAAGGGTTACAGATCGAGCATTCTCAATCGTCGATTCATCCCTATCTGACGATTTCATTGGGTGCAGCCAGTCAGTTTCCTCATCAGCAAGCGACTTTAGACGATCTCATCGGTGCGGCAGATGCGGCACTATACCGCGCCAAGGCCTCCGGACGCGATCGGGTAGAGTTTTAACAGTTATCAGTTATCAGTTATCAGTTATCAGTCACCAGTCACCAGTCACCAGTTATCAGTTATCAGTCACCAGTTATCAAGGAATGAGAATATGAGGAAATGAGGAACGATATCCACCATAAAATAAATAGAGGTACAATTCCTGAAATGAGGGTGCATTCGCGGAGAAAAGAGGAAAGGTATTGCCAATGACCAATTTCCATTACCGATAACTAATGCCAGCTTTAAACCGAAATGATAGCTTACAAGCCTTTTTTGAGCTTTGCCCGGATTTACTGTGCATTCGCGATCGCAATGGTTATTTTCGGGATTTGAATGAGGTATGGACGCAAGTTGTGGGTTGGAGTTTGGCGGAGTTGCGATCGCGACCTTGGCTGGATTTCGTTCATCCCGATGATGTCGAGATGACTTGGGAATTAGAGCAGCAAAATGAGCAAAAGCCCGATAATCTGCCTCAGCAATACAAACATCGCTTTCTCTGTCAAAATGGCGGCTATCGCTGGCTGAAATGGCGCTGGTCTCCTCCTCGCGATGGGATCTGCTACGGTATCGCCCGAGATGTGACGGAAACGCGGTGGCAGGGATCGGATAGTTATCGCAACACCGTCCGAGAAGCTGTTAAATTACGCGATCGCGCCATTGAAGCGAGTACCGTTGGCATTGTTATCGCCGATGCCCGCCTGCCGGACATGCCTTTAATTTACGTTAACCCTGCATTTGAGCGCATCACGGGCTATACTGCTGAGGATGTTTTGGGAACGAATTGCCGCTTTCTCCAAGGACAAGAAACCCAACAACCCGCTCTCAATGACCTCCGGACTGCCATTAAAGCCGGAGAATCCTGCACCGTTACCCTGCGGAACTATCGTAAAGATGGCCGGTGCTTTTGGAATGAACTCACTATTTCTCCGATTTACGACGATCTTGAGGTTCTCACTCATTTTGTTGGCATACAAAGTGATGTTAGCGATCGCATCCAAGCCGAACAAGCTTTGCGTCAAGAAAAGCATAAATCCGATCGCCTCCTCCTCAATATTCTTCCGGAAACCATTGCCAACCAACTTAAAGAGGCACGCGGGACTCTGGCCGAACAATACCCTCATGCTGCCATTCTCTTTGCCGATCTGGTGGGATTTACCCCCTTATCTGCCCAAATGCAGCCGTTAGAATTAGTCAGCATTCTCAACGATATTTTTTCCCGCTTCGATCGCCTGGCCGAAAAACACCAAGTTGAAAAGATTAAAACCATCGGCGATGCTTATTTGGCAGCAGGAGGTTTACCCGTACCGAAGGAAGACGGACTGGAAGCCATTGCAGAGATGGCTTTGGACATGCAAACCGCGATCGCAGATTTTTCGCTTTCTACGGGAAAACTTTTTCAACTCCGTATTGGCATCGATACGGGTATGGTTGTTGCGGGAGTCATTGGCATTAAAAAATTTATCTACGATCTTTGGGGCGATACCGTCAACACCGCCTCTCGGATGGAATCCCACGGACAACCGGGCAAAATACAGTTGACAGATCGAGCGGCTCGAGTGTTACAAAAAAAGTATATTTTAGAAAAGCGGGGCATAGTATCTATCAAAGGCAAAGGCGAAATGACAACCTATTGGTTAATTGGTAAAAAATAATATGCTGATTAATAATCAATAATCGTTCATTCTGTTGATACTTGCTCGTTGCTCATTGAAAAGATGCACCGATTATTAAAACGTCAGCTAAAACGATATCTCGGCATTGTTAATATAGAGGAAATTCCTTCTCATTTAGAGAAATTTATACAAGCGATCGACAATGCTTACGAACAATCCGATACAGACCGCCTTCTGCTCGAGCGCAGTATGGAATTAAGTTCTCAAGAACTCCTTGAAGTGAATACGCAAATGCGGGCAGCTATTCCCGATCTCTTTTTGCGTCTCGAGCGCGATGGCACAATTTTAGACTATAAACCCGGTCACACGAATGATGATGTTTATGTCCCGCTTATCGAACCCATCGGTAAATATTTGCAAGATTTTCTCCCGGAAAAAGTCGCTCACAGATTTGAGTCAGCCCTCGATTGTATTCATAAAGACCAAACTATTATTAGCCTCGAACATTCTTTAATCCTCGATCGAGAAAAATATTACTATGAAGTCCGATTATTTCGCCTGACCAACAACCAAGCGATCGCGATCGTTCGCAATATTACCAGTCGCAAACAAGCCGAACAAGCACTCAAAAAGGCTAAAGAAGAAGCTGATGCTGCTAATGTGGCCAAAAGTCAATTTCTGGCAAAAATGAGTCATGAACTTCGCACTCCTCTCAATGCTATTCTTGGTTTCAGCCAACTCATGACGCGAGATGATGCTTTGAGTCGCGAACAGAAAGAACATCTCAATATTATCAACCATAGTGGCGAACATTTACTCGCTTTAATTAATGATATTTTAGACCTATCCAAAATTGAAGCCGGACGCACGATATTAGGAGAAAATGTTTTCGATCTCCTCGAACTTCTCAATAGTATTTCCTCTCTATTGCAAATTAAAGCTGCAACAAAGGGATTGAAATTAATTTTTAACCTCGATCCTGAATTACCGCGATCGATCGAAGCCGATGAAGGAAAATTGCGTCAAGTACTCATTAATTTGTTAGGGAATGCAATTAAATTTACATCCCAAGGAGGCGTGACGCTACGAGTCAGACAATCTCCTCGCTGGCCAATGAACAGCGAACAGCGAACAGTTAAAAATGAACAGTCACTAATCCAGCAATCAATCACTAATTTAACTTTTGAAATTAGTGATAGTGGAATTGGGATTCCTCCAGAAGAAATTAAGGAACTGTTTCAACCTTTCGTGCAAAGTAAAATTAATCGCAGTTTTCAAGAAGGGACAGGATTGGGATTGCCCATTAGCAAACAATTTGTAGAACTGATGGGAGGAAAAATTGACCTTTACAGTGTTGTTGGAGAAGGAACGACTTTTGTGATTAATCTTCCGGTAAAACTCGTCTCAGAGGAATATCTCCCAACAGCGATTGAAACCAAACGCGCGATCGCGATCGCTCCCGATCAACCTCTATACCGTTTACTCGTGGTTGAAGATCGACCCGAAAATAGTCAACTTCTCGCCAAACTTCTGATGTCGGTTGGGTTTCAAGTTCGCACTGCTGAGAATGGCCAAGAAGGTATAAAAATTTGGGAAGAATGGCAGCCTCATTTTATTTGGATGGATATGGAAATGCCTGTCATGAATGGATATGATGCTACAAAAATTATTCGTAAAAAAGAGAAAGAAAGGCACGGTAAAAACCCAGAGAAAAATGTTCCTATTGTCGCTATTACTGCCAGTGCTTTTGAAGAAGATCGAGATATTGTCATCGCCGTAGGATGCAATGATTTTGTCCGCAAGCCATTTAAAGAGGCTATTATTTTTGATAAAATGGCTCAATATATGGGAGTGCATTATATTTATGAAAACGCGATCGTCAATGGAAAACTACAAGAATCCATCGGTAGCGATCTCGCTGAGGAACAGAAACAAAGCCTTGCCAAAGAACTTAAAAAATTACCGATAGACTGGGTTAATGCCATCTACCAAGCCGCCCTAGAAGCCGACATTGAGATTGTTGAAATATTGCTTGCAGAAATTGCCAATTCTTCATTGCAGATCGTGCAAACTTTTAGCGACTGGGCAAATAATTTTCAGCTTGAAAATATCGTCGAGCTTGTAGAATTTATTAATCGCGATCTCTGACCCACTATCTGCGAATAACTAAGAGGTTAAAACATGAAAATCGAACAAACGCGCTGGAGTGAAGAAAAAGGATGGGAACCCAATTCCCTTGAAGTCTCTCGCTGGGGAAAAACCGTCCAACTGGTTCTTGTTTTTGGCGATCGCTTGCTTCTCCTCCGAGCAGAACTCCTCGAGGTGATAAAAAATGCTTATCCTAATGCTTATTTACTCGGTTGTTCGACGGCTGGGGAAATTTACGATACCGAAGTTTCCGATGCAACCCTAACAATCGCGGCGATTGAATTTGAACGCACGCAAATTAAAAGCGCTTGCGTTAATATTCGCGAGGCTGGGAATAGTTTTGAGGTGGGGCAAAAGCTATCACGATCGCTTGCTCCAGAAAACTTAGTTCACGTCTTTCTACTTTCTGAAGGCATTAAGATTAACGGCAGCGATTTAGTTCGCGGCATTGCACAAAATTTGCCCCAAGGAGTCACTGTAACGGGAGGATTATCGGGAGATGGCGCAAACTTTCAAGAAACATCAGTACTCTGGCAGAATCGCCCTCATACCGATGTTGTTGTCGCTTTAGGGTTTTACGGACAGCATTTAAAAGTGGGTTACGGTTCTTGGGGAGGATGGGATCCATTTGGCCCCGAACGAGTTGTCACTCATTCTGAGGGGAATATTCTTTATAAATTAGATGGAAAATCAGCCTTGGGACTCTACAAACACTATTTAGGAGAATTTGCCAAGGAGTTACCTGCAAGCGGTCTGTTATTCCCGCTCAGTTTACGAATTGAATCGGAAGATATGCCAGTCGTTCGGACAATTTTGGGCGTTGATGAAGCCAAACAAACCTTAATTTTTGCTGGAGATATTCCGGAAGGAGGAACGGTGCGTTTGATGAAAGCTAATTTCGATCGCTTGGTTGATGGGGCGATCGAGGCCGCAGAAAAAAGCTATGTTGCTAATGGTTCGATCGCTCCCGATCTCGCCATTTTAATCAGTTGCGTGGGGCGAAAATTAGTTCTCAAACAACGTATTGAAGAAGAAGTTGAAGGCGTTCGAGATGTAATGGGAGATAAAACTATTCTGACGGGATTTTATTCCTATGGAGAAATCTCGCCCTTTGAAGAAGGAGTGCGCTGCGAATTACACAACCAAACGATGACCATTACAACTTTACGAGAAGAGTGAAAGCCGATTGCGATCGCATTCCCCAAAGCTCTCCCGAATTAATCTCTATTTAAGGATTTTGACGGATTTGCAACGCACTCTACTTCCTTTCTTCCGATATCATAGAATGCGATAGCCCGTACTAGAGGGGTGAAAATTATGCCCGATCCCGGATTGCGGAAACTCGCTTCGCAACTCTCCGACAAACTCAAAAAAGATCGACTTTTACAAGACACTGTTACTCAACTTCGCCGTTGCTTGGATTGCGATCGCGTAATTCTCTATTATTTTTATCGAGAATGGCAGGGTCAAGTTACCTTTGAGTCCTTAAAAGCACCAGAATTCTCGATTTTTGGCAGTACTGGAGCGGATGATTGTTTTAATGACGAATATGCCTTCCTCTATCAGCAAGGTCGCACCCGAGCGATCGCAGATATCGAAACCGAACCTCTCCATCCCTGTCACCAAACCTTCCTCCGCAGCTTGCACATCCGCGCCAATCTTGTCGTTCCGATTTTAACACCTCGCCTGTGGGGATTACTTATTGCTCACGATTGTACTCAGCCTCGTTCTTGGTTAACAGAGGATATCGAAACTATGAAAAATTCAGCCCGCAAACTCGCTCTTTTTCCCACAATTTGCGAGAAATAATTGTTTGTTGTAACTTTTGTTTTCGTTTTGTAAAATAATTTAAAGAGAATCTAAGAAGAGTAAAGTATAAGCGAACACAATAATTGTGGTAGAATTAGCAATGTCCTTATGAAATAAGAGAAACAGAGGAATTGAATGGGATGTCGCCAGCATTGGGGTCGGCGAGATCGGACAGTTTATTAGTTATCGATCGCCGATTATCGCGTTTATCACTTGAGTTAAAGTCACTCCACGCTTGATGGAAGGGGTCGATCGTGGGTCGAAAGTTCTCAACCTACACCAGATAACTGTTCGCTGTGTGGAGATGCTCGACGAGATCGGACAAAAGTTATTTCAGGATTTAAAGACAGATGAATTGCGATCGCAGCACAATCCCCAAGGCAAAAATTTGGCTGGTGGAGAATACCCAAGCCTCATTTCCCGATTTAGAGTCTCGACTCGAGAAACGAGGATATAAAGTGAAGCGCGTATCCTCAACAACCTATTTTCATCTCGACGAGAGCAGCGATCGTCCGGACTATATCCTGTGCGGGCAACCGATCGAGGGGAATTTAGCCTGTCAAAAATGCAAGTCTTGGCAATCCTCCGATCGCGCCACTACCATCCCTGTTTTATGCTTGCGGGATACCTTACAAAATCCAACTAGCGATTGGCAAGAAACCACCGCACCTCAAATCTCTCCCTCTCTTTGGGACATTGTCCTCGATTGGTTAGAACGAGAAAACAACAAAATGCCATCCTCTCAACCCCATCGCGATCGCCAAACTCACCTCGAAGCAGAAAATCAACAATTGCGGCGAGAACTCCAACACAGCCAACAAGCAGAAGAACGGTTATTGCGAGAGCGCACTCATTTATTAGAAGCCCAAAACGTAGCTCGGGCAGGGAGTTGGGAATTTGACGCGATATCGAGAACGATGGTTTGGTCAGAAGAAGCCTTTCGCATTTTCGGCCTCGCTCCCCAACAATCTCCCCCCACCTACGCTCACTTTCTCGCCAGCCTTCATCCCGAAGACCGAGAGCGCTTTCAAACCCTGCGAGAGCGAACGATTGCCCTCGGTCAGTCTGGAGAAATCGAACTGAGAATTGTGCGCTCGTTTGGGGAAATTCGCTATATTTTTCTGAAAATCCAGCCGATCTTAAATTCCGCAGGACAACTGCTGCGTTGGGTAGGAACCGTGATGGACATCAGCGATCGCAAAGAGGTCGAACGAGAACGGGATCTCTTTTTTACTTTCTCCCCCGATCTGCTCTGCATTGCCGATTTTTCGGGAAATTTTAAACGCTTGAGTCCTTCTTGGGAAAAAGTTCTCGGCTATTCTCTCGATGAATTGCTGGCGACCCCCTTCCTCGACTTCATTCACCCCGATGACCGAGAAATCACGCAAAAAATTTACGCCAAGATTTTAGCTGGAGAATCAATTCGCGATTTCACCAATCGCTATCGCGGGAAAAATGGGGGCTATCATTGGTTGGAATGGACGGCAATTCCTTTTCAGCAAGGAAGTTCCATCTATGCGATCGCGCGGGACATCAGCGATCGCATTATGGCCGAACAAGCCTTAAAACTGAGCGAGGCACAATACAAACGCTTAATTGACAGTTCCCCAGATTTGATCTATGCGTTTAGCGATCGCCGAGGAGGGATTTACTATTCCCCCAGTATCGAATCGATTTTAGGGTATTCTCTCCCCTATCTCTACGCCCATCCTCAGTTATGGTGGGACTCCCTTCACCCCGAAGATCGCTCGCGAGTCGAAACGGCGATCTCCGACTGTTTCCAAGGTCAAGACTTTGAGATGGAATATCGCATTCGCGATGTTGAGGGAAATTTACACTGGCTGTACGATCGCTCCATTGGCCGGCGCAAGGAAGGAGAAGAAATTATTATTGAAGGATTGGCGATCGATATTAGCGATCGCAAACAAGCTGAAGCCGAACTGCATCAGAGCAAAACCCGCCTTCATACCATCGTTCGCAACACCTCCTATGGCATCTTGCTAGTGGATCGCCAAGGAATCGTCCGCTTTGCCAACTCCGCCGCCCTCGTCCTCTTTAACCGCAAATCAGAAGACCTCATGAACCGGGAATTTGGCATTCCCATTGCCGTTGACGAACGCATCGCCGAGCTCAACCTCCTGCAAGCCAACGGTCAAACGAGTACCGTAGAAATGAGGGTTTCGGCGCTGGAATGGGAAGGAGAACAAGTTTATATGATTTCTTTGCAGGACATTACCGATCGCAAGCTGGTGGAGGAACAATTGCGCCATCGTGCTTTTTATGATGCCCTCACAGAACTTCCCAATCGCATTTTATTCGTCGAACGTCTCGATCGAGCCCTCCTGCGGACTCGCAAGAATCCGAATTATCAGTTTGCTGTTTTATTTTTGGATTTGGATCGCTCCAAAATCGTCAATGATAGTTTGGGTCACATTCTGGGGGATAAATTACTGATCGCGATCGCTCGCCTCCTCGAAACCTTAATTACGCCGAGGGATATTGTCGCCCGTTTCGGCGGCGATGAATTTACGATTTTACTTGAAGATATTGGCGGGTTGCAGCAAGCAACTCGCTTAGCAGAAGACATTGGCACGGCGTTGCAATCTCCGTTTCTCTTAGACGGTCACGAAGTGTTTACCACCGCCAGTATTGGGATTGCCCTCTCCTCCCCGGAATATTGGCAGCCCGAGGAATTGTTACGCAATGCAGACTTAGCTATGTATCAAGCTAAAGCTAAAGGACGGGCGCGATATGAAATCTTTAATCGCAGCCTGCACGATCTGGCCGTACAACGCTTGCAAGTGGAGCAGGATTTGCGTCGCGCCTTGTCTGAGGAAGAATTTCTCGTTTTCTATCAACCGATTGTGAATTTGCGCTCGGGACGGCTACAAGGATTTGAAGCCTTAATTCGCTGGCAGCATCCCCAGCGAGGTTGGATTGCCCCAGATGAGTTCATCCCCATTGCCGAAGAAACGGGATTGATTGTCGCGATCGGCGAATGGGTATTGCGAGAAGCCTGTCGTCAAAAGGCGCAATGGCAAAAGCAATTTCCCCTCGATCGCGGGTTGAGCATTAGCGTTAATCTTTCCGGGCAGCAACTGAAAGATCCGGAGTTTGTCGGCAAACTCGATCGCATTTTGGCGGAAACAGGACTTCCGGGCAGTAGTTTAAAACTGGAACTGACTGAAAGTATGTTAATGAAAGATGTCGATGCGATCGTGCTGCGGTTGTCTCAATTGCGAAGGCGAGCCATTCAACTCAGTATCGATGACTTTGGTACGGGCTATTCTTCTTTGAGTTACCTACAGCGTTTTCCCGTCAATACTTTAAAAATCGATCGCTCGTTTATTCACCGGATGTGCGAAAAAAGCGACAATTTAAATATTGTGGAAACGATCGTCACTTTGGCCCATCAATTGGGAATGGACGCGATCGCGGAAGGCATCGAAACGAAAGAGCAATTGGAACAATTACATCGTTTGGGGTGTGAAGCCGGCCAGGGTTATTTGTTTGCCCCGCCGTTAACACCAGAAGAGGCAGAATTGGCCATCGCTTCGCCGAGTTTATTTGTGGCTTCGGGTTATGGTTATCTTCTTTCCCTGCACAATTGGTCATTGGAAACCTCTCAATCTCCGTGAGGCGATCGCATTATCCCACAAAAATCAGAGGATACAGCAAGGTCTAATTCGAGGCAGCAACGCGATCGAACTTTGTTAATTGATGGGAACAAATGGACTTGAACAGCGCTAGAATTGTTAAGGTCTCCTGCAAGCCGTCCTCATGTCCCTAACTCTCGATCTGTCCGATCGCTTACCCAGCCTCGAAAACGAACCCGACTCGCGCAACACCATTCGCATTCGGGGAGCCAGACAGCATAATCTGAAAAATATCGATTTGGATTTACCTCGCGATCGCTTGATTGTCTTCACGGGAGTATCGGGATCTGGGAAATCTTCCCTTGCTTTCGATACCATCTTCGCCGAAGGACAGCGACGCTATGTGGAGTCCCTCAGTGCTTATGCGCGACAGTTTTTGGGACAATTGGACAAACCCGACGTAGATGCGATCGAGGGGTTGAGTCCCGCCATTTCTATCGACCAAAAATCCACTTCTCACAACCCGCGTTCTACTGTCGGCACTGTTACCGAAATTTACGACTATTTGCGACTGTTATTCGGACGGGCGGGAGAACCTCACTGTCCTCACTGCGATCGCAATATTGCCCCGCAAACCATTGATGAAATGTGCGATCGCGTCATGGAACTTCCTGATCGCACCCGTTTCCAAATTCTGTCCCCCGTGGTTCGTGGCAAAAAAGGAACGCATAAAAAACTGATCTCCGGTCTTGCTTCCGAAGGATTTGTGCGCGTGAGAATCAATGGAGAAATTAGAGAGTTAACCGATGCGATCGAATTGAAGAAAAATCAGACTCACAATATTGAGATTGTTATCGATCGCCTGATTAAAAAGTCCGATCTGCAAGAACGCCTTGCCGATTCTCTCTCGACCTGTCTCAAGCGTTCTGAAGGTACGGCAATTATTGCCCTACAACCGCAAAATGAGTCGGAAAAACCCCAAGAAATTGTATTTTCGGAAAATTTTGCCTGTCCGGAACACGGTGCGGTCATGGACGAGCTTTCCCCGCGTATGTTCTCCTTTAACTCTCCTTACGGTGCTTGTTCTCACTGTCACGGTATCGGCAGTATGAGAACTTTTTCTCCCGAACTGGTTATTCCCGATCCTTCGCAACCCCTCTATAGTGCGATCGCGCCTTGGTCGGATAAAGATAATTCTTACTATCTCTCCCTTCTCTATGGGATTGGACAGGCATATGGTTTTGAATTGCAAACCCCGTGGCATAAATTAACGCAAAAACAGCAAAATATTCTCCTTCATGGTTGCGAAGAACCCATATTAATTGAAGCAGAAAACAATCGTGAGGGCGGTTACTATCGTAAATTTTCGGGAATTGTCAATAACTTAGAACGTAACTATCAAGATACTAATTCAGAAGCGGTCAAACAAAAACTCGAGCAGTATATCGTTTTTCAAACCTGCGAAACTTGTCAAGGAAAGCGCCTCAAACCCGAATCTCTTTCAGTCCGTTTGGGACAGTATAATATTGATAATTTAACCAGCGTTCCTATTCACGAATCCTTAGAAAGAATTAATGCTTTAAACTTAACTCAACGTCAAGCAATCATTGGAGAATTGGCACTCAAAGAAATTAGAGAGCGCTTGCAATTTCTTCTCGATGTCGGCTTAAATTATTTAACCCTCGATCGCGCTGCGATGACCCTATCGGGAGGAGAAGCGCAACGCATTCGCCTCGCCACGCAAATCGGGGCGGGATTAACGGGAGTATTATACGTTTTAGACGAACCCAGTATCGGCTTGCATCAACGGGATAACGATCGCCTTTTAAAAACTCTGAAAAAATTGCGAGATTTGGGTAATACTTTAATTGTTGTGGAACATGACGAAGATACTATTCGTAATGCCGATTATTTAGTCGATATCGGTCCGAAAGCCGGACTTCATGGGGGAGAAATTGTTTGTCAGGGGGACTTTCAAACCTTACTAGAAAATGAGCGATCGCTGACGGGAGCGTATTTATCGGGACGCAAAGCGATCGCAACTCCAGAAGAACGCAGAAAAGGCAATGGACGCTCTCTCATTCTCAAAAATTGTCATCATAATAACCTGCAAAATATTGATGTTACGATTCCTCTAGGAAAGTTAGTTTGTATTACTGGGGTTTCCGGTTCTGGGAAATCCACTTTACTCAATGAACTCCTGTATCCGGCGCTTAAACACAAGCTCTTTAAAAAAGTACCTTTTCCCAGCAATTTAGATTCTTTGAAAGGTATTAATGCTATCGATAAAGTTATTGTTATCGACCAATCTCCTATCGGTCGCACGCCGCGATCGAATCCCGCAACTTATACGGGAATTTTTGATGGCATCCGCGCTATTTTTACAGAAACAGTAGAAGCGAAAGCACGGGGTTATAAGCAAGGAAGATTTTCTTTTAATGTCAAAGGAGGGCGCTGCGAAGCCTGTAGCGGACAAGGGGTAAATACTATCGAAATGAACTTTCTTCCAGACGTTTACGTCCAGTGCGATATTTGTAAAGGCGAGCGCTACAATCGAGAAACATTACAAGTTAAATATAAAGGATATTCCATCGCTGATGTTTTAAATATGAGCGTTGAAGAAGCCTTAGAAGTTTTTCAAAATATCCCTCGGGCGGCCAATCGTTTACGAACTTTAGTCGATGTTGGTTTGGGTTATGTAAAATTAGGTCAACCCGCGCCAACTTTATCAGGAGGAGAGGCACAACGAGTAAAACTAGCCTCAGAATTATCTCGTCGCGCAACAGGGAAAACCTTATATTTAATTGACGAACCGACAACGGGTTTATCGTTTTATGATGTGCATCATTTATTAAATGTTTTGCAACGTTTGGTGGATAAAGGCAATTCTATTTTAGTCATCGAACATAATTTAGATGTTTTGCGCTGTGCGGATTGGATTATCGATTTGGGGCCCGAAGGAGGAAATAAAGGAGGCGAAATTATTGCAGAAGGAACCCCAGAAACTGTGGCAGAATGCGAAAGTTCTTACACGGGACTCTATTTAAAACAAGTTCTAAAACAGCATTCTGTCTCGGCGATCGCCTAAATATTACAGGGAAAATAGAATCCAATGGCAACGGTAGCAGAATACAAACGAGCGATCGCGGCATGACAATGGGAAGAATTGCGATCGCTACCTACACGTAGCAGCCAGTAACAAGAAAGCCTCAAACCAGCAATAATGATTACCTATAATTCGAGATTCGAGTTCTTTATTGCTGGCTGCTATACTTTTGAAGTTCTACTCACTTTCATAGCTACATGAAACTTTTGTTTTACCTGTCTTAGTATTATAACTAGCCTTGCATGAAAATTCTGCCCTTGGCATATGTTCAGGAGGAGGATTAACTGCATTTCGAGTTAGTTTGTAAACTGTTACAAAAGAATTTGCTCCCTCTGTTTTGAAGAAATCAAGTAGCTCTCCATCCGTCATTGTTTCTAATTCATTGCTACGAATTTCAAGCTCGAATGTGTACCTAGATTGTTCAGACATAATTTTACCTCACTAAAGTAAGACTTAAGACATCTAATTAAATGGTGAAAATTGATTGTCTTATAAACTCCTCATTTTGATATCCAAATTGTTCATAATTAGGTGTTTGTATGGGCGGCATAATAGAAACTATTGATTTACAAAAATCATAGTAGTTACCTTTATAAGTACCATTATTCCAAATGTGCTTGAGTGCAGATGTGAATCTCCCATTCTTCACTCCATCAGCAGCAAATTGATTATCTTGACACGCTGATAAAGAAATTATGCTAGCTAAAATTGGCAAATGATGACCTCTAAAAGTTATCCATTGATTAGCATCATATAAGTCTTGATCATTCAAATAGCTATTCAGTGCTATATCTGCTGGCAAGCTACGACTAACCAAAGACTCATTTATTGTATATCCTGAAGTTAAGGATTCTGAATCTAGTCCTTCCCTTGCTATTGAGCCACTACGACAACTATCTGAGATAACAACGATGCGAACACCTTTTTCAAAATAAGACCACAATTGATACAATTCATCGTCAAGCAACATTTGGTTATATAAAACCCAAGTTTCATCCATTTCATCTGACTCATCTCCAGATATATCTTTTATTTGCGATCCATGCCCTGCATAGGTAACTAGAAATATATCACCTTGCTTAAGTATTGTTGATGCTAAACTTATTTGCTTAATAACATTCAGATAAGTTGCTTCTTTTGTTAAGAGCAATGTTGCTTGATAACCTAAATCATCTACGATTGATTTCATATCATTGGCATCATTTTCACATGACTTCAAATTTCCTGACCATCCATTGTAACATTTAGAGTCAACCTTATTTAGTCCAATATGAAGTGATAAACCTTTAGGCATGGCTTTTTCCTCACATGAATAATGTATTCTCTTGCTTGACATATTACTATAATATCAATCTAATAAGGTCATAATTCTAATTCAACATTATTCGTTACAAAAGACAAGAAAAGTTTACTAAGAGCAAAGTGATAAATCTGGCTATATTTAAAAACCCAAAATAAAAAACAATAATATTGTTTAAATATCAAATTTAAAAAGCTGTGGTACTAAGTGTAACAGCCAGTAATAACAGAGGCTCAAACCAGCACGATCCTTCCTTTTGAGCCAGCATTATTTGCACTAGACTGAGCCTTTGAACCATAATGTGGGTCGAAAAATGCCTTGTTTGCAGGTCGCTACACCCACAAGTATTGCTTGCAACAGAATTACTGGGAAGTCTGAGCTAAGTTGGAAAAGGCAAAAAATGATGATTTAAACTTAGGAAGCAAGTATGCAAAGTGTAGGAGTCCTCAGCAAATTCCATCAGTCCGTTTGGAAAGATGTTTACGCAGACTCCAGTGGCTTGCTCGGTCTCTAAATATCCTCGCTACCCAACCCTGTCATTTTCAAGTTTTTCCTTTCCCTCTAATAGATTTTGAATTGATTAGAGAGAAAAGAGTTTCTTGTTGTGATATGGGAAAAATTACAAAATTAAGTCGTATATTCGGCGTTAATTTTGACGTAATCGTAACTCAAATCGCAACCCCACGCCTTACCCGTTCCCGAGCCATTGCCCAAATTAACGGCAATAATTAAAGGACTATCTAAGTGTTGAATGAGTTGACCCGTTGCTGTTTTCCCGGAAGATTTTTCGGCAATTTCTTTCATATAATTGCTGGCAGCTTGTCGGTCAAACGGTAGCGGTTGTCCCTCTTCTATTAAGAGAAAATCTCCTAATTTAATGGTTAAGCGATCTTGCTCGAATCGCACCCCTGCCCGTCCTGCGGCTCCAGCAATGCGTCCCCAGTTGGGATCTCGGCCAAAGATTGCAGACTTCACTAACGACGAGCCAGCAATGGTTTTGGCAACCTGTCGCCCGTCGGCATCATCCGGCGCACCGGAGACTTGCACTTCAATTAAACAGGTGGCTCCTTCTCCATCGCGAGCGATCGCTTTGGCTAAATACTGGCAGACTTCTGTGAGCATGGCTTCTAGCTTTTCCGCATCGGGTCCCATTTCTCGGATCGCCGTGGTGCGAGATTGACCGTTAGCAAGGGCAATTAAAGTGTCATTGGTGCTGGTGTCCCCATCGACGGTAATTTGATTAAAACTCTTATTGGCGGCGCGTCGGAGCATTTGCTGCCACAGATCTGAGGAAACTAAGGCATCGCAGGTCACAAAAGCGAGCATGGTGGCCATGTTGGGATGAATCATCCCCGATCCTTTAGAGATACCGCCGATCCGGACTGGGCGATCGCCAAAGGTTGTCTCGAGGGCGATAGATTTGGTCACTAAATCTGTGGTCACGATCGCGGCTGCCGTGTCATCTCCTCCTGTCGGAGATAGTGCGGACACTAATTGGGGAATTCCAGCGCGAAACGATTCCATCTTCATGCGCTGTCCGATTACTCCTGTGGAAGCCAGTAAAACGGCATCGGAGTCAATGTTTAAGTTTTCGCCGATTAAACGGGCAGTTTCGAGGGCATCTTGTAATCCTTGTTCTCCAGTCGCCGCATTCGCTTGTCCGGCATTACAGAGAATGGCACGGGCAACGGCTTTCTTTTGCAAAACCTTGCGGCAATAGTCTACGCAGGCTGCCCTCACGACGGATTGCGTAAATACTCCCGCCGCGATCGCTTCTGTTTCCGAGACGATCAATGCTAAATCTTTGGCCCCGGAAGGCTTTAATCCGGCGGCGATTCCTGCTGCTTTGTATCCTTTGGGGGCTGTGATTCCGCCGTTTACCTGCTGCCAATCTGCCATATCAATGAATAATGCGATCGATGAACAATTATCAATTATTAATCATTAATCATTAATCGCGCAATTCAGTGATGATGAAATTCAAAGCGAAACAAATATACTGCAATGAACTTATTCTTGAAGGAGAGTAGCTCAATGAGTAGAGCCTGCGGTTGAAGCCCGCAAAATACGGGTTCAATTCCTGTCTCTCCTGTAATCGAGTTACGATCTGAGAAGTAAGTTGATTGAATTCGCGATCGGTTGTTTTTTCGATCGCTTCTTTTGTGTCATGAGGAGGGTATTAAAGGAAGAGAAGAAGCGATATAAACTTAGCAAAATAAAGTTTAATATTAAGTTTTTTTGATGATTTGATTGAGTTCTTGTTTATGCGATCGCATTGTGATATGCTTATTTCAAAATGGGAAATAGTGGCAGCTATAGATAAGTCAAAATATTCCCATTATGATACAAATAAAAATAACAGAAAAAACAATAAAAAGCAAGGATTTTAACCCAAAAAAATGTTAAAAAATATTACTAACAGCCATGAACAGTTATCGATATCAAGTTGGCGGAAGTTTAACCAATGATGCACCGAGTTATGTAGAAAGAAAAGCCGACTCAAAACTCTATAATGCCTTGAAAGCAGGAGAATTTTGCTATATTCTCAACTCGAGACAAATGGGAAAATCCTCTCTCCTCGTCCGTACTAAATATCGACTCGAAGCCGAGGGATTTCATTGTACAGCATTGGATGTAACGGGAATTGGTAGCGAAAACATCACCTCAGAACAATGGTACAAAGGAGTCGTTTCTCAACTCTGGCTGGGTTTCAACTTACTCGGTAAAGTCAACCTAAAAACATGGTGGCAGGATCGGAGTGATTTATCACCTCTGCAACGTTTAAGTCAGTTTATTGCCAATATTATTCTGCCACACTTTGAAAGCGATCGCATAATTATTTTTATCGATGAAATTGATAGTATCCTGAGTTTGCCTTTTCCCATTGATGATTTTTTTGCACTTTTACGTTTCTTTTATAATCAGCGAGCGATCGATCCAGAATATCAGCGCATTACCTTTGCAATTTTTGGCGTTGCGACTCCTTCTGATTTAATTCGCGATAAAAAAAGAACGCCATTTAATATTGGTCAAGCCATCCCATTATCTGGTTTTACCCTCGAGGAAGCACAACCGCTAAAAAAAGGATTAAGTGACAATGAAGCCAAAGCCCAAAATATCCTCGAAAAGATTCTTGAATGGACAGGAGGACAGCCATTTTTAACTCAAAAATTATGTAAATTGCTGAGAGAAGAAGAAACAGTCACCAGTCACCAGTCACCAGTTGAACAACAGATCGGAGAAAATAGCGATCGAAATCTAGTTGCTCAAGTTGTTAATCTGCGTATTCTTGAGAAATGGGAATCTCAGGACGATCCGGAACATTTACGAACAATCCGCTATCGCATTCTCAGTAATGAATATAGGGCAAGTCGCTTATTGGGAATTTACCAGCAAATTTTGAGAGGAGAAGAAGTTAAAACTGATGATAGTCGGGAACAAATTGAATTGCTACTCTCTGGATTAATAGAAAGCGATCGCGGCAAATTACAGATCAAAAACCCAATTTATCAAGCTGTTTTTAATGAGAAATGGGTCATTACGCAATTGGAAAATTTGCGTCCATACTCTCTTAAATTTAATGCTTGGATTAAATCCAAACAACAAAATGAAACGGAACTCTTACAAGATTGGGAATTGAAAGAAGCCCTCGCATGGTCTCAAAACAAGCAACTCGGAGATCTCGATTATCGTTATCTCGGAGCGAGCCAAGAACTCGCCAAACGTAACGCCGAAAGTAACTTAGCTGTCGCCAAAGAAGAACGAGAAAAAGCAGAATTTGCTTTGCAAGCAGCAACCCAAGCCAATCATCTTTTAGTCGAAGCAAGAAACACTGTAAAAACCGCCGCAAAAACTTTGCGATCGCGACCTATTTGGATCCCTTCGATTGCCGCATCGGTCGCAGGCGGTATATTATTATTACGCTGGCTGAGTCTCTTACAAGGACTGGAATGGGTCGCGTTAGATTGGCTGTTTCAAAATCGTCCTGCATCAGGAATTGACCCGAGAATTACTATTATTACAATTGACGAACCCGATTTACAAAAAATTGGTCAATATCCGATTCCTGATGGTATTTTAGCTCAAGCGATCGCAAATCTTAAACACCACAATCCGAGAGCAATCGGCTTAGATTTATATCGAGATTTACCCGTCGAACCCGGACACCAAGAATTTAAGGAAGTCTTAGAAAATACGCCTAATTTAATTACTGTAGAAAAGCTCATTGGCAGTCGTATTTCACCTCCACCTGTATTAGCAAAAAGCAATCGCGTTGCACTAGCAGATCAAGTATTAGATGAAGATGGTAAAGTTCGTCGTGCTTTACTCTCAGAACGATCGCCAGAAGATCGATTGCGTTTTAATTTAGGCTTAGAACTCGCCTTGCGCTATTTGAAACCTGAAGGAATCGAACCAAAATCTTTAAGCGATCGCAGTATCCAACTCGGAAAAACGCGCTTAGTTCCTTTTCAATCTAACGATGGGAGTTATATTCGTGCAAAGAGTGGCGGCTATCAGATTTTATTAAATTATTGGGGAACAAAGGAACAATTTACAACCTTTTCTTTCAGAGATCTATTGAGCGATCGCATTCCCTCGGAAGCCTTAAGCGATCGCGTAGTTTTAATTGGTGCAACCGCAGATAGTGTCAACGATCTTTTTCAAACTCCCTACCGAGAATTATATATGGCTGGCGTTATCATTCATGCCAATATCGCCAGCCAATTATTAAATAGTGCTTTAGCTGGACGATCGATGCTGCAAGTATGGCGCGAACCTTTAGAATGGGTTTGGGTGTTTATTTGGGGAATAATGGGCGCAACTTTGGCATGGTATTTCAAGGAATTCCCTGATATTGCGATCGCGACTTTCATCGCTTGTCTTTGTTTAGTTGGTATAAGCTATGGTGCATTTTTAAACGGATGGTGGATCCCCCTAATTCCGACCTTATTCAGTGTGATTTTTAGTGCGATCGCGCTTCCTTTCGCAACTGCAAAACAATTGGAAAAACAGCAACGCGATCGCGTCGTCGAATTATTACTAGAAACTCGCAAAGCATATCCCGCCGCCGGACAAATTGCCCTAGAATACCTCAAACAGTCAGAAAGTCCCGAAGATCGCCAAGCGATCGAACAAATTATTTGCAATTCAGACAATACTGAAAATGGCTTAAAATCAGTTAACTAAATCCCAGAATCACTGATGAATTGTGACGGTTGAAGTGTTAATTATTTTATTTCCTTTGCTAGAATTGAGAGAGATAAAAGGTTTGGGAGAAAAAATGTGGTCCAACTGCTGAAAACACCCACAGCATGGCAACAATTAAGAAATCGTCAAATTACTTGCGATCGCGCCTTATCTATGTTAGTAGATGAAGAAGGGTTAATCGACTCGACTTTACTCGATGCAGAAGTTAGCGATCGCTTTTTTCGCGAATTTCCCCACAAAAAACTTTTACCTCCCGTTGTCCCTTTACTACTCTGGCAAAATTGTTATTACTTGGGAAGTCCCGTCAAGATTTCGACAGCAGATTTGCGAATGATGCGCGATCGCACCTTTGCAGAGATCGAAATCGTTCCCGTCACAGACAAAAGTTACAATAAATGGTATCACACTTATCATTATAATCCCAAAAATATCACTTCAAGCCCTCTTGTTAATCCCCTTACTGGAAAAATAGAACAAGAGGACATTAGCGAAACCACCGAACTTTATCTCGCCAAAGCCGTCGATCAAATCGAGCGGATAAAAACCCTAATTTCCGGTGCTTTGCGAAACCGTGCCAGCGATATTCACCTCGAACCCATGCAAGAAGGGTTGCGAGTGCGCTATCGTATCGATGGCGTATTGCGGGATATTACGACACTTCCCATTGAAATCAGTCGTCGGGTGATTGTTGCGCTAAAAGTGATGTCTGAGATCGACATTGCTGAAAGTCGCAAACCTCAAGATGGACGGATCGGCGAACAATATGCCTCGGGAGAACAAGTGGAATTAGGGATGGATATGAGAGTGAGTACCCTTCCCTGTGTTTTTGGAGAAAAAGCCGTTATTCGTTTACTGCCTCGCAAAAATCCCTTCAAGATTCTTGGTGATTTAGGTTTCTCTCAAAAAACCCTTGAGATTTATAAAACTTGGTTGACGCAACCTCAAGGAATTATCGTCTTTACCGGTCCCACGGGTTCGGGAAAAACCAGCACGCTCTATACGAGTTTGCAAGCTATTTCGACAGAACACGTTAATGTCGTCACCGTAGAAAACCCCGTCGAGTATATTTTACCCCGCATCACCCAAACTCAAGTCAATGAAGCGGCGGGAATGACCTTTGCAGCAGGAATGCGGGCAATTTTACGGCAGGATCCAGATATTATCATGGTGGGGGAAATTCGCGATGAGGAAACGGCTGAGACTGCCGTGAGAGCCGCATTAACAGGACATTTAGTTCTCACAACGCTTCATACGAATGATGCTCCCGGTGCCATCCCTCGCCTCAAGGATATCGGACCCGATCCGGGTTTAATTAGCGATGCTTTATTGGGAATTGTCGCACAGCGTTTAGTGCGGCGAGTTTGTCCCCATTGTGCCGAACCTTATGCCCCCACGGAAGAGGATTTTGATAAGCTCAATGTAGACTCCAAACGCATTGATGTTTCTCAATGGCGTAAAGGAAAAGGGTGTAATATGTGTTTTGAGTCGGGATATTTGGGACGAGAAGCGATCGTAGAACTTTTGGATGTGGACGATACCATCCGAGAGATTATTTATGATGGTACGATGACTCAATTACACCGCTATTTAAAGAAAATTAAGTTTGCTTCTTTCCGCATTGCAGCGATCGAAAAGGTCGCTTTAGGCGTGACAACAGTTGAGGAAGTATTGCGGGTTTTACCTTATAGTTCTTTACGCCGAAAAGCATTGGGAGAATAACAAAAATAGCCTGCTATTGGTAGAAAGACCCAGATTACAGAATGGGCGCTCTGTAGAAATATATTTCCTTTTCCTCTTCTCCTCTAGCTGCTATAAGAAAAGTTCATCCAGCAGTCTTATTTGGTATAATTTACTTAAGAGAATTTTTTGCTTAAACTTGAGGAAAACCGCGATCGCATCTCTAAACAACTAAGTCAAAGTATCGGGATCGATACCGAGTTTTAACCAGCGATCGCGAAACTGTTGATTTTTGCTTTGTTCTTCTTCTAAAGCCGCTTGAGTTTGATAGCCAGTCATAGTTTGCACGCATTGAGATAACTCCAGAATATCGCAGTCAAATCAAGCGAGAACGTTGATTTTTCCTTGGCGCGATGCTCTTATCCCTTTCGCCAAATCTTATCGCTCAAGCGACAAACATCCACCATTTCCGGGACATCGTGAACCCGCAAAATATCGCAACCTAAAGCGATCGCACTACAACAAGCCGCCGCAGTTCCCCAAATTCGCTCTTTAGGGTTCTTTTTTCCTAAAAAATGACCGATGAAACTTTTGCGAGAAGGACCCACCAAAATCGGCAAATTCAGAAACTGAAATTCCGGTAGACGTTGAAAAATTTCAATATTTTGCGGGTAAGTTTTCGCAAAACCAATACCGGGATCGAGAATGAGGCGCGATCGCACAATTCCCACTTTCACGGCTTTCTCAATTTGTGCTGTAAAGAATTGATAAATTTCCTTGACAACATCCTCATAATCCGTAAAAGATTGCATCGTTTCGGGAGTTCCGCGCAGGTGCATCAAAATATAAGGCACCGCCAATTGAGCCACAACGGGAAACATGTCCCCATCAAAAGTTCCCCCGGAAATATCATTGACGATATCTGCCCCCGCTTCAATGGCTGCTTTGGCGACTTGCGATCGCGTCGTATCAATGGAAATGGGAATCGAAGAGTGAGATCGCAACCGTTCAATCAGGGGAATCGTGCGCTCTAACTCTTCTTGTAAAGAAATCTGTCGCGATCCGGGGCGAGTAGATTGTCCCCCCACATCAATGATATCTGCCCCAGAAGCCTCCATTAACTGAGCTTGAGTCAAAGCAGCTTCGAGGTTATCAAACTCGCCTCCATCGCTAAAACTGTCGGGAGTCACATTTAAAATTCCCATTAAAAAAGTGCGTTCTCCCCAGACAAAAGAACGCCCTCGAATTTCTAAAGGAGTTAATCGCTCACTCATTCCTTCTTACTGATAATTAACAAGGCGAGCAAAACTTTCCGGTTCTAAACTCGCCCCACCAACTAATGCCCCATCAATCTCTGGTTGTGCCATAATTTCATCCACATTGCCCGGTTTGACAGAACCGCCATATTGAATAGAAACATCAGCATTCGTCAACTGAGAACGAATTAAACCGATAATCCGGTTCGCTTCCTTCGCATCGCAAGTATCCCCGGTACCGATCGCCCAAATGGGTTCGTAAGCAATGACCAAATTATTTTGATCGATATCCACCAATCCTTTTTTCAACTGATGGGAAATAATCGCTTCGGTTTCTCCCGCATCCCGTTGTGCTTTGGTTTCACCAACGCAAAGAATCGGAATTAAAGTATGGCGTTGAGCCGCTTTCAGACGCAAGTTTACGGTTTCGTCCGTTTCGCCAAAATACTGACGGCGTTCGCTGTGACCGACAATAACATAACTCACTCCCAATTCAACGAGCATCGCCCCCGATATTTCTCCAGTATATGCCCCCGAATCTTCCCAATGAATATTCTGTGCCCCCAAGCGCACGCGACTGCCATGCAGGGTTTTAGACATGACTCCCAAGGAGGTAAAAGTCGGACAGAGAATAATCCCTCTGTCTTCATCAGTATCGGTAGTTTCAGGTAAAAAGGCTTGCAAAAACTCGCGGGACTCCGCCTGAGTTTTGTGCATTTTCCAGTTTCCAGCAATCAGTATTTTTCGCACGGTTTAACGAGATTCGCTCCAACGCAAATTGCAAATAAACAGTTTAGAACGTTATGGGGGTTAAATCAAAATTATTGGGGGCTGAAGCCGGAATATTGCATCATAACGTTGAGAAAAGTAAAATTTTGTTACAATTTTTTCAATTCATCGATCGCAAAGGCTTGTAAATTATGGCAGTTCGTCAGGATACTCTTTGGAAACAGGTACTCGAGCCGATTTTCGGAATCTTGCTCGATGGCGAAGCGATTGAGCAAGTGCAAAATAAGATTGATTGGCCAAAGGAATGCGATCGCTTTGAGACTCCCGATTTTATTTACCCCGAGTATTACCGATCGCAGAATTTTCATGGCGTTGAAGGCGGTTATTTAACCCCGAGTGCGGCGACAACTTACGATCCGATTACTCAATGGGTTCTCCCTCCGAGTGAAGCGTGGATCCGGGAAGCGGCGATCGCGGCGATCGAAGGACAACCCCAACGCATTCTCGATCTAGGTTGCGGTACTGGCTCGATGGCATTTCGCCTCAAACAGGCGTTTCCGACAGCCGAGGTCACGGGATTGGATTTATCGCCGTATATGCTGGCGATCGCGGATTACAAGTCACGAGAAGCCAATTTAAAGATTGACTGGCAACATGGAAAAGCAGAAAAAACCCTATTTCCCGAACAATCATTCGACTTGATAACCGTTGCGTTACTCTTCCATGAAACGCCCTCCCAGATCGCCCGAGAAATTCTCAGAGAATGTTTCCGCTTGTTGACCGTGGGAGGACAGATTATTATTTTAGATGGCAATCAAAAAACGCTACGGCATACGGAATGGTTGAACAATATTTTTGAAGAACCCTATATTCAAGACTATGCAGCCAATGCGATTGAAGCTGATTTAGATGCCGTTGGATTTGTCACCGTACAAGCCCGAGAAATTTGGTGGATTCATCAAGTGACCCAAGCCATGAAACCCACATCGATCGCGAACCCACCATTAGCTAAAGTACAGCCAACAACGAATAACCCACAACCAATTCAATGAGCCTCAAAGCAATTCTTTTTGATTTTAACGGCACGATTATTAATGATGAGCGCCTTCATAAGAAGCTCGTGTATCAGATCATGCTCGAAGAGAATTTGCGTCCGGTTTCAGGGGAATATCGCGAGATTTGCTTGGGGAGATGCGATCGCATTGGGTTGAGAGACTTGCTCTCTCGTCGAGGACGAATGGTTTCTGATACTCACCTCGAAGGGTTAATTCGTAAAAAATCGTTGGCGTATCAGCGAAAGTTAGGGAAATTAGAAACTTTGCCAATCTACCCGGGAGCGATCGCATTTCTGCAACAACTCCAAGCCGCTAATATTCTCATGGGAATTGTCACCGGTGCCGTGCGATCGGATGTTGATTTTGTTTTAGAACGCGGGAAAATACAAGAATATTTTCAAATTTTTGTCACGGGAGATGAAATTCAGACGAGCAAGCCCGATCCCTATGGTTATCTCCTCGCGATCGAACGCATTAACCGCCAATTTCCTCAATTGCAAGTTCAACCGAAAAATTGTTTGGCGATCGAAGATTCTCCTGCTGGGATAGAGGCGGCAAAACGAGCGAAAATACAAGCGATCGGTATTGCTCACAGCTACCCTTTTCACATGCTCCAACGTCAAGCCAATTGGACGGTAGATTCCTTTGACGAAATCGAGTTGGAGCGACTGCAAAAATTCTTCGCTCTGGGCAAAGAAACTGTGTTACAATAGTAAGCTGATTCGGGGGATTAGCTCAGTTGGTAGAGTGCTGCGATCGCACCGCAGAGGTCAGGGATTCGAGCTCCCTATCCTCCATAAATATTTCCCTAAACATTTGCTAAATTACTATTTTTCCCAAAAATAGTCCCAAACCGGTGATGAGCAGACAGGCAATTCCGGCTAAACCAGCAAGGGGTTTTTGCCGAATTCCGATCAGCCAATTTGGTGCATTCTCGGTATAGGACATCAAAGCAGAAGAATCCAAGCAAGTTAACCCCCAAATCCATCCTGCATGAAGTCCCCAAGCTAATCCCAAGCTCCCATCATCTACCCATCTGGATAATAACAAAACCCCCCCCATTAACCCCAGTCCGGGTAATTGAGGCAGGGTATCCTTCGCCTCCCAAAGCAGGTGGGAGAGGGCAAAAATAAGGCTGGAAAATACAATTCCTGCCCACAATCCACTCTCTCGGGCGAGGACATTAAATAAAAATCCTCGAAAGATCGCTTCTTCCACGATCGCGATCCAAAGCGCTAGGGCTAAAATTGGCATTAATAATTTACCAAAGTGGGATAATTTTTCCCGATGCCATTGCACCCAACCCCATCGAGATTCACAGGCAAAGACAAGCGACAATCCGAAAATTCCCCCGATCAGTCCCATGCCGAGAGAGACAAAAAATTGGGGCTGTAAGATTAAACCATAATGGCGGAAAGATTCTTCGCGTAGAGAAATTAACCCTCCAAGAATTAAGGGCGCGATCGCATAAAGAGAAGCCAGTAAGGGCAGTTTTTGCTCGGGAGTTAGAGGTTGAGTTGGCTGCCATTTGAGGAAGATTGCTAAGGGTAAAGCAATCGGTAACCACGCTATCGCCCAAATTACGAAAAAGGCGATCGCAATGCCCCATCCTTCTGCCCTTATCAGTCGCTCAATTCCCGGTTGCAAGAACAATAAGTGTTTCCAGATAATCAGCGTTTTATTGCGTTTTATGACGTTGAACGCCTACCGAGAGCAAAGAGAAATTGCTTTAAAATAACCCTCAGTAGACGTTGAATTTTATGTCAAAATAGAAGCGATCGCGGTCTTAAGCGACTTCGGCCTCTTCCATTTCTTCCTCATCGTATTCACCATCCTCAGCCGTCTCGTCGAGTTGCTTGAGGTGAATGTGCTTGTAACCCAGCTTAATTTCAAACATATCGCCTGGTTTCAATCCCATTGCCTTTGTATAGGTAGAACCGATGACAATTTGACCGTTTTGATGCACGCTAACTTTATAAGTCGGTTCTCGTCCGCGACCGTCTTTTGCACTGTCTGGATCGAGAGCAACGCCTTTGGCGGCAAGCACTGCATCGTAAAAGTCCGTCAAATTGACGCGCACGCTGCCACTTTTTGTCGAACTGTAATAACCGCAACGTTTTGCTGTTTCTCGACGGGGCAGGTGGGATAGCTCTTTAACTTTACTGAGTAAGGCTTTTCCCGTTAATGGATTTGGTTGTTCGGACATAATCTGAAAAAATATCCTCGAAGTTTCAGTGTTTGTCTGAAGCGTTTCGCTTCTAATATCTCATCATATAAGAAATATATCCCTAAATGTCTACTCATCGTCAAGTTTTTTTCTGAATAATTTTAACAATTCACAAAATTTAGGCGATCGAGATTTACTTACCTCGAAAAAATAGAGGATTGCGATCGCGACAGATCGGGGTAAAACGTTAATTTTTTTGAGAGGTGACACGGATCTGACACGATTTTGCCGCACACGATCGCGCTTTTTATAGGGAAGATTTTGCCGCGATCGCACCGGATGAGCAACAGAGGGAAATTTTTTGCACGGGGAGTTGTGAAAAAATGAGACGGGCAATAGCCAATGGCTGAAATTGAAAGGAGACAATGAGAAAAAAAGAAACGGGGCAGGAAATGTTTTAAACTAAGAGAAGGCTCGAAGGTCTTGCAACAATAGAGAAAAGAGGATTGGTTCGGGAAATTTCTCGGGCGGGAAAGGTTGGCAAGGAAGCATCGAGACTGAATCGCGATTAAAAAATTAAATTTTGTCAAGGCATGGAAGTTACTTTTAAGATTCTCAGGCAGCAACCCAACACCCCGCCAAAATTCCAGAATTATACGTTGGCGGTCGAGGGCGGAAAGACTATTTTGGAATGTCTTAATCGTATTAAGTGGGAGATAGATGGAACTCTCGCATTTCGCAAG
Source organism: Spirulina sp. LEGE 11439 (assembly GCF_059821285.1). Classification (NCBI taxonomy): domain Bacteria; kingdom Bacillati; phylum Cyanobacteriota; class Cyanophyceae; order Spirulinales; family Spirulinaceae; genus Spirulina; species Spirulina sp. LEGE 11439. Next base: position 36,503 of record NZ_JCAMRX010000009.1, read on the forward strand.
AACTGTCGCAACACGATTTGCGGCAGTTGTGCCATGCGGATTAACGGTCGTTCTGCTTTGGCTTGTAAGGAAAATGTAGGCAGTGAAATTACTCGCTTTGTCAAGGAAAATACTGAGGCGAATTCTACAAATATTCCCGAAATTACGATCGCGCCTTTGGGAAATTTTCCAGTGATTAAAGATCTCGTGACGGAGATGAAAAGTTTTTGGGATAATTTAGAAGCGATCGATCCTTATGTCAGCACTCGCGGGCGCAAAATTCCCGATCGCGAATTTTTACAAACCCCAGAAGAGCGATCGCATTTAGAAGCCTCGGGCAATTGTATTTTATGCGGTGCTTGTTATTCCGAATGCAATGCGCGAGAGGTGAATCCCGATTTTGTCGGTCCTCATGCTTTGGCGAAGGCGCAACGCTTGGTGAAAGATTCCCGGGATAATGAAACGGAAGAACGCTTAGACGAGTATAAGCAAGGAATACAAGGGGTTTGGGGTTGCACGCGTTGCTATATGTGCAATGAAGTCTGTCCGATGGAGGTCGATCCGATGGATCGCATCGGGGAGATTAAACAGGAAATATTGACCCGCAATACTCGCAGTGTCAGCCGTTCCATTCGCCATCGCAAGGTTTTAATCGACCTCGTAAAAGCGGGAGGGTGGATCGACGAGCGTAAATTTGGCATTCAAGTCGTGGGCAATTATTTACGCGACTTACGGGGCTTAATGAGTTTAGCACCCTTGGGACTGAGAATGATCGCCAAGGGCAAGTTTCCCGTCACTTTTGAGGCATCTGAAGGGACTCGGGAGGTGCGATCGCTAATTGAGTCAGTGAAAAGGAGTAAAGAGTAAAGAGTAAAGAGAGATTTATTCTTTCCGTTTACTTAAGCGTTGATAGACGGTTGCGAGGCCGCGATCGTCTCCAACGTTACCGGGAAAGAGGACGACAGGAAGTTTAGGAAATTGAGGATGATTATCTGGAGTAATGACCATCGAACATCCCGGTAAAATTTGCCCCAATAATCGCGCCGATCGCAGTTCTAACCCCGTACTTAAGACATCATTGGAGGTAATGCCCCCTTTACTAATCAAAAAACTGATTTCGGCAGGCAAGCTTTTAACAATATCCATCAATAAACCGGACACCGCTTTACCAAAATTTAAACGCTGTTGAATGTCAGTAAACTGTAACTCTGTTCGACTCGTATAAATAGTCGGAGTTTGTCCGGAATGATAGGCTGCGTTAACTTTTTCTAAGATTTCTGCTTGTAATACTGCTTTTGCAGCTAAATTATCTCGCAAGCGCGTCACATCGACTTCGATCGCTGCAATGCCCGGTTCTTGTAATAATTGTTCGAGTTGTCGCGTGGTTTTTTTGACGTGAGACCCCACTAAAATAACACCCGGTTTTGGCGATCGCTCGTATTCTGCCATATTTTCGGCAGGGACGGGTTGCGGCCCCAATTGTGCCAAAGAAGTCAGCAAACTGGCCGCACTGCGAAATAAGAAGCGCTTTCCTGCGGCTGCTGTCGCTAAAATATCCTCGGCGAAACGATCTAAATCTGTTTGTTTTTCAGCATTGACGACACCGCAAACATTTCCCGTTAAACCCATTAAGCGATCGCGCGTTCCTTGACGAATTTCCGTTAAAGAAAAACATTCTACAGCATTACTTTTGATACGTCCCTTGGTTTTTTCTTCTACATAATCCGGTAAATAACTATAGCGATAACCAAATACAGAATCTTGAGCGAATTCGGTTTCGTGAACGGGAGTTTCTACTCCATCAATTAATAAGTAATGAGTATTATTGCGGGTAATGCGTCCTCCTTCAAAAAAAGCAGGGGTTAAAAAATGCGCGTCAAAAGGTCCCAATTCTGCGGCGATTGTATCGGTTTCTACGGGATAATGACCGCGTAGAGTGGAATCGGAACGACTGACCACGAGAAAATCTTTAATTCCTTCCGCTTCAATCGCAATTTTCAAATTGCGGGTAACTTCCCTTGTGACTTCTGCGGCTTGTTCTGGGGTTAAAGCACGAGTATTGCTTAAAATAAAGACAATCGGGGCATCATCAGCAAGTCCCAAGCGCAGGGTTTCGACATCCCAACGCATTAATAATAAGCAACTGTGAACGGTTTGGGAGCCGGTGGGGTCGTCGTCGAGAACGATTATTTTTGGGCGATCGCTCATAATGTTTCACTAAGCAGACAATTTTCTAGTAAAGCAGATTTTGAGCAATATCGAACAATTAATTTTTAGGCAGAAAAAAGACGATCGCTTGCTCATTAATTTGAAGCGAAGGTGAAGAATTTTAGGGGAAAAAAATAAAGATTTAGCGATCGCGTGACAATGTATTGCATTTTCTTGCATTTTCTGCAATGATGCGGTAACTAAAGGACAAAAAGTGTATTATAATATAATACATAAACTTGTAAAACCAAGGAGGTGAGGGATGTGTTCGATATCTTCAAAGGTGACAAGCTACGCGTTATTGAGTTATCCGATACGGTAAAAATCGAAACGAATATCGCTGATATCTACCTCCCTGCTTTGCGTGCTGGCTTTGTAGGCTGTCCTACAAATCCTCGCTGGACTGCAATTAAGTTTCACGCATGGAAAGTAGGTCGTCAATGGCGTAATGCGCTGAATGTGGGAGAATTAAAGGTGCGTGCTTCTGATTCGATGTTGGTGCATCGCGATGAAGAAGAACTTCAAGAAACTTGCAAACATTCTCTCAGGGAAACAGTACGCAAGTTCGCATTCTGGAAACTTAAGTTTAATCGATCGTTGTCTATTCCTTCAATTTGAAAACTCACTCCGAAATTAACTCCGATGTTAGATTATCTCCCCTTGGAATCATCTGCATCGGGGTTATTTCAGTTATCAGTTATCAGTTATCAGTTATTTCGAGGCTGTTTTTTCAATCTAAAGAAAGTTGCGGAGAAGTAAGGCTAATTCGGAAGCGCGATCGCGATCGCTGCCGCTATAAAAACAATGAATGGCGGTGGGATGATAAGATTGTAGGGTGATGGTATAATTCTGTTCTTCTTGGTTTGTAGGGGAAATGTCCAATTTTAAAGCACTAAAATCAAATTGATATTCTGTCGGTTGAAAGGGTAAGATTTGATTGAACCATGTCATTGTTTGTGTATTTTTATCGAAAGTATATTTTTCTCGGGTGAGGATGGCAAGAATTAAGAGCGTTAAGGTAATTAGTAAAATTGGAAAGTAGATCGCGCAAAAAATAATGAGGATGGTATAAGATTTGAGTTTAATTTGTAAATGTTCTTGATCGCGATCGCCGATAAATTGATTGATTTGCCAGACAATCGCATTTTTAGCACGATTGGAGAGAAAAATTAAGTCGAAATAGTTAGCAGTCGGAAAAGAAATTTCGCGATCGGGGATAGGAACAAATCCCAATACTGTTTGATTGGTTTGCAGTTGAATATAGCGATCGGCAAAGTAGGAGACAACGGATCGATCGAGTCGCGATCGCGCTAATCCTGTAAATTTGTCGATTTTCGGCGTTCTTGCGATCGCAAAAGTTTCTTCAATTTGACATTGTAAGGGAGAATTGGCAAAGCGATCGCAGGTTAATATTGAATTTTTTGGCATTGCAAAGCCTAATAAATAGATCGAGAGATTGATAATTGCCAAAACAATAATTGCAAAAAATATCAGTGTGGCTTTCAAATCTGAGGATTTGGGTTCAATGACTAATTGGGTAGATGTCGGTGCTGAGATTTTCATAATGCGATCGCTTTTAGTGTGTTAAATTGATTTGGGATTGAATTGAGAGTTTAGTTTCTGTTTGTTCGATGATTTTCGTTATCTGCGATCGCTTTGTTCTGAAATATCCAACGCATCGATCGCAACATCAACTAATCCTGATAAATAAGGTTGACTCAGATCGAGTTCTTTCGCCGTATCTCGTGTTTTCCCTAACAGTGCCTTTTTTGCACCGAGAGTTAACGCTAAAACTTCGCCGCGATCGTTCTTGATTCGCAATTCGTTGAGAGAAATCCAAAAACTACAATTAAAAGAACGTTTTTTATAAACAAATTTAGCTTTTTTGATTTTATTTTGAGAATTTTCTTGTTTAATATCTGTATTTTTGTTTTCCAGTGGGACATCTTTCTCTGTTTGTGTCGCAAATCTGATCCCAACAACTTCTAGTTCAATATTCGTCGAACCATTAAATGTATTTTCCTTTAATTTGTAGGCAATATCAAGAATTTTAGGTAAAGGGAAATATTCTCCCCAACGCCATGCCATGCCTTTCATTTTAAACATTTTGCCATCGATATCTTGTCCTAAAGTCAGCTTGAGATGATTGCCTCTAACTGTTTTTTGATCTAAAAGATGCACGCTAGGAGTCCAAAACACCGGCGTTGCATTGCCGATCCCCCAAGGTTGCAAACTTTCGATTTGTTCGTAAAAATATGCTGTCAAGCGATCGAAGTTAGCTAAAGTATCTACATTAACTAATGGTTTTAAATGTTCCGGCAGCAAACAACTACAAGCAAATTCACTGAGCTTTTTCTGGAACTCGGAAAAGTTTTTTCCAGCCAAGCTAAACCCTCCTGCCGCTTTATGACCGCCGAATTTTATGAGTAAATCCTGACAGTAATCTAGCGCTTCAAAAACATGAAATTCGGGAATTCCTCTCGCCGATCCGCGAATCATTTCTTCGTCATGTTCTTCGTGAGTACAAATAAAGACGGGAACGCCATATCTTTCTATTAAACGCGAGGCAACAATACCAATAACGCCATGATGCCATGTTTCTCCCAGAATAACTAAAACTCTATCTTTTTGATAATCGATTTCTCCTTCTTCGATCTGTTGAATTGCTTCGAGTTCGATTTGTTCGCAAAGACTCTGGCGTTTTCGGTTGGTTGCTTCGCATTGCATGGCTCTTTCTAAAGCCATTGACTCATCATCTGTTGTTAGCAATTCAATCACAATTTCTGGGTCATTAATGCGCCCAACTGCATTAATCCTTGGTCCCAGACGAAAGCCGATCGCATCGGGTTTGACGGGCTTTTTTTCATCCTTAACCCCGGATAATTCCATTAATGCTTGTACGCCAGCTAGTTCAGATTTTGCCAGCTTTCTCAAACCTCGTTTTAACCAACGTCGATTGACTCCTGTAAGTGGGGCAAGATCGGCAATTGTTCCTAATGTAAACAGTTCTAATAAAGTATTGGTTAAACCCCTTAACATTCCCAAACGCTGCCCCGTTGTTACGGCTAAAATATAAGCGACTCCAACCCCAGCTAAACCACGATAAGGAGAGGTTTCAGGAATGAGTTTAGGGTTGAGAATTGCATCGGCTGGAGGGATTTTTTCTGGTAATTCGTGATGATCGGTAATAATAACTTCCATACCAAGATCGATCGCTAAGGCAATTGGATTATACGCAGAAATGCCATTATCAACCGTGAGAATTAAGCCTACTCCGTCTTCTGCAAATTCTGTGACAATGCGTTCATTAATCCCGTAACCGTCCTTCATGCGGCTGGGAATAGCATAATCGACATTGGCACCAAAGGATTTTAGGGCGCGTAATAATAGTGCCGTACTGGTCATGCCATCGGCATCGTAATCCCCACAAATGGCAATTTTTTCGCCTTCTGCGATCGCTTCTTCTAAGAGATCTACACTCTTCTCTAAATCGGGAAATTCTTGTAAGGGGGGCGGTAATGTTTCCGACTCCGGATTGATATAAAATTGCGCTTGTTCTGCGGTTTTAATCTCGCGCTGAATTAAAACTTGGGCAAGGAGGGGAGATAGTCCCGTCACACTGACTAATTCAGCAATTTGTTCTGGAGATTCTGAGGCAATATACCAGCGTTGTTGAGGAATCATTTCAATGAGCAATGAACAATGAACAACAATATTTCGGGCTGAAGTTGTCGGTTTGCAATCGGGAATATTGTCTTGTTATTTCGTTAAGGAGGGAAAACCAAAATAATATACTATATTGCGATTTTTGAATAGAATTCGGGTACGCCTTGAATGCCTAAGTTAAGAGTATACACTCCTCCTGCACCTTGTCCATTTTCCGCTCGATTTTCTCCTCCCGCCGTGGTAATAAAAATATCGGTGCAATTTTGGCCGCCAAAAGTGACGCTAGAAACTTTTTTAGAAGGTAAGTGCAATCGTAAAACTTCTTCCCCGTCGGGAGTATAGCGGAAAAGATGATGACCGTCCCATCGCGCCGACCAGAGATAACCTTCTGCATCAATAGTTAACCCGTCGGGGACTCCTTCGTTTTCTGAGGTTGTGATGTGAATGGCGCGATCGCTAATTTCCCCCGTTGTTTCATCATAAGTAAACCTATAAATTTCTCGCCTCGGAGAATCGGTATAATACATTTTTTGGCGATCGCAACTAAAAGCAATCCCATTAGAACACTCTATCCCTTCGAGGAGTGGGGTTAAGGTTCCATCGCGATCGAGACGATACAAGCGTCCGAGACGGTTAGAAGTCGGCATGGTTCCGCAAAAAACTCGCCCTTGAGGATCGGCGATGACATCATTAAACCGGGTTTCTCTCTCTTCGGGAAGTTCGGCAATTAAAAAGGTTTCCTTTCCGTCTTGCCACCGAGAAATTGCACCCCTCGCTTTAAACAATAATAGAGATCCATCTTCTTGAATGGTAAAAGCACCGACAGACTCCCCGCGATAAATCTGTTCGCTGCGATCGCTTTTCGGGTCATAACGAAACATCCGTCCCGTCGGAATATCTGTCCAATATAATTGCTGCTGTTGGGGATGCCAAAGGGGACTTTCCGCATTATGGCATTGATAATCGGCAATGAGTCGGGGAATTACCATAAAAGTCAATCTAACTTAGCTGGTTGTAAAAAATTTCCCAAAACTGAACTTGTTACTCATCAATAAGAACGCAACAATGGGAAGTTTCACGAATAAAGGGGCAAAACACAGACTGACCAACAAGCAAACCAGAGCCACGATCGCGGCGGTTATTTTGATGATTTCTTCATTGCTGCTGAGGTTTAAATAGACTGCCATAAATGCAATCGATAAACCAATTGCGAGAGGTGCAAACATAATAATCCTGCAAATTTTAGAGTTTAGACTTCAGAAGGATGAATGCGTTCCTTCGGTATCAACCTACTTCCGTCTCTCCACATACGGCACTCATACTAGCGCTATTACTATACGTCGCGTTTAGCGCTAAACCCGAAGAATTCCAAAAAATCTAGAATTCAGAAAAATCTTAACAACCGATTTAATACTAATTCAATGCGGTCGCGTTATTTTGTTGTGGGGAGATGAACGTCTCGAACATTCCGTTCTCGTTGTACATCCATTTTCACACCCTGTCAAGACAATTCTCGGAAATTTAACAAGTTGGCATTGCGATCGCGATCCCCGCTACAGTGCGATCGCGATCCCCACATTATATCGATCGCGATCGTGTCAAAATTCGATCGAATTCACAGGAGATGGAGGGGATCGATCGCCCTCATCTGGGAAGAAGTAGGAGACACTTAGTAGCATCAGATTGGTTCTCAAAGATTATGACTCCTCCCATTCGTCTACTTCCCGGTTCTATTGCTGAAATCTTGGCAACCGCCAGCGAAACCGGTCAAATTTCCCAAGCCGATCGCTATGGACTCATGGCAGCAATGCTGGAAGAATCTCTAGACGAGGAAGAAGTTCGTGCCATTAACCGCCTTCTCCGTGCCGTTAATCGAGGCAAAATCAAAATCAGCGAACAGTTATCAACGAATATTTATTAAACCCATATCTGTAACCCATCCAACTCCCCCAATCATCAGCCCGCATATTATCGGAAAGAAACCATGAAATCTACCATCGCAACTCGCTTAATCGACTTCTTACAAAACGAATTGGCTATTCCGACTGATGCTATCAATTTAGCCTTGCGCCATCGGGAACAATCCCCCAGCATCTTACCTATGATTCTCTGGCAATATGGCTTAATCAGCCTCGAGCAAATGGAGAGAATTTTTGATTGGTTGGACAATACCTCCTACGCGACGATCGCTTAGGCTCAATTTGAGTCTGACGATCGCGCTGGAATTGTCGAGGAATGAGGCACAATAAAAGAAGAAATGCGGGCGCTTATCATCCCGCCGATCGGTCTCTATCCCCTCTGCGCCAATGCAAGGAACTATCCTTGGCGAAAGATATGGTATTACTCGCCACCTCTCCACCGGAAGATTCAGCCAAACTTATCTCGCCGAAGATCTCAATTTACCCGGCAATCCCCGCCGCATTCTGCGCCAAATTCTTCTGCGATCGCGTCATCCCCAACTGGTTAAATATGCCAGACATCTCTTCAAAAAGGAAACGCGCATTCTCGCTGAAGTTGGCGAACATCCCCAAATTCCCACTCTCTACGATCGCTTTGAACGGGATTACGGTTTTTACCTCATTCAAGACTATATTGAAGGCGATTGCCTGACGGATTTCCTTGCGGGTAAACGTTTGTCGGAAGGCAGAACTATTTTACTCCTGCAAGAAATCTTGCAGGTTTTAGCATTTATTCATCAACGCGGACTCATGCACCGCGCCATCAGTCCCAATAGCTTTATCCGTCAGGAAAAAGACGGCCAACTCGTATTGGTGGATTTTGGCAGCGTTCAACAAATTGGCACCCTTGACATTAACGATCGCGGCACTATCGGTATTCGCGGTACTATCGCCATTCCCGGTTACGCCCCCTCAGACCAGCGAGGGAAACCCGATGCCAGTTACGATGTTTATGCCGTCGGCGCGATCGGCATTCAAAGCCTCACGGGATTTCCCCCCAATGCTTTACCGCGAGACGAAACAGGGCGTTTAGAGTGGCGAGAACGAGTCAACATCGGCGATCGCTTTGCCGAATTTCTCGAATGCAGCCTTGATGAGGATGGCGATCGGCGTTATCCCAACGCCACGGAAGCCTTACAATGGTTGAATGCCTCCCCGATCACCGAGGTCAATGAGAGAGAATCCCGCACTGTTGCGGTCAAACCCACGATCCCGCTTTCTCAAACCCCCCTGCCTATTCCGCCAACCTCTTTTACGGCCGATCGCTTGCTGGGCGATCGCTATCGCCTGCGAAAATCTTTAGGAGAGGGGGGATTTAGTTGCACCTTTTTAGCCCAAGATGAAAAATTTCCCGGGATGCCCGAATGCGTGGTCAAACATTTGCAACCTTATCGCAAAAATCCCGAAACCCTTCATCTCGCCAGACGCTTATTTGATAGCGAGGCTGAGGTTTTGAGCCAGTTGGGACAACATTCCCAAATTCCCCGCTTGTTGGCGCATTTTGAGGAAGATAACGAGTTTTATCTCGTCCAAGAATATATTGCTGGTCACGATTTGCAACAAGAATTCATTCCCGGTCAATCTTTACCGGAAAGCACCGTTGTGATTATCTTGCGGGATATTTTAGAAATCCTTGTTTTCGTGCACAAAACAAATGTTATTCATCGGGATATCAAACCTGCCAATATTCGCCGGCGAGAGGAAGATGGCAAGCTGGTCTTGATTGATTTTGGGGCGGTTAAACAGGTTGAGGAACGTTTGGATAAAAATGGCACAAGTAATCTCACGGTCGGGATCGGGACACCGGGGTATATTCCTAGCGAACAGGCACAAGGTAAACCTCGGTTTAGCAGCGATATTTATGCGGTAGGTATTGTTGCGATTGAAGCCTTAACGGGGATCGATCCCGAACAATTGCCCGAAGATGCCGATACTGGCGAACTGCTTTGGCGACATCGCACCCATGTTAGTTCCGATCTGGCGGCTATTATCGATCGCATGGTGCGGTATGATTTTCGTCAGCGCTATTTCTCCGCAGCCGAGGCACTTGCGGCGATCGATGCCCTTCTCCATCGCCCGACGCGACCTTTAGCAAAACCTTCTTTCTCTCTGCCGCCATTTTCCCCGCGTTTGCGCCAATTGAGTATCGGGGTGGGAGTTGCATTCACGATCGCGATCGCTTTATTTTTGGCGGGACGCAAATATCGACCATTGCAAGTATTGCCCGATGAACCAGAGGGTCCCCGCGTCGTTTCTCCAGCCGAAACCCCCGATCGCGACGCACCTTTAACGGTAGCCCTACCGGAATTATCGGGGGAAATTATCCCTTTAAACTTTGCGGCGATCGATGCGGAATATCATCCCACTCTCAATAAAATTGCGATCGCGATCGATAATCCGCCCCGTCTCGCCCTCTATAGCCCGCTTTCCCGTCGCCAGCAAGAGATTCCCCTCGATTATCCACCGATTGGGGTCTCTGTGGGTCCCAAGGGGGAGTTTGCTGCGATCGGACACGATCGCCATCTTTCTTTAGTTAATCTGCGAAAGGGGCGCGTGAGACAAACCCGATCGCTGGCGATCGCGCTATTTGATGTGGTTTTGGGGAATAATGGCTGGGCTTATCTGTCTCCTCAACGCGATCGGCGTTTGTGGGCGATCGATTGGAAAACGGAAGAAGAAATCCAAACCCCCGATGACGATCCGAGGGATTTTTCGCAAACTCATTTTTCTTTGCATCCGGGAGGAAAACATCTTTTTGGCATGATTCGGCGATCGCAAATGCCCACGCTACAACAAATCGATATTTCGCAAGCAGAACTGCGTCTCACGCGTCAATATCAGCCGATTTCTGGGGCTTTTTCTACGAGTCGTTATTTATGGTTCGATCGTGAGAAACGCCGGGTTTTAACGGATGATGGCGCGGTCTTTACATTAGTTTTGAATACTCGCGAGATCGATGTTAACCGCTTAAAGATTAATGTTCATCCTCCAGCGAGTTTGCCAACGCCCGGAAGACTAGCGTTCTCGAGTTTGTCCCAAAAAATTATTGTTTTGGATGGCAACAATACGGCTGCGGCTGCAACGTTCGATCGCCTCTCTATTTTCGATTACAACACCCTACAACTGGATAAAACGCTACTTTTACCGACGGTTCGCGTTAATAACGAACCGCAACGATTAATCGGTCAATTTGTTTTTGCCAATACCCGAACGAAGGAATATTATATTCTCGCAAAATCTTCTCAGTCTGCCAGTTCTCGGTTTTATTTAATTATCGGTCAATTCTAACTGAGATATGAAGAATGTTCACCACAGAGTCACAGAGGTACGCAGAGAGGGAGAGTTTGTCAAGTCTGAGTGCTAAAACGTAACGGCAGGCTAGAGATTTTGTTCTAAGATTTGACCGTTATCTTTTAACCATTGTTTGGCTTTTTCCATGTTGATAATTTGGGCTTTGATGATATTCCAAAAGCGGGGGGTATGGTTGGGTTCGATTAAGTGTGCGAGTTCGTGAACGATAACATAATCGATCGCAAAAAAAGGCGCTTTGATTAATCTCCAATTGAAAGTGACGTTATCTTTAGGGGTACAAGAACCCCAATGATATTGACTACTGGTAATTTTGGCTTGGTTGTAGGTGACTCCCAAGCGTTGGGCATGAAATTGGACGCGGGGTAAAATTTGCGCTTTTGCTTGTTGGATATACCAGTTTTTAAAAACTTCACCTCGTTTATTCTGTTGTCTTATGGGGACGAGAAAATAGTTATCGACAAATTGGATGTCATCAACGGTATCGACTAATTTGAGTTGATAGGGACAGCCTAAATAAAGTAGGGATTCGCCGTTAACGAGTTCTTTCCCCGGTGGGTCTAAAGGTTGATATTTGGGAGTATGATAGAGTTTATTGTACAACCATTCTTTGCGAGATTCGACGATTTGCTGGATTTTTTCGGGGGGCGTTCCCATAGGGGCTTTAATGACAATGCTGCGATCGCGTTCGACGGTAATGGTGAGTTTTTTGCGGCGAGACGAATAAATAATATCATAATTGAGTTGCATTACTCTTTCCTCAATTGATTATTGGGGGTGGCGAATTATATCTTTTCGGCTTTCGGCGATTTCCATCACTCTGGTAATAATCTGGTCGCGGTTTTTCATCATACCGGCAATGGCCATAAAATCCGAGGAAAGTAAAATTTGTTTAATCTCGCTTCTCAACTTGTTACGCGCGGGACTTTCCCAAAACCCGACGAGGTTTAATTCTCGTTCGACAATGATGAAAACTTGCCGGGTGAGGGCGACGCATTGGGCGATCGCTTCTTCGTCTAATTCTTCCTCGCCAAAACATTCTCGTTTGAACATTCGGAAAAAGGGCATTTCTCGCGTTTTATCGAGTCCGTAGGTGGGTTCGTTGGCAATATTTTTAATCCGTTGGCGCAGTTTTTCTAATTCTGCATAGATTTTTCCCCAATTGTCTTTAAAGTTCTCGAAAATGGCGGCTAGGGCGGCGGAAAAGGAGGCTTGCAGTTCTGGATCGTTAGCGAGTTCGATCTCGATATGGTGGCGTAGGGCGTGTTCGACGGCGGCGGCTTTGGTTTTGGTGCGCTTATAGGTCGCAACTTGGTTGGCGAAGTCTTCGTCAAGGATAGAAATGGGTTTGATCTGGATGGTGAGACCGCGAGAGGCTAAATAAGTATCCACGAGGTGTCGCAGTTTGGGAGGGATGCCTTTCATGCTGGGGCGATCGCTTTCTTCTTGGAAATACAGGCTGGCGCGATCGCTAATTTCGACGAGTTTTTGGTAGTCTTGGATATATTTGAGGGCTTCTTTGGCGGGGAAAAGTTGGTTCAGGCTGCGGGTGAGTCGGGCAAATGCCTGTCGGAATTCAAAGCGAATCTCTTCATCGCCAAATAAATCGTAAAAGGCTTCGAGGTCTTCAAGATCGGCGATACCGTAACCGGAGAGGAGATCCAGAATTGCCCGATAGTCGCTTTCGAGTTGGCGGATCTCTTCTTCGGGGAAACTAAGGGCGCTTTTGATTTCTTTTTGTTCTCGTTCTTTATAAGTTTCGATCGCTTGGGTTAAATGATGTCCGATGCCTACATAGTCGATCACATAACCTTTCTCTTTATATTCTCCGGCGACGCGGTTCACTCGGGCGATCGCTTGTAACAGTCCGTGGTTTTGGACGATGCGATCGAGGTACATCACTTGTTCGATGGGGGCATCAAAGCCGGTTAATAGCATATTATTGACGATCGCGATGCCGATATCGCCGTTGATGCCGTTGTCTTCTCCCTCAAAAGGAAGTTTGAAGCTGGCGATGCTGCGATCTTGTCGAGAAGTTTGCGTATAGGGTTTCAGGTGGGGGGGATCGTTATGATTGCCGGAAATGATGACATCGGTTTTTAAGCGTTTTAAGCGATCGCAGTTGAGATTATGGGGGTTCGCGGTTTCTAAACGGGCGATCTGTTCCGCGATCGCCGCATCTAAGTGAGTTTTATACCGGACGGCGGCTTCTCGGGAGGTGGCGACGACTTGGGCTTTATAGCCGTTGGGGAAAATATGGGTGAGATAATGTTCTAGCATATCTCGGGCTTTGGCGGCGATAGTGGATTCGGCTTCAAGGTAAGCATCGCGGGATCCGTAGCCTAATATCTGCATTCTTTCTGGCAAGTTATAGTCGCTGAATACGTCTGCAAAGGCGGCATCCATTGCCTCTCGGTCGGGGATTTCGGCGTTATGGGTGCGACCTTCGTAGACGATTTCGAGGGTGACTTTATCGTCAATGGATTGGCGCATGGTGTACTTGTCGATGTAGTCCCCAAAAACTTTCTCAGTTTTGTCGATGGGGGTGCCGGTATAGCCGATGCGGGTGGCGTTGGGGAGGGCGCGATCGAGGTTGGCCCCGAGTAGGGAATATTGCGATCGGTGTGCCTCGTCGGTCAGGATCAGGATATTGGTGCTGCGGTTGAGTTCGGGGAAGATAGTTTGTAAGTCTCGTTCTTGGAATTTGTGGATCATGGCCATAACCAGGTCGGAGGAGTCGCGACGCAAGAGTTTTTTCAGGGTGGCGATACTGTTGGCGACGTTGACGGTAAAGCCGATTTTCTGCCCGGTGTCGGAAAGTTGTCTTTCGAGTTGGCTGCGATCGGTGATAAAAACAATTTTCCACTGGCAGAGGTGAGGATCGCGGTACATGGCGCGAACCATAAACATCATGGTGAGGGATTTACCGGAGCCTTGGGTATGCCAAATGATGCCGCTTCGGGTTTTTGGGGTTTTGGCTTCGAGGAGGCGTTTAAGGGCTTTTTTGACGGCTCTAAATTGCTGGTAGCGTCCGACAATTTTAATGGTTTGGCCGTTGTTATTGGTGGAAAACAGGGTAAAGTCGCGGATGATTTCGAGGAGGTTGGCGCGATCGCACATTCCGGCTACGAGTCTCTGTTGATCGCTGGGGGAACCATCACCGCGATCGAGGTCATTGAGGGTGCGAGGATAGGGATCGGACCAGCGATAAAAGTCTTTTTCACGAGGGGTGGTGATGGTGCCAAATTTGGCTTGGTGGCGACAGGTGGCGATGATGAATTGATTGTAATAAAGGAGTTCGGGGTTGCCTTCTCCGGTATAATCGCGTTGGTTGCTGTAACGTTTTATCTGGTCGATCGCTTCAAAAAGGGGGCGTTTCAGTCGGGAGGATTTACATTCAATGAGGACGACGGGTAAACCGTTGAGAAAGAGGACGATATCGGGGATGATATGACTTTCTTGTCCCCATTCTTTGACTTTGAATTGGCAGATGGCGATAAAGCTGTTATTTTCGAGGCGATCGAAGTCGATATATTTGACGGTGGGGCTTTTTTCGCTGGTTTGTCGGTTTTCGGAGACGGTGGTATTTTCTTGCAGGAGGTTGAAGATGCTGGCGTTATTTTCAAGGAGATTTCTATTGGGAAAGTCGGTGAGTTTTTTGCTGACTTCTTCGATCTGATCGGGTTCTAACCACGGGTTAATCTGTTTGAGTTGTTGGTGCAGGATGGGGAGGAGGATGACTTGAGAGAAGTCCTCGCGGTGACTATCTTGGGGGTGTTGGGTTTTATCGAGGTCGAGGATTTCCCACCCTAAGCTGTAGAGTTGGTCGAGGAAGGGCTTTTCAACGTAATTACGTTCGTTATTTTTGAGAGTTTTGTCGATTTTCATCTCGATATAAGGGGTGATAGTCCTTCTCTCGTTACTATAAATTTATTCCGGTCATTATATCCTTTTTTCGTTTGCGATCCGTCAGGGAATGGAATTCTCTATCTCATACGAAAGATCTATTGAAATGGGTTGGGGATTTTGCGATCGCAAGGGTATTCTCAATTTTAATCATTATCTCAAATCCGGAAAATGAACTGTAATACCGTAGTTAGCGAAGTGCGTAACCCAACACAAACATTAGAGATTTTCAATTGAATGTTTCTACCTGATTTCAGATTGTCATTGTTCTCGATTAATCATGGGTTTGATTTAAGGATTTTTGAGTAATTGGGTGACGCGGACTTTGCCGGTGAGGAGGTCTTGCATGAGGGCTGTTTTTGTGTATTTTAACTTTTTTATATTCTGTATAGTTAAGAAAATTTTATTTTGAATTAAATCAAATCTTTTGACAATTCGCTGCTGTTCTTCAATACTAGGGAATGGAAATAACATTTGGTTAATGCTAGAACCTTTCAAGTTCTTTTGAACACCTCCTTCTGCCAGATAAAGTAAATGCTTACGTCCACCGGACCAATTAAAATAAATTTTGACATATTCAGGACAAACAAGCTCTTTAATAAGACGAAATCGAATTAAAAATGCTCCGGGTATCGTGGGAAGGCTAAAATCACTAAATACGGATGTAATACCACAAGTTCCACTCCGTGTTATTAAAAGATCATCTTTTTTAAAAATATGCTTGTTAAATTCTGAATTTGGTAAATTCACTAAAGGCATTTTTTCATAAGATATATTTCCTTGAATATCAACATCAGTCGTTCTTAATAAAGCAAAATTACCATTTTTAGAATATGCAGTTGATGAAAATCGAGGACCAAAAGCACTTTCACTAACTCTACTTCCAAAATTTTCTACAGCCCATTCTACAGGAATGCGTCCTAGTGGTGAATCCTTAAACTTGTGGGTTTCTTCCTTGCGAATATTACCATTTTCGTCGATTCCTTTGGTTAACAAGTCCTGCATCAGTCCGGTTTTTATTCGCTGCTGTTTTGCTGCGATCGCTTCTGTTTGAGAAATCGCGCGATCGATTGTCGAGAGAATATCAGCGATTTTTTCTTGTTCTTTTTTATTCTCAAGAAAAGGAATTTTTATTTTTGCTAATGCAGTTTTTGAAATTTCTGTAAAAGTTGTTCCTTCTCCAATATTCTTTATCTTGTGAATGTTAAAAGCAAGGTTATAATAAACAAATTCGGAGTTATATTCTGGCTTAAGTTTAAAACTTTTACATCCTTGACTTGTACAAAATTCGATTTTAGAAATTGCAATATAACCAATGGGGGCGCGTGATGAAATAACGATCGAGCCAGATGGAAGTATATGAGCCGAACAATTTTTTAATCCTTGTTTTGTTATTTTCTTACTTGAATCTTTTACATAAGTCGTATTTAAACAGCTGAGATCATTCGGTGTTACCCAAATAATATCGCCATTCCAAAAAACTGGATTAGTAGTTAAAGGAGTAGAACCTGAATAGATTTCTCCTATTTCTTCAAGTCGTTTTAATTTCCATCCTTCTATACCGCTCACACTCAATCCCCCTATTTTCTCCCTTTTATCTCCATTCTATACATCAATGACCTCCTATAACCCTTGAAAAACATCAAACTTTTTGCAAAATCTCCCCTTGTCTCAAAAACGATCGCGCTAAAATAGCATTCAACGACCCAAAACAAGAGATAAAAAGAAAATCGCCCTCATGTCAAGCCTAACATCCCGATCGCTACCATGACTCTCACCACCTACAAATGGACAAGCGATCGCTACCATCAAGCGATCGACGCAGGATTATTTACCGACCAAAACCTCGAACTTTTACGAGGCGAACTCATCGTTATGTCCCCAGAACGAGAACCCCACGCCTACAATAATAGTGAAAATAGTGACTATCTGAGAAATATCCTCGGGCAACGTGCCAAAGTCCGAGAATCCCATCCGATCGCCCTTCCCGACCACTCGGAACCGATCCCAGATATCGCCATTGTCCGACCCCTTGGAGCCATTTACCGCGATCGCCACCCTCACCCGAAAGATATATTTTGGCTTATTGAAATTTCCAACACGACCTTACAGCGAGATCTAACCATAAAAAAAGCCATTTACGCCGAAGCCGGAATTCTTGAATATTGGGTTTTAAATCTACGCGATCGAGAACTCATCATTTTTCGCAACTTAGAAAACAATACTTATACAACAACACAAACCCTGACCACCGGAACACTTTCCCCTCTCGCCTTCCCCGATCTATCCATCGATTTACAACAACTGATCAATCCTTAATGAAAATACCCCAACTGACTCAAATATTCATTCAAAACCTGCATAGTCTCCTCTCTCTCTACCTCCAACTCCTGCATCGAAACCGCGTACTTGTCCCATAACTTCTCAATCGAAGCAATCAGCGATCTTTTCGCAGCATTGAGATAGCGAGTCAGATGTTCCTTTATCCAATCATAGAGCTTTTTCAAGATTAACATTTTTGCTTCCTCTGAGGTCAACTGTCCCCCAATTTCCGCCAATAACTTATTAATCCGAGAGAGGCGAGTTTCAAGAAACTCCCGATCCTTCAATAAAGCATTCACCTTCCTTTTATCCTCCTTCTTATCTGGATCTAATTCTGCTAACTTTACCGTCACGCCGGTAATTAACTCCTGAGTTTCCAGCTTAAACTCATCTTCTCCAATGCGCTTCAAACGTAACTTTAAGTCTAACTCATCCCGCTTCTTCTGCAAACTCCTTTTCAAAGTTGCAATGTGCTTCTGAATCCGATTAATTGCCTCATATTCCGTCTTATATCGCCTATACTCCCGCAACGCCGAAATCCCTTCAACCCCCTTCAAATCGTCCATCAACGCCTTTAAAACCCTCTTGATCGTCGTAGCCGTCACCGTCTCACCCTCATCCGGTTCATAATTCGCCACCTCCTGCGCCATCTCCACCGCCTCACTAAGTTCCCCTTGCGTCGCCCCGATCTTGCTCTCTAACTCCTCAATTTTCCTCACCTCATCCCCAAAAAACTCAGCAATGAGATAATCATTGGGAATCAAAGTATGATGCCACCCCGTGTTAATAATCGTTTTCAAATCATAGCGAATCTGTTGCCACCAATTCACAAAAACTCCCGCCCCTTGAAACTCATCCAAGATCCCCAAGGGAAGTAACTTCTCCTTTAAACCCAATAATAACTCCCGCCGCACCTCCGGCATTTTCTTCCCCTCCCGCAATAGGGCAAAATCATCTCGCGCCACCTGCCACCAGTCCTCTAACGTCCGATAATGAAAGGCGATCGCAGCTTGCAAACTAGAATTTGCCTCCAATGTCCTTTTAATCTCCCCCTTCTCCTCAATTTCCTCAGAAAACTGCTGATAACCCGATCGCAACGGTTGAAAAAGTTCCCTTGCTTCGATGCCAAAACGCGCAAACTCCGGCGATCGCGCCTCGATCTCCCCGTCGGGAATCCCCCCGATGAGATGTCCCGTCACATCCTCCGGCTCCGGTTCCGGGGTATTGTCCACATAGCGGCGAATATTGAGATTATAATCGTGCTGTTCCGCGATTTCCTCCTTACTCACCAAACGACTATACTTTGCATACTCCTTCTTGTTCGTAAACACATAATCGATCTTTTCAATATCCTCCGGACGCAGCTTATTTTGTGCCTTTCCCTCCGCATATTCGCGATCGCCATTGATAAAGAGAATGCGATCGCGCAACTCATCCGACTTACTCTTATTCCCCACCAAAATACAAGCCGGAATTCCCGTCCCGTAAAATAAACCCGGAGGCAAACTAATAATCGCCTCGATAACATCATCCTCAATCAAAATCTCGCGGATCAGCTTCTCCTTACCTCCGCGAAATAGTACCCCATGAGGCATGACGATCGCCATGCGTCCCTCCTCCTGCAAACTTGCGATCGCGTGCTGTACGAACATGAGATCTGCTTTTTTCCCTGTCTCCGGACAAAACTCCCGAAAGCGATTGACAAACTTTAAATTTTTCTTACTATAGTTTTGAGAAAAAGGTGGATTAGCCAAGACGCGATCGAACTTGCGGATCTGTCCATTTTCTAAAATCTGCGGATCCTCCAACGTATCCCCATTCTCAATCGTAAAGCGAGTGATATTGTGCAGAATAATATTCATATTGCAGATCGACCACACCGTGCCATTAGAGTCCTGCCCGTATAACATGAGATTATTGGCATCTTGTCCCTGTTCTTCTACATACTGATAGGATTGAATGAGAAATCCTCCAGATCCCACCGTCGGATCGTAGATGCGATTGCCCGCTTCCGGCTTCACTAAACGTACCATTAGCCGAACCACCTCCGCCGGGGTATAAAACTCCCCTCCTTTTTTCCCCGCACTATCCGCAAAGAACTTAATCAAATACTCATAAGCCGCCCCCAACAAGTCCGGAAACTCAAAATTTTCATTAATCAGAACAAAATCCGGATCGTTAAAATGATCGATTAAATCCTTCCATTTGCGATCGGGAATCTTCGTTTTCCCCTTAATCGCATTAAAATTAATATTATTCTTTAAAACCCCCGTCAGAGAAGCATTTTCATCCTCGATCGCCCCTAATGCCTTATTGAGCAAATTGCCGATATCTTGCTTCAAATGTTTAATCGGTGGTATGAGAACATCATTACCCTCCTCATCCTTATCAAACCAAGATTCATGCCACCGGGCTCGAGTTGGCACAAAAAAAGTTTCCCCATAAGAATCTTGCTCTATTAGTATCTTTGCAAACTCTTCGGGATCTTTTTCCTTAAGATGAGCATATTCCCGTCGTAATTGTTCCAGCTTGCGATCGAACTCATCCGATAAGCGTTTGAGGAATAGCATCCCAAAAATGAACTCCTTAAACTCCGAAGCGTCCATTTTTCCTCGCAGTATATCCGCCGCTTTAAAGAGGAAATTTTCTAATTGAGAGAGGGTAATTTTAGCGTTTTGCAAAGGTTCGGCTAGAATTCAAAATAGTCTTTCTACTTTACCACTTGGCTCGTTATTTTGCTTTAGCAGCCAGCAAAAATCAGCCGATCGCAAATTCGGTATATTGTCGAACATCGGGAGGATGAAAAGCGAGAACGATATTTTCCTTGGGGACTCCAGTCTCGATAAGTTCGGCGGTAATTCCGTCTTCAATGCCATCGCGATGAATCCAAATTTTATCATCGCGAATTTCGACATGAACAATGAGACCGTGAACCCGAAATCCATCTTGCCAACCTTCATCCATGAGGATAAATTGATTGCGATCGCCACTCACTACCAAAAAAGTTCTTACGTCGCCATAACGATAGGGTAAATTAGCATATCTTTGCAGAATGCGATCGAGGGCATCGCGATATCGATCTAAAGTATCCATTTGACAATTTCCTCCGTTTTTGCGGCAAATACCATTAAGCGCAAATCTGTTGTTTCTAGGAGAAGTTGACCCACTTCTTTGAAATAATTATACATCTTCTAATTTCTTTGCCAAAATACTATAGATATCATCGCGATCGCCTTCTCGACGCATACCAACCCCCACAATAATTACGATAATACGATCGCGATCGATTCGATAGACAATTCGATAGCGTTGACCAACAGCCCGAATGCTGCGATAGCCCTTAAATTGACCCGATAAAGGTTTGCCTTGTTTTTCTGGATCTTGCTTGAGTTTTTCAATCCTTTGACGCAGGATTTCTTGTTCTCTTAAATCTTTGATTTTGGCAAGAAGTTGAATGGTTAGAGGAAGCAATTCGATTTCATATTCCATCTTTTCTAAATAAATTGAGCCACTTATTCCCAACCTAATTTTTTCTTTGCTTCTTCCCAGCTTACTCGCTTTCCTTCTCGATCCTCTTGGATACCTAGTTTCAATTGAGCAGTAAATTCAGAATCAGATAATATTTCCAGAGTTTCAAGCATAGAAGCATATAATTCATAGCTGAGGGCGACCATCACGGGCTTGCCATTTTCGACAATTGCGATCGGTTGGCCTTCTACATTATCCGAAAACTCAGGGATTTTTTTGCTAATTTCAGAAAGATGAATTGTTTTATACATTTTTATTTGATCGGTTTCGATCGATCTGAGAGATTCAATACAAAGAGAATCATGTTATTTGAATTATAGCAGTTGTAATGCTTTAGCGATCGCGCTCTTCCCCAGAAGGTAAAAAAGAGGCGGGCAGAGATTGAAAATTCGGCTCGTACCACTCTTGACGATAAATCAACTCTAACTCGCTACCAATTGCGGAAAAATAATCCATTTGTTGTGCTTGTAAAGTTACCATGACTCGAAATACTAAAAGTGCCAAAATCGCCACAATCATACCTGCCGCCGTAGTAATTAATGCCTCACCAATCCCCGCCGCCGCCCGAGCGGTATCGATCGCATTTCCCGACCCGATATTTAAGTTTTCAAAGGTTCGAATGAGTCCCGTGACCGTTCCCAATAATCCCAATAAAGGCGCGACGGCTACCGTCGTTTCGAGAAACTTTTCTCCCTTTTGCATCTTCGCAAATTCCTTATCTCCTGCCGCTTCCATTGCGAGGCGAAATGTTTCTGGGGAAGGGGTTGTTAATTGTAGGGGAGCGACTAAAAAACGACCGATAGGCAAATAACTCGCACCTTTAGCAATATCAGCCGCTTTCACTAAATCAATTTTTGCCATTTCGAGAACATCCCGTGCAATGCGATCTTCTTGAACTAATAAGCGTACCCAAAACCAGCTTCGATCTAAGGCACAAGCAAGGGTAAAAACAGAGAGGAGAAGAAGAGGATACATAATCGGTCCTCCTCTGAACAAAAACTCGTAAAGGCGAATCATAAATCAAGATATGGGTAATGGGTAATCGAGCAGTATTGTCAAGTTTTACGGTTATTTTCAGAAAATAATAAAATAAATGAGATTTGTTTGAGATTCATTCATGTCTTTAAAAATTTCTTTGTTCGCGATCGCGATCGCCCTCCTTTTCTCAGCCTTTCTCTTTCTGCCCGAATTTCGCAGACGAGACCCCTCGCAAGAAAGTTCTCCCTCTGAGTTTGTTTTACCCCAACAACAGGAAGAACAATGGATTATTGATGGCGATCGCGCCCGAGAACTCATCCAACAAGAGGCGACTCTCCTTGATGCCCGTCCCTTTAATTTACGCCACCAACGCCCGAAAAATTCTCATTCTGTTGCATGGCAGGATTTTTCTCAACCGAATGCCCCCCACCGAGGCAAACTGCTCGAGGATGATGCCGTATTAACAGAAAAATTACAAGCCTTGGGGATCGATCGCGATCGCCCCGTCGTCGTCTTCGGCGATCCTGTGAGGGGATGGGGAGAAGAAGGACGCATCGT
This sequence comes from Spirulina sp. LEGE 11439, assembly GCF_059821285.1. Lineage (NCBI taxonomy): Bacteria > Bacillati > Cyanobacteriota > Cyanophyceae > Spirulinales > Spirulinaceae > Spirulina > Spirulina sp. LEGE 11439. The sequence continues at coordinate 58,915 of NZ_JCAMRX010000009.1, forward strand.
TTGGATGTTAAGGACTTTGGGACATTCTCAAACTTATCTCGTCGATGGGGGCATCAAGGCGATCGCGAATGTTAAGGTAACTCCTGCACCCAAACCGGGAAACTTTACCGTACAGCGCCTTACCACTTGGGAAATTAACGCGAATGAACTCAAAACTGCGATCGCGCAAAATTCTTGGGTTGTTATTGATACCCGAGAAACTAGAGAATATGAAGGACAAACCCCCTACGGCGAATCTCGAGGCGGACATCTCGCAGGATCGATTCACCTATACTATAAAGATTTGCTAGATAGAGAGGGAAAACTTTTGGGACGAGGGGAAATAATGGCAAAATTGCAAGCAAAAGGCATCGTTTCGGGAGTCGCGATCGCAGCTTATTGTACTGGAGGTGTGCGATCGGCATGGCTGACGGCAGTTTTAGTCGATTTGGGTTTCGAGGTCAAAAATTACCCCGGCTCCATGTGGGAATGGTCGTCACGGCCAGAAATTAATTATCCCCTTGTTCGAGATGGAGAAGAACAAAAAGAAAAGATCGATTAACAAATAATAAATAACCAACAACAACCCACCCCCAACCCCGACCCACCCCCAACCCCTCCCAAGAGGGGAGAGCAAGAGGGGAGTAACTAATAACCAACAACAAATAACCAGCAATAAATATTAATGTATTTGCAGAATTTATATGTCAGAAATTTTCGCAACTACCTCGAACAGGAAGTGAAATTTGAGGCACAAAAAACAATTATTGTCGGGAATAACGCCCAAGGAAAATCCAACCTTTTAGAAGCCGTCGAACTCCTCGCCACCCTAAAAAGTCATCGAACCAGCCGCGATCGCGATTTAGTCAACGAAGGGGCGATCGCATCGCAAATTGAAGCTACCGTTAAAAGAGCCTATGGAGATACCGATCTCGGCTTAATTCTCCGCAAACAAGGCCGCAGAACCGCCAGACTCAATCACGAAAACTTGCGCCGTCAAATGGATTTTCTCGGGCATCTCAACGCCGTGCAGTTTTCCAGTTTGGATTTGGATTTAGTGCGAGGAAGTCCGGAAAATCGGCGTAATTGGTTGGATTCCTTACTCATTCAACTCGAACCCGTCTACGCTTATATTTTGCAACAATACGATCGCGTTCTCCGCCAACGCAATTCCCTCTTGCGAAAACTCAAAAAAGCCGACGAAAAACCCAGCCCAGACAGTTTAACCCAACTGGCACTCTGGGACGCACAACTGGCAGCCAATGGATCGCGAGTGACAAGACGGCGATCGCGGGGTTTGGCTCGCCTTGCCCCCATTGCCCGAGAATGGCACGCTCGGATTAGTGGGGAAAAAGAAGTCTTAGAAATTAACTATACTCCTAGCGTGAATTGCGATCGCGACGATCCCGAAGCCGTCCAAAATGCCTTTTTTGCCCGCATTCGCGATCGCGCCATCCCCGAACGCCATCAAGGGACGACCTTAGTGGGACCCCATCGCGATGAAATCGAACTCAGCATCGATCGCACCCCCGCCCGATTTTACGGCTCTCAAGGTCAACAGCGTACTTTAGTTTTAGCTTTGAAGTTGGCTGAGCTAGAATTAATAGAAGAAGTGATCGGCGAAGCTCCGCTTTTACTCTTAGATGATGTTTTGGCAGAATTAGACCCCAGCCGCCAAAACCAACTCCTCGAAGCCATTCAAGACCGCTTTCAAACCTTAATTACCACCACTCATATTCACGCTTTTGACACGCAATGGTTAAATGCGTCCCAAGTTTTATCCGTGATGGAGGGTGACATCAGTATTTTCTAGAAGAAATTTCAACACTATAATTGCCTCAATTCCCGATCGCTCCCTACTCCTTACCCTAACCCAATGCAACCCAAAGAAATTCAATCTCTCGGACGCTCTTTACGGGCCATCGATCGCAAGCTCCTCAGTCACGATCGCCCGGCCGGGTTAGAACGGATATGGTATCAAGGGGGCGAGCCTTACTTCGATCTGTTTGTGGATCTGCGAAATGATGAGATTGAGTGGTTTCAATTGACCTTGAGAGGGCGATCGATATCTTGGCATTGCCAAGATAAACAATGGCAAACGGGAAAAACCAACGAATTTCGCACCGACGATATTACTTTCTATGCCGCGAGTAAGATCGTGGAAAGCGATCGTGAATGCGATCGCGAATTTTTCGAACTTGCTGGGGAAATCGTGCAAACTCGGAGGGGAGAACCCTTATTTGATAGGCTCTCCCACCTTTTTCAAACCAACCGCGCTACCCTGTTGTGAAAAAAAATTTCCCAGAACCCTTCCCTTTTACATTATTCTTTGCTATCTTAGATATTCGTGTGCAATACGCGATCGGGTTGCTAGCTCAATGGTAGAGTATTCGGCTTTTAACCGACTGGTTCTGGGTTCGAGCCCCAGGCAACCCATTCTCAGTCATCAGTGAACAGTTATCAGTTATCAGTGAAATGAAACTCGAACAGGTCGTTCCTTGGGGACGCTCTTTGGCAGATTATTTGAATATGTTTCATTTGACGAGGAGCGATTTTAGAGCTTCTATTCTTGACTGTGCGGGGGGACCGTCCAGTTTTAATGCAGAAATGACGCAGCACCAGTGTCGGGTTATTTCTTGCGATCCTGTTTATCAATTTAGCGTTGCGGAAATTCGCCAGCGCATTCAAGAGACTTATCCGATTATTATCGAAAAATTAGAGCAGAATTTCGATCGCTTCGTCTGGCAAGAAATTTCTTCTCCACAACGGTTGGGGGAATTGAGAATAGCAGCAATGACCAAATTTTTGGCAGATTTAGAAGCAGGAATTCTGGAAAAACGCTACCTGATGGCAGAATTACCCGAACTTCCTTTTCGCGATCGCACTTTCGATCTGGCGCTTTGCGGTCATTTTTTATTCTGCTATTCAGAACAATTGTCTTTAGAATTTCACCTCAATGCCATTCGGGAAATGTGCCGCGTTGCTAAAGAAGTTCGCATTTTTCCCATTGTTGAGAACTTCTCGGGGGCGCGATCGTGGCATCTCGATCCTTTAATTGCACAATTAATAGAACAAAAGTATCAAGTTGAGATCGAATCCGTCAACTATGAATTCCAAAAAGGCGGTAACGAAATGCTGCGAGTTGGGAAAATCTAGTTAGGTATATTTAACTTCTTTTCCTTGAACTCCGGGGATTTTCGGTAGAGATAGTGATGGCGATCGCAACTTTCCGGCTTGTGCGATCGCAGTTTCCTCAGATTTTCGTCTCTCTTACAGTGTAATTGCCATCCGGTCGCAGGTTGACGAAGTTCGCCGATTGATAGCGAAGTACGTCACCCCTCACCCCCAAAAAAAAGGCGATACTAAGATTGTTCGGAGTTCAGAGTTCACAGTGAGAGTCATGATTAGCCAAGCCCAGTTACTTCCCAACGCACTATCTAACCTTTTTGCAACGACGGCACATACAGGGGTGATTACATTAGCCGATCGCTACGGTTTACTCACTGCTTTAACCAACGAAAGTTTAAGCGTGGAGGAACAAGAAGCGATCGATCGGATGCTTCATGCTGTAACGAGAGGTCGTTTTCAACTCAGCACGATTTAAAACCCAATTTAGCCCGCGTTTAGCCAGAATAGTAAGGAGAATAAAACCATGCTACAAGATAATAATACTGTTGCTAACGTTTTGCTCGAAGTTTCTGAAGAACTAAGCGAACCCGATCGCGATCGCGAATTTGGCAACGCGATCTTGGAAGTTTATCTGGCGGCGATGAACCGAGAACTCGATGAAATTGAAGAACTCTGGAAGAGTCAAAGTCAGCGCTACAAATCTTTTCGATTTAATACAGAAAGTTAAAAATAAATGCAATTAAAAATTACCGACTCTGCCTCGCTGTAAAATTGGTAGAGTCGTTTTTCAGAGTTTTATGAATATCGCGATCGCTTCGATCTCGCGTATTATCCTAAAATTTGTTTTAATGTTGCTTTCATGACCGCATTAGTTTGTCCTGTGACGGTAAAAACGAGCGCTTCTCGATAAATTCGTTGTGCGGGATGGTGTTGTTGATTTGCTCTTCCTCTCGATACGGTTATGGCAGCTAAACTACACTGGTTAGCTAAAGCGATCGCCTTGGCTCTTAATTCTAACTGTTCCTCACTGGATAAATTTTGCTCTTCGAGTGCGACTAAGATTTTCTGACGACAATCATTCAGTTTCGCAGCTAATGCGAGAAAAGTATCGGCAATAAAAGATTGAGTATTACTCGCATTTTCCACAATATCCAACCCCGATCGCGCACATCCCAAAATAGAAGCCGTCGGGTTTAAAATACCTTGGCAATCCTTTTCCTGCATCCAGTTTCCCGGTTTAATGGCAATTACTTTTTCCGAGGGGATAAAATAGCGATCGCATTCTACACTCACTGTATTTGTTGACGGCATTGCCGCTAAAGACATCGGAACAGAAAAGCGTAAATTATCGCTAATAGATGGAGATAAAGGAATGAGAGCAAAAAGAATGCGATCGCGAAGCGTTGCGTTAGCAGTATCGCCCTCTAATATAGCCGCAATAACAGCTTCTTGAAACAAATTGAATCCGGTAAGCCAAGGAATATTACCTGATAATTCATAGCCTCCTCGAACTTCAATCGCTTTTAAACAAATTTTTCCTTGTCGTCGTAAATGGGAATATCCTACCCCCACTAAAATTTCACCGCAACGCATTAGAGAAAGATAATCAGCTTTCAGTGTTTCATTTTCTCCATTGGCAATAAAAGAACCTGCCGTTTGATGTTGATTTTGTGTAAAGGTTAACGTCCCAGAATATCGCGCTAATGCCTCTTGAAAACAGAAAAAATCGAATTTCGTGACTTCTTGTTTTCTCCCTGCTTGAGGGACATTTAAAGCCAATAGCGATCGCGCTCCCAAACCCGCCAAACCTTCTTGCAAAATCTCTGTTTTCCCTTCCATTGCCTCTGGGTTTGGGGCAATTTTGAGATAATCTTGCGTTTGCTGTAGCAAATCTGAAGAAATGGGCGTAACTCCCTGCATTATTTTAATTTTTAACTATTTTGTAGGTTGAGTAGAATTAGATTTTGCCGCATTTTGAACTTGCTCTAAAACAGCCAAGATTTCTCGTTCAAATGTCACTTTAGCCCGATTGGTTTTTCCTCCCAGATAAAAGCGATCGCCTTCCTGTAAAGCCCAAATTTGCGAGTGAGAGAAATAACTCATAACAACACCAAGCATCAGTAACGCAAATCCACTATAAACAATTGGTGTACCGGGATCGGCTTTGATTTGTAGCCCCGTAGAACCCACTAATTTTAACACTTTTAAGGTTACGCCATTGAGATCGATTCCCATTCCTTCTCGAACCGCACCGATTAAATTTCCCGTTTTATCGTAAACAAATAAAATCCCTTGTAAATCTCTGGCAATGAGAGATACGCCATCGCTTAAATCTGGTTTTGTCGGCACCCACGTCCCCCAAAATTTGCCTTGTCCTCCTGTCTTTAATTGTGCCATTGGTAGGCGGAAAACAGGACTATTATTTAACTGCACTTTAACCGCATCAATTCCCCAATTGGTTTGATAAAGGGTAACGCCTTGATAGCGAAGAGGTTGATTGACATAGATTGTTTTTCGATCTAGCTCTTCTCCTTGGCGATCGACAACAGAAAGATCGGAATAAAACTGATCGATCGCACCCTCTGGCGTATAATCAATCCAAAATCGATTCACTTTAACTGCCCAGTTTTTAGGAATTTGGCTGGCGGCAAACGGTCCGGCCTCGATAATATTACGAATCTGAAATGTGCCACCACTTGGTGCAATTTCTTGAGCAAAAAATCCCGTCATTGCACCCAAAATCGATCCGGCTAGAATCACCAGCATGCCGATGTGAACGATGATGGGACCGATACGTCCAACAATCCCTTTTCGCGCATATAAACTATCTCCTTCGCGAAAAATTTTGTAATTTTTCTGTTCCAATAAAGGTGCGAGAGAATTGAGAGAGCCGGAATCTAATTCTGCGCTTAATACCAATTTTGTAAATTGCTTGGCTTTCTTGTAATAACTCCAGCGTCGAGCGGATTTGAGTGTCGGAATTTGTCGAGTAAAACTACAAGCCGTTAAACTACTCCCAAAAACCACTAAAAGCGACAAAAACCACCAAGTCCGATAAACATGGTCTAATCCTAAAAACAAGAGAACTTTCCATGTTAAAAAGCCAAACAATGCCGGATTTTCGGGATAGTTGGCTTGATAAAAAGCGAGGCTTTGTCCTTGTTCGATAACGGTTCCCGAAATACTAAATAAGGCGATCGCCAGCAATAGGACAATGGCTAAGCGCAAATCCGCCAGAATTTTAAGACTACGGCGAAATGCACGCTTCAGATCGAGTGAAAATGATGAATCTGGAGATGTTTCTTCTAAGCTCATGGAATCAAAAAGGAAATACGAGAAAGGAGAGAAAATGTACCGAAACCAATTAACAAAACACCGCTAGTCGGATTAATCCAACTCGACCAGCGACGCAATTCTAAGAGTTTTTTGATGGAAGCCGTAAAAGTTCCGGCTAAAATTAAGGGAGTAACATAACCGATCGCATAACACAAGAGTAAAGCTCCTCCCATCATAATATTTTGCGTTTTAACAACCCATGCTAATAACGCAGCTAAAACAGGAGTACTGCAAGGAGAGGCGACTAAGCCAAAGGTCAACCCTAATAAATAAGAGCGAATACTTTTGGGAAAGTGGGGAGAAATCCAATCGCTTCCTCCTAAAGAGGGAAAGTTAAGAGGAATAATTTCTAAGAGATTCAATCCCATTAAAATTGCAACTAAACTCACAAAAATCGGTAAACCAATGCCGATTTGTCCGTAAACTTTACCCAAAGAAGCGGCAACAATTCCCAAACCTGCTAAGGTACTGGCCAAGCCTAAAGCAAACCACGCGGATTGAATTGTCCCTTGCCAGCGATCGCTATTTTCCTCTCCTTCATACCCCCCAATGTAAGCAATCGTTATGGGCAGCATGGAGAGCATACAAGGGGTTAAACTGGTGAGTAAACCTGCTATCAAGACGATCGCGATACTGGTGAGACTGAGGCGATCGAGTTGTGCTGCTACGATCGCCTCGGCAAATTGCGAGAGTTGATAGAGTTGAGTTTGCAGGGTTTCGAGCATAGTTGGATGAGCAGGAGTGCGATCGCATTTTAACACTGCATTTTAACTCGTTACGATCGCGAAGTCAGAACTCACAGATGCTTTCGGGTTACACCGGACAAAGTTGTTGGCGTTTCTGAATATCAAGGACAGCGTTTAGCACCTATGTTTCTCGCCAACCGACGCGATCGCCAAACACCTCAAAGGCTTCTTCATCATCTCGTCCCAATTCTAACCGCATGTCCTGCCAAATTCGTGCCTGTACGCTGTAACCAAAGCGTCCCTGAGAATATTTTACCCAGAGATCGTCAAGGATTTTGAGAGATTCGCAGGGAAAAGCGGTAATATTTTCGCGATCGAGCTTTTGTTGTCGCGATCGATTACAGATATCGAGGAGAATTCGCCCGGTTTCGCGATCGGCGGCTTTCCAGTTTTCCTGCATCAGGGCATTTCTTAAAGGACTATAATCGATCGCGGGCAGTAGTGGGGCAGGTTGAGGGGAGAGATTGCTAAACAATTCGCATCCATGCAATCGGGAATACCAATCGCAACCATATCCAAGCAGACAATGAAAAATCTCTCATACCAAAATTAAAATGAGGAGAATGAGGAATTTCTATATAAGCATTACCGGGAAAAGCAAGAAATTTTCCCCATTTTTCCAGACGAATAAGAGTTGTGTTTTCTCGTAATATATTCTCCTTTTTCAGGATTCGCTGCACTGCTCAAAAATATAAGCGATCGCGCCCAAAAGAGAATCTAATTGAGAAATTGTATAACTATTAAACTTCTTTTAAGACTTCAGCTATATTTTTGTAAGATTCAAAAGACATTGCTTTCTCCTTGAGAATTTATAAGAATTATTATACTATTGACAAGGCGATCGCCTTTAACGTGACAATATTGCTAACATGATTGAGAAACAGGCAAGCAGGAGGAAAAGCAATGACCTTCAAAATTTTGAGTTTAGATGGGGGTGGAATGCGCGGGGTGATTTCTGCCCGGATTTTACAACAAGTAGAGATCGATCTTTGGGAAAAGAGAAAGCTCAAACTTCACGAGTATTTCGATGCGATCGCGGGAACTTCTACAGGATCGATTTTAGCAGCCGGGTTGGCGAAAGGAAAAAATGCTCGAGAATTAATCGATCTGTATAGAGACAATGGCGATCGCATTTTTCCAAAACCATGGACGGAGAATTTTCCCGGAACATTAAGACCGATCGCTGGATTGTTTTTTTCTCCCAAATACAGTCACGAAGGCTTAGAAAATGTATTACAAGAACAGTTAAAGAATACTCCGATTAAAGCCATTAATAAACCAATTCTGCATATTCTCGCCTACGATACATTTTATCGCAATACCACTCAATTTACTAACTTCCATCCCCAACTCGGCGATCGCTGGTATGATGATACGCCACTGTGGAAAATTTGCGTTGCTTCTGCCTCGGCACCGACTGTTTTTCCCCCTTATGAATTAGTCCCAGAAAATACCGAAAAATTTGGCGATTGGAAATTCCCGCATATTGATGGAGGAGTAGGAGCAAATAATCCCACTTTATCGATGATTAGCGAAGCCTTGTTATTGAGCCAACAAGAAATAATTTCTGAGGAAATTAAAGTAGAACGAAATTTAAAAGATTTGACTTTAGATAAAATTGCTGTCCTTTCTATTGGTACGGGAAATACCGTTCAACCTTTTACGTATAAAACCGTTAAAAGTTGGAAAACGATGAAATGGGCGAGTCATATTGGGGATATTTTTATGGCGGCTCCGCAAGAAATAGATAGTACCATTTGTCAGCAGTTAATGGGAGGATATAATTCAAAACGCTATCTACGCTTGCAGTTCGATTTGAATGAATGGTATGTTGCCAAACCGGGGGAAACTTTCCGCGATCCGCGCAATTTACTCCCCCAAAGCGAAACTAAAAATCGCTTTACCGGACAGCACATCAGTGAAGCGATCGATGATGGTAGCCCAGAAGAAATTGCTAAACTCATTCATACTGCAAAAGAATTTATCGAAAAAGGAAAAACTCGCTATTCTCGAATTTATGGGGATGGAGATTTTGTCAAAGTCGCGATCGCGAATTTTATTGACAATCACGACTAAATTATGCTCGATAAAGCCAACCTCGCAACAAATAGTAAATACTGGCCAGATATTCATCAACAATATCAGTTGTAATTCCCAATGCTTCAACAGAAGGAAGTATATCTTGCACGGTAATGCGTCTTTTGGGTGTAGAGTCTTTTTGGAAGGTATAAAAATCTGTTGGTGTCGGAATAACGCGGATTTTTTCTTTTCTGAAAGTTTGAATTGCCCGGCGCATTTTTATGCCCGATGTAATCAGAAAAACAGGCTGGCTTAAAAGACCTTCTCGCCCTAAGATTTTCTCAACTTCTACCGCATTCATACGTAAATTTAAGCCTCGAGTTTCTTGAAGAATTTGACTCTCCGGAACTCCAAATCGTCGTAAAATTCCGGCAATATCTTTCGCTTCATTTATTTGTTCGGGTTTTCCAGCCAAATCACTTCTCGGACTCGCACAAATAATAATTATCGGAAAATTGTTTAAATTTCTTTGTTGATAATAAAGTTGAGTGGTATAAAGAATTCGATTTCCCGTTCGCTTAAATTGAATTTGAGTTCTATAAGGAATATAAGGTTCGGTTGTATCTTTACCTAATAATACGATCGCGCCTACTCGTTGTTGCGTTGGAGAATCGGTTGCCAAACAATTTTCGACGCAGATATCTCGGAGATCTTCTTGTGTTTCGATGGTATAATTCTCAACAGCGTAAGCAATTTGATAAGCAAAATAAGGGTTACTCGATACTAAAAGTATAATAAGACCAATCGTTAAAAAAATATGACCCGGTTTTTTAATCGCATCTCCTTTTTTAAAATCCACTTTATTGACTGCTAGTAAAAAGAAGAGAAGAGAAAAGCCCAGAGGTTTTAAAGGAAAAGAAAGGATAGACCAAAATGCAGAAACTGGAGATAAACTCGGTTTAAGATACGAAATTAAAATAATGCTAACAAAAAACGCACCTCCTGTAATAGTTAAAGCTTGTTTGGGAATGATTTTTGCAATCAGAAAATAAAAGAATAATAAAATCAGAATCGAAAGTAAAATAATAGAAAGAACTTCAATCATTTTTATAAGGAGAAAAATAAAGATAGTTATCGATTAGTAGTAACGCCCCAATTTCTCAAAAAAATGGGTGTATTACTACCATACACCCGATCGCTATTCACTGCTAACTGCTAACTATTCACTGATTTAAGTTTGGCTTCGATCGCATGAATAACCGTTTCCAGCACGAAAACCCGAGCGTAATATTTATTATCTCCGGGTACGATCGTCCAAGGGGCGGCGGGGGTACTGGTGCGTGCGATCGCGTGATTGACAGCAACTTCGTATAAATTCCATTTTTCCCGGTTGCGCCAATCTTCTTCCGTGAGCTTGTATTCTTTAAAAAGATTCTCTTTTCGTTCCTCAAAACGCCGTAATTGTTCCGCTTGGGAGAGATGCAGCCAAAATTTCACCACGACGCAACCATCGGTAATCAGTTGTAGTTCAAATTCATTGATCTCGCGATAGGCGCGTCGCCATTCTCTTTCCGTCGCAAACCCTTCCACTCGTTCTACCATAACGCGACCGTACCAACTGCGATCGAAGATGCCAAATTTGCCCGCTTCTGGCAACCTGCGCCAAAATCGCCAGAGATAGTGATATTTATTCTCTTCATCTGTGGGAGCCGCATAAGCATTCACTTTGTAGCTACGAGGGTCTAAACTATCGGTTAGGCGTTTAATTGCCCCACCTTTGCCTGCCGCATCCCAGCCTTCAAAAAGCAAGACGACGGGGATTTTCTGCTGATAAAGTTGGACTTGTAACTTTTGTAATTTAATTTGTGCCTTTCGCAAGCGTTTTTTATAAGCATTCCGATCTAAACTAAGGCTTAAATCTACTTTTGCGAGATAATCCGGTTCCGTCGGGAGGAGTTTTTCTTGAGGTTGAGCGAATGTTTCCGGTTGTGCGATCGCTGTGCGATCCAAGGCTTCTCTCAGGACGGCGACCAATTGAGAAAGAACCTTAATTCTCGCCCAATACTTACAATTAGACTCGACTAAAATCCACGGTGCAACTCCCGTGCTGGTATGTAGCAGCATTTCCTCCGCTAAGGCGCGATACTCCTTATAACGATCCTCCTGCTGCCAATCCTCCGGACGCACTCGCCACGCCGTCAGATCGTCCTCAGAAGCCTTTTGCAGACGCTTTTTTAATTCCTTGTGACCGAGATGGAGAAAGAATTTTGCGATCGCTACTCCATCATCGCTTAATTGTCGTTCAAAGGCGTTAATCGTGGCCATAGCTTGCGGGATTTTGGCTTCTTCCACGCGATGAAACAGTCGATCCTCAAGTAAGTGAATATACCAACTGTGATAAAAAATTCCGATACTGCCATGAGGAGGAAGTTGTCGCCAAAATCGCCATAAAAACGGATATTGTTGCTCTTCTGGGGTTGGCGGTAAAGTAGGGTATACCGAGAATCCGCGCGGATCCATGTAATTGACCATTTTCTTTAATAATCCGCCCTTTCCCGCCGCCGCCCAACCTTCCAAGACCACTACAACCGTTAATTTCTTTTCCCAGCAGGCTTGTTGGAGCGATCGCAACTGGCGCATTAACTCTTCAATTTGAGTTTTATAGGTTGCTTTATCGAGAGAATGCCCTAAATCTAAGGTCTTTAACATCAGCCAAATCTTAAGAAGTAACTGCTCATTATATAATAATTAATTATTCTTGCGATCGGTTGTTCACCGTCCCCAGTACCCGAAAATTTAAAACAAAAGTCGGTTCGGGAATAAGTGAGATTAACTCTTTTTTTCTCTCCGGCAGTGGGTTGGGAACATTACCCGGGATTAAATAGCTTCTTGAATCGTTGTTGAATCCATTCAATGGGGTTTTGTGCGGTTTCTTTTGCAAATCCACTTAAGTCTAGGTTATAAATATTTTCCAAGATATCCTTGCGACTGGCTAGCTCTCGAGTAATATCTTCTGCCAGTACCGGATAATCTTGCAACAGTTTTTCAAAGCCTGTCGCATCAATAACAAATAGAATTGTATGGGACATTGCCTGGAGAGTTCCGGGAGAAGGAATCCCGAGCATTAACGGAAGCTCGCCAAAATACATCCCCGTCTCAAAAGTAAATGCGGGCTTCTCTCGAGGGTCGCTTTCGTGAAATGCACCCACTGCACCAGAGAGAATGATACAAAATTCCCTCACGACATCACCTTGTTTTATCAATATCTCAGATTTCTCAAACTGCTTGCGATACCCTATCTCGATCAAACTTCTCATTTGTAATTCGTTAAAATGTTCAAAATAGGAAATCTGCGCTAGAGAGGCACGCAGGTGAATGGGTTGCGATCGCGATTCTTGGCTTTCTTGGGACAGAGTGGATGAGGTCGATCGCAACTTCTCGATATTTTCAGCCGGCGATCGCATCCACAGATCCAATTGAGGAAAAGGAATGTCAATCTGATTCCGGCGCAGATAATATTCGACGGTGAAGGTTAAATTACTTTTAATCTTGGGACGGCGATCGATGCGCTCTGTCCAAGCCCACAACTCAAAGTTAAGCGCACTATCCCCAAAGCCCACAAAAACCACTTCCGGCCGCGGAGTCGAGAGAATTTCTTTGAGAGAGTAGGCGGCTTCGAGCAAGGTTTCGGTGACGAGAACGGGATCGCTACCATAGGCAACACCGACTTCGATTTCAATCCGGCCTTCAAAGTTGCGATAGCTCCAGTTAGCAATGCGCTCTTCGGCAATTTTCGAGTTGGGAATCACCACATCAGATCCCCCTAACCTGCGAATTATCGTAGAGCGAATGGAAATTTCTTCGATATAGCCTTCAACGCCATCAAATTCGATAAAGTCTCCGACGCGAAGTTTCCGCTCGATCAAGATCGTGATCCCGCTCAGTAAATTTTTGATAAATCGAGTAGCAATGCTAACCATGAGCAATGCACCCAATAGTTGAGCCATCCAGAGTAACGATATGGATTGCCCGCCGAGTTCAAACAGGGATGTTTTAAATATCTCAGTTAGACGTTCGATCATGGGATTGATTGAGAAGTTTCCCTCGAGAGAATAAGCGGAGGTAGGTGGAAACGCAGAATTCCTTCACTGGAAAGGCAATGTAAGTAATGGGATTGACCGTGACGATAATATTACGGATATCTCGGGTTGCTAAATTGACAATTTGACCGGCGACCCAATTGGCCGACATGATGCCGATGGGGTTGAGATTGCTTTTAAAGGGTCCCAAAATCAGCTTGCGAATAATACAAGGAGAATCCAAACGGCGCAGGGTGACTAAATCTCCCAAGGTGCGCTTGCTGAGTTCGTAGAGGGGGCTAAAGGCGGGATTTACTTCTGCTTCAGAGGTATTCACCCAAACTTCTTTGGTGGCAATTTCCTTGTTGGTGCGGACGGTGGTTAAAAAGAGTTCGAGAAGTCGCCAACTGGAAAACGCATTCACTTCATAGGATTTTGCGATCGCTTCTTTATCCCTTGCTCCATGTACGTTAATCCCGTGATTGAGAATGAGAATATCGACCTTTTGTAATGCTTCTAACAGTTCTGTTTCTTCTCCCACTTGCCAAACCAGAGAAGGAATAGGCTCGCTCTCTCCAGCTAAAATAATCTCTTTCGTTGTGGAAGTTAAGGCGATAACCTTTGCGCCTTTTTGTTGGAGTTTCCCGAGCAGCGATCGCCCTAAAGTTCCCGAAGCTCCTGTGACTGCGATCGTTTTTCCTTTCAGGGACAGTGCTGTTCCCATAACCTTATCTACTAATGTGAGAGTGCCGCAATAATAAGCCTGTTGATTGTCAAAATGGTGTCGCCAGTGGTAGGGACGATTAACGAGCCAACGCGAGGGTAAACTGGCAAATGCGCCGGGTCGGTGGGTGAGATCCGTTAACTCATCTGCATAAGCCAAACCGCTTCCCCGAGCGATCGCCCCGAGTAAAAAGGTCAAAGTATAAAGCGACCCCAACCCCGTCAGCCAAGCATGGGAAAAATGACTACCATAGAAAGCAAGAATAGGCAACCCACTCATGGCCAGCATGACCAAAGATTCGGGTACATCGTTATACCAATGCGCCTGTCGATAAATTGTTTCACTGGCCGCGGATAGATCCGGACGAAAAACCCGATGATGCCAAACGTGTAAGCGATATAACGGTTGCCAATGATGAGCGAGGACGTGATAAGTATCTCTGACCAGTTCTACCCAGAGAATCGTTAATAATCCCGTTGCGATCGCCACGAGCCAATCAATATCGAGCATTCTGTTAAAATTAGTAAATTAAATTAAAGGTTTGTTAATGACGAAATCCTCCGTATTCTAAGGGAAATCGAGCATTTTTCGCTATTTTAGCCAGAAAGATTAAGCGAAAAGCGATCGCTCCCTTCAAATTTCGCTAAGAATTTTAACAATTTTCGATACAATGAGACACCAATAGCGTAACGAATCTATTTTTTGCCTTTATGCAATCTACCCTAGCGGAGCGATCGTGACTATGCCAGAACATCCTTGGTCCAATACTGAAAATGAACCCGAACTAGATCCCTTGAGTTCTTTACTCTCGGAATGGGAAGATCCAGAAGATGAGGAAGAAGAATTTAGAAGTGATTTTTTCCAAGGGACGGAAGGACGCAGAAGTAAAGCCGCTTTTCTGTTGATCTCGGTTTGGGGAATTGTTGTCACCCTCCATCTCGTCTCTTGGGGTTTTGGGTTGGTGATGAGCGTCACGGGAATTTTAGTGGTTTATTTTCTCCGCCTGATGGTGGCGAAACCCGATCCCATGCCCCAAATGTTAGGAGGCGATCGGCTTGCGGATGCACCCCTCGTTTCTCTATTGGTGGCGGCGAAAAATGAAGAAGCGGTCATTCATCGCCTCGTAAAAATACTCTGTAATTTGGATTATCCTCGCGATCGCTATGAAGTTTGGGTCATTGACGATGCCAGTGACGATCGCACCCCAGAAATTTTAGATGCTCTTGCCCCTCAATACCCCCAACTCACTGTCATACATCGTCCGGTGGGGGCAGGTGGCGGCAAATCTGGTGCGTTGAATCAAGTTCTCCCTCAAACCCAAGGCGAAATTATCGCCGTTTTTGATGCCGATGCGACAGTCAACCCAGATTTATTGCGTCGGGTTGTCCCCATGTTTGACGATGACAATATGGGAGCCGTGCAAGTCCGCAAAGCGATCGCCAATGCTGATGAGAATTTCTGGACAAAAGGACAAATGGCAGAAATGGCCTTAGATTGCTATTTTCAACAGAAACGCATTGCCATCGGCGGTATGGGAGAATTGCGAGGAAACGGTCAGTTTGTCCGGCGTAAGGCGTTGTCCAGTTGCGGCGGTTGGAACGAGCAAACCATCACCGATGACCTCGATTTAACCATTCGCCTGCACTTGGATCGCTGGGATATTGGTTGTTGTCTCACTCCTGCCGTCAATGAAGAAGGAGTCACAGATGCCGCTTCTCTCTGGCATCAGCGCAGTCGTTGGGCAGAAGGAGGCTATCAGCGCTATCTCGACTATTGGCGCTTAATTGCTCGCAACCGCATGGGTTTTACGAAAACGTGGGATTTGCTCACCTTTGTTGTCATTCACTATCTATTACCGACAGCGGCGATCGCGGATTTTGCGATGGTGGTAGCGCGACATCATTTCCCCATTTTAGGGATTTTATCCACTTGTGCGCTGGCTTTTTCCACCGTTTGCACGTTTATCGGTTTGTATCGCGCTCATCCCCCAGAGCAATTTAATCTCAAAGACGTGTTAGTTTTGGGCTGGCGATCGCTTCTCGGTACGATTTACCTCGCTCACTGGTTTTTTGTCATGCCCGCTACTACTGCCCGGATGTCCGTGCGCCGCAAACGATTGAAGTGGGTTAAAACGACCCATCAAGGAGTCGTTGAGGAAGGTTTAAAAGTCAGTTAATCAAGGCGATCGGGTGCGGAAAACAGTAACCCTCTTTTCGTTTTAACTCGTTACTTTAGAGTAACGAGTTATTTATTTGTGAGCCAGATCGCATTGTTATCTGCACTACATCACGATCGCTACCGAAAAAGGTCACATGGGAGAAGGGGACGCGATCGCAAAATTTTTTCCCATTTCTTTATATTCTGGATCTAGTGGAAATACCGAAACGATTATGCGCTCCTACCCATTCTACGTTTAAACAAAATTAATCAAGGGATTCCTGTTTGGATCAACAGACAAAGGAATTTAAAGGCTTAGACCTTTATTGCGATCGCGATCGCGTTACTAGAGAAGAAGCGTCACGCGACTTTCTACTCCAGCATCACCCAAATCGCCCGAAACTGTCACCTTTTGTTTCGGTAAACATCACGAATTGCCCGGGTTGCGATCGCGGAAATTTTCTCGAACCTGTCCGATAGTAAAGATAACGAGTTTTACAGGGTTCGAGATGAAAACATTACTCTTTGCATTTACCGGGGTAGTCGCATTCTTGCTCATTACACAACTGCTCCACGCTAAGCATTACGGGGGACAGACCTCGTTTGACAGTTCCGACAATACTCAAGAAGTCGAGTACGCGCCCCCAAATCGTGGATTTCCAGCAGCCACAATGCCTTCAGGAACGCGCTAAGATTTCTCTCAATTCGAGCTCCCATTTCTATTTCCAGCGACAAAATATTAAATATTGTTGCCAGCAAGTTGCAAGGTTATTCTCTTCCTCGGGTATGATAGCGAGACGAATAAAATTAGAGCTATTATGACCTCTCAGACCGATATTCCCACCTTGGCGAGTTTAGAATATTTTCCCTATTTGGACGAACACAACCAGATTTCTGAAGAGTTGCAGAAAAAGATCGGCGTGTATGCAGTCTTCGATCGCGAACAAAATCTTCAAGCGATCGCCTACTCCCGCGATATTTATCTGGGTTTAAAACAACATTTAATTCGCAAGCCCGAATCCTGCTACTGGGTCAAATATCAAACCATAGAACGTCCCAGCCGGAAGATTTTAGAAGATATTCAAGCCGCATGGATTGAAGAAAATGGCGAGATTCCCGCCGGAAATGGTCTGGAGCGATCGGCGTGGAACGATCCCATTGATGCTAAAGTTGCCATGACCGAAGAAGAGCAGGAAACTTATACCAAAAGCGAAGACAAAGAAAAAATCAAGCTCCTGAAAACTGTCGCCAGACGAGTAGAAGCCGAACTTAAAGAGAAACTCAAACAAACTCGCAATACAGATATGGCAATGCGCTTTAATCCTAAGCTGAAAGAAAAAGGTCTCTTGGATTTGAAGTAAGTCTTGTCTTTGCTTTTTATTGATAGGTACTGTTTCACAAAATCAATAGCATTTTCAGGAGAGTATAAAAACATTCTAAATTTCATTAGATGTGTTAGATGAAAAGTTAGAGTGGATTTTAGTAAGTAAGAAAAAGTAATTTTTCTGCTCAAAATGTTTCTTAACTCAAATGTGGAAAAGATTATGAAACGATTAATGACTCTTCTAATGGCTGTGGTTTTAGCCATTTTGGCTGCTGCAAATTTTAATGTGCAAGCCTCTTCCGCAGAGGTCGATCCCTACCTCGTAGAGTATTGCAACTACACGATCGAGCACTACCCCGAAGCCAAGGACGATCCCGGTTTCATGAATGAATGCGGCGGTATTTTAGAGAATTTCGTAAAAATATACGACGATTCGGGCTTTGTAGAGTATTGCTTTTCTACATTAGAGCGTTACCCCACAGCAAAAGACGATCCTTACTTTCTAGAAGAGTGTAACGGACCGATTGACAGCATCAAGCAATGCCAAAACTTCTTCAAGAACCCCAATGATTTTGTTAATAAAACATTCGTGATGGAAGATCCTTACAGTAAATCCACGACACCTGAAGATTTTTTCACCTTTCACAATTACTGCGAGGATATCCATCTTTTGGTTCCTCTGATGGATGATGTGTCTCTGTTGGATAATTCTAAATCTACAGATGATTCTAGTAATATTGCACTCAACTTTATACGCGGGACTCAAGGTGAAACTTGCCCGAGGGGGACATCTCTTGTTAGTGTGAGCGAAGCACGAGCCAATGAGAAAACAATTTGTTATGACGTTCTCCATGCTTGGGATATTGCTCGTCTTGCTGATGGTGGCTCGATGGATGGTTCTGGATATGGATGTGGCATTCGCGATAAAGACGATCGCGGTATGGGAAATGCAGTCTGCAAATAATATTTTGCTGAGATGAATCGTCTTAATTTGGATATAACTGTATAGTCGTTTCCGGCGATCCTAGTTTCCTTACCGACTCTACAGACAATTCTTTATATACGGTCTAACCTGACTTTATGGGTAATTCGTAAAGTATAGAGCCGCCGAGCGTTTCAGAAAAGCCAGTTCCCTCAGGCGATCGCCCGAGGGATTTTCATTGCGATCGCTAACAACAAATCACAAACACCCGACAACCCATAACAAAATTTAACCTTACTTAATCTTGTAAACCTCTTTTCTTACAAGACATTGCAATTCTGCCTGAACCACTCCTTAAACGCGATAGGCTCTTGAATAGATTCAAGAAAATAACGATTGGCACGAAGCCGAATATTGCGATAGGCCACCTTTTGTCCGGTCGAGATGGGAACCGGAATCTCAAATGACTCTCTACTAGATCGCCCCCGAATTACCGATCGTGTCAGTCGGAAGAACCATTCGTGTTATATAGGGGTTTATTTTATGAACCGTATCTTAGACCGCGCCCGTAATGTTGCCATTGTCGGACCTTACTCGTGCGGTAAAACCACTCTTCTCGAAAGCCTCCTCTCGGTGATGGGCGCGGTTGCACGCAAGGGAAGCATCAAAGAAAGCAATACCGTTGGAGATAGTTCTCCTGAAGCCCGCGATCGCGCAATGAGCGTTGAAGTCTCTACCGCAGGAGGCGATTATCAAGACATTAACTTCACTTTTCTTGACTGTCCGGGATCGATCGAATTTAGCCAAGAAACCTATAATGCCCTCGTCGGAGCCGGAGCCGCGATCGTCGTCTGTGAAGCCATTGTTGACAAAGTTCTCACTTTAGCACCATTATTCAAATTTCTCGATGATTGGGAAATCCCGCACCTCGTTTTCGTCAACAAGCTCGATCGCTCCAAAGACAGCTTTATGGATATTCTCCACGCCCTCAAAGTTGTCTCCAGTCGTCCTCTGATTCCTCAACAATATCCCATTCGCCAGCAAGAAGAACTTGTCGGCTACATCGACTTAGTGAGCGAGCAGGCCTATCACTATCATTCCGGCAGTCCTGCCGATCCCGTCCCCCTTCCCGAACATCTGCAAGAAGAAGAAAAAGCGGCACGAGAGGAAATGCTGGAAACCCTTGCAGACTTTGACGACCATCTTTTAGAAGAACTCCTTGAAGAAATCGATCCCCCTCAAGCTGAAATTCTCCAAGACTTGAAAAAGGACTTAAGTGCGGATCTGATTGTTCCTGTTTTCCTTGGTATTGCCGAACGAGATTATGGCGTGCGTCCCCTTCTCGATGCTTTGGTGAAAGAAGCCCCCGATCCGGGGATTACGGCGCAACGGCGAGGACTCGAACCCATTGCCGATGGCAATCCGTTGGCTCAAGTCCTGAAAACCTATTACACTCCTCAAGGTGGCAAACTTTCCCTCGCGCGGGTTTGGCAAGGTAAGTTAACCGATGGCATGGTTCTCAACGGCGTGCGCGTGGGGGGACTCTATCGCCTAATGGGTAGCAGCACCGAATCGATCAATGAAGCAACCGTCGGGGAAATTGTGGCGATCGCTCGCATGGAAGGTATCCAAACCGGAGACACTCTCAGCAATGGTGAAAATCCGCACACTTTACCCACCGCCGACAAATTAGAACCCGTTTACGCCCTAGCCATTACTCCCGAACGACGCAAAGATGAAGTCAAGCTCAGTAGTGCCTTAACAAAATTGCTGGAGGAAGATCCATCTCTGCATTGGGAACAGCACGGAGATACACGCGAGATTATTCTCTGGGGTCAGGGGGAAATTCATTTGCAAGTTTCCCTAGACCGCTTGCGCCGCAAGTACAATCTCCCCATGACGACGCATTTACCGCGCATTCCCTACAAGGAAACCATTCGCAAAAACACAACTTCTCACGGACGCTATAAACACCAAAGTGGCGGTCACGGTGCCTTTGGGGATGTCTTTTTAGAGATCGAACCCTTACAGCGAGGAAAAGGTTTCCAGTTTAGCGATACCATTGTCGGCGGTGTCGTTCCCAAACAATACATTCCGGGGGTGGAAACCGGGGTGCGAGATTATCTCGATCGCGGACCGTTAGGATTTCCCGTGGTCGATGTGTCGGTCAATTTGAGTAATGGCTCCTATCATTCTGTGGACAGTTCGGAACAGGCTTTTAAACAAGCTGCACGTATTGCCATGACGGAAGGAATGCAAAAATGCGAACCGGTGTTATTAGAGCCGATTTTGTTAGTGAAGGTGGCGGCTCCTGCAGATTTTACTTCCAAGGTGCTGCAATTGTTGTCAGGACGGCGGGGACAAATTCTCGGTTACGAGTCCCTTTCTGGTTGGCAGCATTGGGATGAGGTAACGGCGTATTTACCGCAAGCAGAGATGCACAACTTTATTATTGAGTTACGGTCTTTGACTTTGGGAGTGGGTTTTTTCCACTGGGAATACGACCGCTTGCAAGAAGTTCCTGATAAGTTGACTAAAGGTGTCTTAGCAACAATTTCAGCCGCATAACCGCGCTGCATTTTACCAATAAGGGCAAAAGAAAGGAAATTTCTTTTGCCTTTTTGCATAAGATTCTCATTAAAGATAAAGATTGCCGCACTCTATTTTGTTTCATTTTAGCGATCGCAAACAGATAGAAACTCTGCTCAAAAACAACAAACCCAAAAACAAAAAAGTGACCCGGAGCCAACGCCTATCACAAGCATCCCGTATTGCTGCTCCTTCCGGTCTGACAAAGTTTGGGCGTTGAGATCGCATCGATCCGAGTCGTTTTCTAGTATAGCATCTTTTTTGCGCTTAATTCTCGCTTTCTTCAGAAGATTCTGCGCCGGAGTCAGATGGGGTTTCTGTTTTGGCCAGCAGTCTTTCTTGACGCTTCTGGCGATCGGTTTGGAGAACGTCTTCTAAAACTTGTTTGGCCTGCTCCATTTTTTCCAAATTACTCTGATATATCTCTAAATCTTTCTGCATTTTTTCTACGGGTAAATGCAGGCTGCTCCCAATCTCCGCAAGAATTTTCTCTCTGCGTTCTCCGTCACTAACGATCGCGAGATCGGCAACCTCGAGCAATGCGTACAGTCCGATGGCAAACAGGCGACTGTATTTGAAGTTAGCAGCAAAAGCAATAGATTTTAAGGGGTCATAGAGTTTTTCACTGCCTTCTACAGACACCAATGACGTATTCCAAGCGACCAACTGTTCCATTGATAGACGTTGGCCGAGAGCCTTCAATGCCACAGCATCATCGCGATATTTTTGCGGCTCATCTTGGACGGCCAGACACAAGCTATTAAAAATAGAGATTTTATCTCGTTCTGGTAGATATCCAGCCATAAAGCGATCGAATGCCGTGACAACTCCCAATCCATAAATTGGATTGTACTGGAAATTAACATTAACCGAGAGAAGGTGCATCTCCACCATTATCTCCTCAACAACACGCCGATAAATGGAGTTAATGGGACGAGCGTGGTGGCTATAAAAATTTCGTTTGGTATCTGAAAGCGTGCGAACGTTATCCACAAAGTCAACTCTAGACGAAACAGCTATTCTCATTTTCTCATAGAATTTCAGTTAAGTTGTTCCATTGCGATCGGTTTCCAAGGCTTCCTTTTCAGTCTCGAAAATTTCGAAAACTGAATCCATCATCGTTACTTCAAAGACTAATTTTGCTTCGGGATGGACATTGCAAATGCGAAAGCTGCCTTCTACTTTGTCAGCATCTCGCATTCCGGCAACTAACGATGTTAAACCCGAACTATCAATAAAATTAACCTGACTCAGATTAACGACAACGTGAGGACTGAGTTTGGAGATACATTCTTGCAATTTCAAGCGAAATTGCCAAGCGGTGGTAATGTCCAAGCGACCACTCGGGGCTAGGACGATTACTTTTGTCCCATCTTTGGTTGTGTGTTCTTTTTGTTCGATGTGAATCACTCGTCAATTCGCCTCAAAAACTCAAGCTGTGTGTCTTGGTTTGCGCTACTAGCCCGCAAAGCAGTCTTGTTGAAGGATTGCTGCGCGATTATCCAGAAGGTTGTTCTGGAAAAATCTTCCCTAGCTTACCATCAAGCGCGATCGATACAGGCCTTGATTCCAAAAAACAATTTTTGGGTTGGCTTTTTCTCTCGATTTTGATGGCAGCGATCGCCAGATTGTTCAAACTCGTTATAGAGTTTTCGATCGCTTTTTTGAGTGTATTTTAACACCCCAGTTTCTGTCAAACCGATATCCTGCGGCCAAGAACTGGATTTTATTGAGGAGTCCAAGCTGCCCAATCTTGGGGGGTGAGGAAAGTTTGATAGAGTTCGTCTTCTGAGGTGTTGGGAGTGGGGCTGTAGCAGTATTCCCAGCGAACCAGAGGCGGAAGGGACATCAAGATCGATTCGGTGCGTCCATTGGTTTGCAGTCCGAAAATGGTGCCGCGATCGTAAACCAAGTTGAACTCGACATAGCGTCCCCGCCGGTAAAGCTGGAAATTGCGTTCGCGATCGCCCCACTCTCGAGTTTGCCGTTTTTCAGCAATGGGGATGTAAGCCGGCAGGAAACCCTCAGCACAGTCGCGGACGAAGGCAAACAAGTCTTCCCAAGTCCGTTGAGGGGGTGCGCCCACCTTACGGCTGTAAGCGGCGGCAGTTTTATCGGTATGGGGGCCGCGATAGAGTTCGCCTGTTCCATCTTGATAGTCAAAGAAAATCCCGCCAATGCCTCGAGTTTCTTGGCGGTGCTTGAGATAGAAATATTCATCGCACCAAGGTTTAAAGGTGGGATAGTAGTCAGGATGATGGCGATCGCAAATTTCCTTGAATGTCCGGTGAAAATGGGCGGCATCTTCGGCAAATCCGTAATAAGGAGTCAAATCGATGCCGCCGCCAAACCACCACACTGGACCGGCTTCAAAGTAGCGATAATTGAGGTGAATCGTGGGAATGTAGGGATTGAGAGGATGCAAAACCATTGAGGTTCCCGTAGCGTAAAATCCGTGACCTTCCGCTTCTGGGCGCTGTTTGAGAATGGAGGGGGGCAACTGTTTTCCCCAAACTTCGGAAAAATTAACTCCTCCTTGCTCGAAAATTCTGCCCTCCCGTATGACCCGCGATCGCCCCCCACCCCCTTCTTCTCGTTCCCAAGCATCTTCGCGAAATTTTCCCGTTTCATCGAAGTCTTCTAAACCTTGACAAATTTTATCTTGTATGCCTTTCATGAATTGGCTGATGCGGGCTTGAGAATCGGCAGGAGGTTGAGTAGGAGTAACGACACTGGAAGCAGAAGCAACAGTCATGATTTTTGCTCTCTCGAATAGCAGATTTTTTATCGAACTCTTAATTCTTTCATGAACTGTGATAATGAATAACAAACGCTATACAATTCGCAATAACTATTTGAGCCGGGTTGGGAGTACGAGGTGAGAGAATTGTCCCTAGTAGACTCCACATCGGCTGTAATTTGCCTAAAATGGATTCTTTCCCCATGAGAGGTTGAGGAATGGCGAATTCGATTCGTCCTATCCAACCGACTTGTTGCAAACTGGTTAGCCTTATCGTCACTGTAGGAGGATTGATTTGATTCTGAGTTTATCGTTCAAACTCCTGATCCGACGAGGGAAAATTTTTTGTAAGTTTTCCCTCAATCAGCGCTATCGCGTCTTATGTCGTGCTTCAGTGGATGTCTTGTGGCAAAAACTCGTCAATCTTGCCGATGTTTCTTGGCATCCCTTCATCGATCGCACCAATGCCCCCAAAGGTTTAATTGCTAAACCCGGACTGATTTATCAAGCCGTGACACGCCTGACACCAATACCCGTGCGGGTTTTTGTCGAGCGAGTCGCCCCGGGAGAATTCCTCAGCGTCAGATTTTTAGCGCTGCCGGGGATTGAAAACCGCGTCACCTATCAATTTGAGTCCACGGTATGCGGCACTTATATTTCTTATTCCGTGACCATGCGGGGATTTTTATCGCCCCTGCTCTGGTGGTGGATTCGCCCTTACGTGGATCGCGTCGCTTCGAGCTTGGCTCGGGCGGCAGAAAGAGCGATCGCTTGATAAGATTTATGAAGTTAGAGCCTTCTCGCTTTCCCATTACCTTTTTCGACCCATGCTCGATCCCCAGTCAGTTTTAGAGATTTTACGTCCGGTGCAAGACCCCGAACTCCAGAAAAGTTTGGTGGAACTCAATATGATCCGCAACGTACAGATTAGCGGCAAAACGGTCAGTTTTACCTTAGTTTTAACGACACCAGCTTGCCCCTTGCGAGAGTTTATTGTCGAAGATTGTCAAAAAGCCGTTCGAGAACTGCCTGGGGTAGAAAAAGTCGAGATTGAAGTCACCGCAGAAACTCCCCAACAAAAAGAGCTACCCGATCGCCAAGGAGTCGAGGGAATTAAAAATATTATTGCCGTCTCCAGTGGGAAAGGCGGTGTCGGAAAAAGTACGATCGCAGTCAATATTGCTGTCGCTTTAGCCAAAACAGGGGCGAAAACAGGATTATTAGATGCAGATATTTATGGACCGAATGCCCCGACCATGTTGGGATTAACCTCGGCAAAGGTGGAGGTACAAAACAACGATAAAGGGCAAGATATCTTAGAACCCGCCTTTAACTACGGGATTAAATTGGTTTCCATGGGATTTCTCATCGATCCCGATCAGCCCGTAATTTGGCGAGGACCGATGTTAAATGGGATTATTCGTCAATTTCTCTATCAGGTGAATTGGGGAGAATTAGATTATTTAGTCGTAGATATGCCCCCCGGTACCGGAGACGCGCAACTCACTCTCGCTCAAGCCGTTCCCATGTCCGGTGTCGTTATCGTCACCACACCCCAAACAGTTTCTCTACTTGATGCCCGTCGGGGCTTGAAAATGTTCGAGCAATTGGGGGTCAATGTTTTAGGCATTGTCGAGAATATGAGTTATTTTATCCCTCCCGATTTACCCGATCGCCGTTACGATTTATTTGGTTCCGGTGGTGGCGAAAAAACAGCACGGGAATTAAATGTTCCATTATTAGGCTGTATTCCCTTAGAAATTCCCTTACGCGAAGGCGGCGATCGCGGCATTCCTATTGTCATAGGGGAACCCAACTCTGCTTCCGCGAAAGCCTTGACCCAACTTGCCGGAGAAATTGCCGCCAAAGTGTCCGTAGCCGCCCTAACTTAACGCGAAAGAAGGATAGAAGATGAAAGATTAAATGCTTTCCCGACTCCCAACTCCCTATTCCCTACTCTCTATTCCCGATTCTCTATGCTTCAACGTTCTTATAACGATAAAATCCCCCAGTGGAAAACATGGCTGGCTGGCTGGCAACAGTTAGATTTTTTTCTCCTCATTCTCGTCATTAGTCTGACCGCTTTTGGTGGCTTAATGATTCAGAGTACAGAAGTCAAACAAGAAACAGTTCGTTGGTTTTGGCTCTATCACTGGATTCTGGGCGCGTTTGGGTTGATTGTTGCCTTATTTATCGCGCGGTTGCGGTATGAATTTCTCATTCAATGGCATTGGATTATTTACGGACTCACGAATTTATCCTTGCTGGCAATTAAATTTTTTGGCGTAGAAATCAATGGTTCGACTCGTTGGTTAAACATTTTAGGGATTCAATTTCAACCCTCAGAATTTGCCAAATTGGGGCTGATTATTACGATGGCAGCCTTACTCCACGCTCGCCCAGCCACGAGCATTCCCGCCATTCTTCGCACCCTCGCCATTACTGTTATCCCTTGGGCGTTGGTTTTTGCCCAACCGGATTTAGGAACATCGCTTGTTTTTGGAGCTATTACCCTCGGAATGCTGTATTGGGCAAATGCCAATCCCGGATGGTTGATTTTAATGGTATCTTGTATCCCTTCCGCCGTGTTATTCAATGTATATCGTCCGGCTTGGTATGGTTGGCTCGGAGCAATGGGAATTATTGCGTGGTTGACGCTACCGTGGCGCAGGATCGGTACGGCGATCGCCATCTTTGCCAATACGATCGCGGGAGGGGCAAGCGGTTATCTTTGGAATGAGTTCCTCAAGGATTATCAAAAAGATCGCTTGATTTTATTTCTCCAGCCAGAAAAAGATCCCTTGGGTGGAGGCTATCACTTGATTCAATCCCGCATTGCGATCGGGGCGGGAGAAAGATGGGGTAAAGGTTTATATCACGGCACCCAAACCCAGTTAAATTTTATTCCAGAACAACATACAGACTTTATTTTTTCAGCAGTGGGGGAAGAGTTGGGATTTGCAGGTTGTATTGTACTACTCATCGTTTTCTGGCTGATTTGCCTGCGTTTGATCATCATTGCCCAAAATGCCAACGATAATTTTGGCTCTTTGCTGGCAGTGGGGGTACTCTCAATGATTATTTTCCAAGTTTTTGTCAATATCAGCATGACTATCGGCCTCGCTCCCATTACCGGAATTCCCCTGCCGTGGATGAGTTACGGGCGATCGTCCCTGCTCACAAATTTTCTCGCGATCGGTTTGGTAGAATCGGTGGCGAACAATCGAACGCGATTGCATTTTAAGCGAGGGGAATGGTAATCAGTCACCAGTCACCAGTCACCAGTCACCAGTCACCAGTCACCAGTCACCAGTCACCAGTTATCGGGAAATTGTAGAATGGGGAGAGATTTTGCGCTTCGATTTCTGTTAATCTGCAAGGTGAGTTTCTGTAATTGCAAAAGGAAAAGATTATGATTTTGCCCGGTGCAACGGTTCGCGTGATTAATCCCGATGATACTTATTATCGCTTTGAAGGCTTGGTTCAGCGTATCAGCGATGGAAAAGTTGCCGTTCTTTTTGAAGGGGGGAATTGGGATAAATTGGTAACATTTCAATTAGCGGAACTCGAAACCGTCGATCTCAAAAAGTAGTTATCGGCGATCGGTAATGAGTAATGAGCGATCGCTTCTTTACTCGTTACTTTTTACTCGTTACTCATTATGCGCCTTCCTCTGCCACAATTTACTAGTAGCGATCGCCATCCCGATCGCATTGCCGAAGTTATCGAAACAACAACGGTAGAAGTTCTGGCGCAATGTTTAGAGCCAGAAGATTTGAGCTTTCCCGTAATGCCTCCCTTTGGGAGTTGGGTGAAATCTCGCGATGAAGAATCGGGAAACAAGGTTTTAGGGGTTGTAACTTACGTCAAAACTTCTCCTATCGATTCGGTACACCGTGCCAGAGCCTTAGGATTATCCTTAGAAGAATTACGAGAACAGCAACCGCAAATTTTTGCCATGCTGAAAACAGAATTTCGCGTGGCATTATTGGGCTTTGAAACCCCTGCTCGAAATAATGACAACACTCGAGGCAGAATTTTTCAATATTTGCCCCCGCGTCCTCCTCAAATTCACCAAGCGGTTTATCGCTGTTTGCCAGAAGAAGTTGTTGCCTTTAGTGAAGAGTTGGGATTTTTGCGATCGCTTCTGCAAGTGAAAAATATTCCCGTTGAGGCTTTAGTCTCTGCCTCTCTACGAGAAATCTATCGCTTGAGAAAAGGCGATCGCCCTTGGTTGGTTAGGGCAGGACGAGAATTAAGTTTACTCTTAAAGGACGATTATGATACTTTGCGCTATATTTTGAGCCAGATCCATTGGTGATGGTTACTCAATTGTGTGGACTTTACTACTGAAAATTATTGACATTTTTATAAATTAATAATTCAAATGTCAAGTCCAGTACTGGCAAATCTGGATACGAACCCGATATTATTATCCTCGATTGGGAGGCCGTGAAGGCAGAATCTCGTTGGGAAAAAGAATCGATCCGGGCAGTAAAATTCAAACAGCGAGACCTCGATCTCTCACCCCGAATCCCATACCTGTAGCTGCATCCCTTATGAGACAACACAAAAAATCCGTTTGAGAGTCCGTTTGATGAATAGATTATGCAGCAATAACGTGCTTTTATGCTAGTATTCTACAGCAATATGTCGAACCCAATGCTTCTTCAAGAGTCGTCGTAAAATGGCGAGGCTTTGTGGAAATTATGGCTTACGATAACAGTATCTATCCAATTCACTCATAGTTCCTTCAGCCGTGGCGAGCAACTTACCCTTTAATAATATCGGGACATCTCTTCCCCCCAGCAGCGACTACTTAAGCCTTCCTCAAGAAACAACAGGGAGAAATAACATCGTGCCGAGCAATGCAGCAAAAATCAAAGTGATTGGCGTAGGTGGCGGCGGATGCAATGCCGTCAAACGCATGATTGACAGTGGGATTAGCGGGATAGAATTTTGGACGATTAACACCGATGCCCAAGCTCTCGAACTCACCCCTGCCGAAAATCGCCTGCAAATCGGTCAAAAATTAACCAGAGGACTCGGAGCTGGCGGAAACCCAGCGATCGGGCAAAAAGCTGCAGAGGAGTCTCGGGATGAAATTGCCAACGCTCTCGAAGGAACGGATCTGGTTTTCATTACTTCAGGCATGGGAGGTGGTACGGGAACTGGAGCTTCTCCCATCGTTGCGGAAACGGCCAAAGAATTGGGGTGTTTGACTGTCGGCATTGTGACTCGTCCCTTTACGTTTGAAGGTCGCCGCCGCATGAATCAAGCAGAAGAAGGTATTTCTGCCTTACAAAGTTGCGTGGATACGCTGATTGTTATTCCCAATAACAAACTCCTCTCGGTTATTTCTCCAGAGATTCCCGTGCAGCAAGCCTTTGTTATTGCTGATGATATTTTGCGTCAAGGGGTACAAGGGATTTCCGATATTATTGTTATCCCCGGACTGGTGAACGTAGATTTTGCCGATGTGCGGGCGGTCATGGCAGATGCAGGATCGGCACTCATGGGCATTGGCGAAGGAACGGGCAAGTCTCGCGCCCGAGAAGCCGCACAAATGGCGATTTCCTCTCCTCTCTTGGAATCGTCCATCGAAGGGGCAAAAGGCATGGTCTTTAATATTACAGGGGGTTCGGATCTGACTCTCCACGAAGTTAATACCGCCGCCGAAACGATTTATGAAGTCGTCGATCCCGATGCCAATATTATTTTTGGAGCCGTGATCGATGACACGATGGAAGGGGAAATTAAAATTACCGCGATCGCAACCGGGTTTTCGGGCAGTGCTTCGGGTGCATCTCCCTCTCTCTATCCTCCAGCAACGGTGAAAAAATCCAATCGTCCCGCCCCCCCTTCTAACACTCCACAACCTCGTCCCGCTCCCCCTTCTCCCCCCACTTCCAACCCGCAAGAAATGGGGACGGGTTTAGATATTCCCGATTTTCTTCAACGCCGTCGTTTTCCGCGAAGATAATTTCAATTATCAGTTATCAATTATTCAGTTTGGCATCAGGAATAGATGGATAGCGTGAAAACGGTACTAACGATCGCTGGCTCTGATAGTGGCGGCGGGGCGGGAATTCAAGCTGACTTGCGAACCTTTTCCTTTCATTGCGTTCACGGAACAAGTGCGATAACTTGCGTTACGGCACAAAATACGGTTGGGGTGCATCGGGTGGATGCTCTTCCGCCAGAAGCAGTCTCAGCACAAATTGAGGCAATTGTCAAGGATATCGGCAGCGATAGTGCAAAAACAGGAATGCTGCTAAATGCTGAAATTATTGTGGCAGTGGCGGAAAGTGTCGAAAAATGGGGGATTTTTCCTCTCGTGGTGGATCCGGTAATGGTCTCTCGCACGGGAGCGCAATTAATCGACGATCGCGCCATCATTACCTTACAAGAACGATTGATTCCTCAAGCTACCATCCTAACTCCCAACCGCTATGAGGCGCAGATTTTGTCGGGTTTGGAGATCGATACCCTTGAAACGATGAAAATCGCTGCCGAGAAAATTTACCAATTGGGCGCAAAAACCGTGTTGATTAAAGGCGGGGGAATGCTGGGAGAATTAAGAGGCGTTGATGTTTGGTTTGATGGGCAAAACTGGGAAGTTCTACAAACCGAAACTGTTAATACTAAAAATACTCATGGTACCGGCTGCACTTTATCGGCGGCGATCGCCGCTAATTTAGCGATGGGACAAGACCGATTCACCGCCGTCTGCAATGGGAAAGACTATGTAACCCGTGCTTTGCAATACGCTCTGGAAATTGGGGCAGGAACGGGGCCTGTGGGACATTTCTTTCCTTTACTAACGAGAAAGAAAGTTGATCTTAAAATCAAAAATTAAGGTTTTGTCGCAATGACGTTAGTAATTAAAAGAATTGATTTATGATAAATATTTAGCAACTTTATCTGTGGTTTCTCTCGTGCTTAACCTCGAAAATTACTCTAAATTGTTGCCCTATTAGTGTTGTTGAGAACTGAGAATGTTTAAATATCAACAAGAAAAGCAGAAAACTCAAGACAATGGAAAAGCGCCAGACGGTAAGCAAAATTATCGTCCCGCCGTTCCCATTAGCGTCTATCGGGAGTTAGCCAAGGAATTACAAACGACCAAAGGCGAACTAGAAGCAGTAAAACAACAGAATCATCAGTTAACCAACCAAAATAAACTGATGCGACAGGAGTTAGATAAAATCACTCAATGCGTGCAAGCGTTTCAGCAAGCTAAAGGGAATCCTCACGCACCCGATAATCCAGCCTTAAAACTCGAAAAACCTGTTATTCCCGATTTTCCCTCAGAAAATCAGCCTGTTTCCCCAGTCCCTTCTCCTCCTCTCGAACCGGCTTTTGAAGAGATGGATCGGAATGAGGAATATGCGATCGAGATTGAAGAACCTTCTAAGAATCGACGTTTTAGCCTGCTCGATAGCTCTGGCGATATTAGTGGCTGGTTATTGGCGATCGCGATCGCCCTCATGGTATTAACGGCATTTGGGGCGGGTTTCCTCTTTGTGCGTCCTTGGTTGCTGAATAACAGTAATAATAACGGTTCATAAGAAATGCGATCGTTTCACGATTATCGATGTCAAATTTAACGAGCGATCGCCATGAGAGAATGACAAACGCCCTCCTTTCTTTAGAGGGATTGTCTTTGGGAGATGCTTTTGGACAGTGCTTTTTTCTGCCAGAAGAAACGGCATTATCGCTAATTAATGCTCGCACGCTCCCCGATCGCTTTTGGTACTATACCGACGATACGGTGATGGCGATCGCGATTATCGAAACTCTGGAGAACTTTGGCGCGATCGAGCGCGATTATTTAGCCCGAGCATTGGTGAAAAGATATCAACAAGAACCAGATCGAGGAGGCGCAAGCGGCATCAGAAGTTACTCATGCTCATCCCGACGCGCAAGCAGGAGCGATCGCCCTCAATCTTGGTTAGAATGTCGAGAAAACTTAGCGATCGTCGAACAGATTTAAAAATTAAGAACAATTAGATTATAGCACTACGCGAATACGTTAGAATGTTCAGAAAATTCACCACAGAAGCACAGAGAATGCAGAGAGAGGGAAACTAGAACTCATCAGATCCACATTCAATAATGAGGCCGGGTTCTATAAAACGCTGAAACTCAACATGATAATTCGCTGGCAATTTAGGAACGAGATGCCAAGCAGTAAGGTTGGCATGACCTGCACAAGGACCAATTCCACTCACCACTGTATGGTAATAAAGTCGGCGATTTGTATCTTTGGTTACGCGAACAGTAAAAGAATTATAACGAGGAAAGCGCGAACATCCTCCCGGAATGTTAACTTGCCGACCGATCGCCGTCCATTTAGTCAAGTCTGGCAGAGGAATTCCCTTGCATTCTGGCGAATTATTCAGATAGGTTTGAAAAGTAGATTCATCCTGAATAATTACTTCGCGAGCCTTTTGCTGAATAACATAAAGAGGTGTGAGACAGCGATCGAATTCATAGGCTTGAATCCAGAGAGGTTCAAGAGTATTGTTGTCTGAATAATGCGGCTGTATGGCGATCGCATCGCCAATAATCACCATGACAACGCAGCAGATACAAAATACAAACAGTACAATCCTTTGCATGAATTCCTTCCTTTCTCAATCAGAAATTAGTCAATTAAACCATTCATTCTTATTAGCCCAGATTGGGCAGTAATTGCGGAAGAAGTTGACCGGGAACCTGAGACAGGGCGAGATTTTGTCCTGCGATTCCTCCTTGTTTGTAAAAGGCACGGACAGTGCGGATAATATAATTGAGCGCGGTTTCATAACTTCCCGAATCTTGAGAAACATTACTGAGAGCTTGTAAATGAGCTTGTAATGCCGTTTCCAAATGTTGTAATTTTTCGGATTTAGAGAGGGGAAATTGCTCCTCCGTTCCCAATTGATACGCAACCAAGCCGAGATTGTTATAAGTGCCTAAAAAGTTAAAATTAACTTTCACGGGGGGAGTTTGGCGATCGAGATGATGGGCAAGTTTGGTGGCAATTTGATAAGCCTCTGCTGCTCGTTGTAAATAGTCTTGTTTGAGGACAGATTCTAAACCTTCCGTTGCTGTTAAATGCCAATAAGCCGTCCCTAAATTATTTTGCGTTGCCGCACAAGCACTAGGGGCATTTT
Source organism: Spirulina sp. LEGE 11439 (assembly GCF_059821285.1). NCBI lineage: Bacteria > Bacillati > Cyanobacteriota > Cyanophyceae > Spirulinales > Spirulinaceae > Spirulina > Spirulina sp. LEGE 11439. Next base: position 91,820 of record NZ_JCAMRX010000009.1, read on the forward strand.
CTCCCGTGCGATAAATGAGGCTCTGTTCGTAACAATCGATCGCCGATCGCAAATGTCCTTCTCGGTTGTCATATTGAGATAAATTCCAATAAGCTGTCCCTAAGTTATTTTGAATCATCGCCCAGTTCAGGGGATCACCTTGGGGATCGTAATATTTTCCCGCTTCGGTATAGGCGGCGATCGCGGCTTGTAAATTAGTGGGGGCGTTCTCGTGTTGCGCCAAATGCCAATAAGCCGTCCCTAAATTATTTTGCGTCGAACCGTATTTTAAAGCATTATTTGCTGCCGTGCGATAGTGTAGGGCTTCCTCATAAGCGGCAATGGACTGACGCAGGTTTTCCGGCAAATCTCGATAGCGGGCCATATCCCCATAAGCCGCCCCTAAATTATTCTGGATCATGGCGTAGGTTTGGGGCATGGCTTCGCGATCGCTCAACGTCGCGATCGCTTCGTGGTAGATAGCAAGGGCTTGTTCTAAATCGGGATACGCTTGTTCTGGACTATCGGGACGACGCGATCGCATCCAATAAAAATTCCCCAGATCGTTATAAATTTCTGCGGCGACGGGAAAAGTTTCTCGATACTGTAACGCTTGTTCGTAGGCTTGGATCGCTGTCGTGAGGGTGTCGCGATCGACTTCTCCTTTGGCAATGCGATCGCGATGTTGATGGGCAATTTGCAAATAATGTTGAGCCGCCATTGCTGGAGAATAATGGGGTGGTAAAGGTCGGCGTTTCGGGGGAGGAGGAGGCCCGGGAATCTTCGCTTTCGGCACGTTGGGAATAGGCGCAACGGGGGCGGAGAGGGTCTTGAGCGATACAAAAGGAAATTCTCCCTCATTTCGGGTTCTCGCACCATTAGAGGCTGTTTTGACAAGGGAAGAAGAGCCATTGTTTTCGACGAGACAAGACGACTGGGTTGGGGTTTTGCTGCCGGTCAAGGTGTATGGTTGCAATGCACTCTCGTTCCCCAAAGCCGAGATTTCTCCTGTAAATTCAAAGACTCCTGTATGCCATTGCCAAAATTCCGGCACTGATTGACGAATATTATTCAACCAAGGTTGAGATACCCAGAGTAATAGAGAGAATTCTACTTGTGTTATATGGCGTTCGATCCGTCTGAGAGTGCGAATAAATCGCTGTTGAACGCTTGCATTCTTGCGAGTCAGATTTTCAATACCGACAATTTCAAAAGTGGAGTGAGGAGAAGGGTGAGGAGTTTGTTTGAGGAAAGCAGCGATCGCGGCGAGAAAGTTGGGATTATTGGCATCTAAGGTTAATTTAACCAAGGGGGAAGGGCGATCGCTCCGGGAAGCATGTAACTGTTGAGAAATGCGATCGCTCAGTCCGGTATTATCGCAGACCGCAAAAAAGATCTGACGGCGCAACCCGACATTCAAGGCTTGTTGCAGGCGATGATAGTTAGCCATATTGTTTGAAATGGAAGATGCAGACATCGATCGATAGTGTTGCAGTTTAAATGATGAGTGACCCTTTCCTACTAACTACAATCTTGTTTTTCTTGAATCTGCACGTTTTCAAATTTATCGTCCTCCCACAATGAAAAAAAACAAACGCCGTCCGCTTGTTGGGTAATTTGGGCATGACTTACGAACTTTTAGAAGATGAGGTCGATCCGGAGGATATGGCCGCCGAAAGGATGGCGGAAAAAAGGGTGCATCTCAAATTTGTAAATCTACCCTTTGTATCAAAATAACCCTAGGAAAAAGCGCCATTAAGGTGAACACAGTCTAAGGAGAGGATTTTAGGGAGATTGATAGTATGCCACTGAATCTAAATATTTTAACACGTTGTCCAATTTGTTGGATACCCGATTCAATCGTTCCCGAACGGATTGAACTAATTTGTTCTCGTTGATAAACGTCATAATTGATGATATGTTCAGAGTGTCTTTATGGAATGGAGAAAAATAGAATAAGATTAATTTTTATTTAAAATTATTGAAAAATTTCTCAATATAGCCTAAAAATCATAACATCTATCTATTACGGCGAAACAGCGATTGCGAAGCCAAAATCATATTAATCAATGAAACCTAAATTTAAAACAACTCAAGATTGGGAGAAAGCCCAAATTCTCATGCAGCCTTCCTTAATTCGCGTGATTGATAATATTAGGAAACATTTGGATACTTCTCGCTGGAAAGGAACTTATGAGGATATCCAAGACCCTTTTCCCGGACATCGACTGCGCTTGACGAATGAAGGGCGATCGCTAACTTTCGATATCTGGGATTTATGCTTTCAAGCCTGTTTTCTTAACTATCCTCCTCCTTCTCATTTCCAACCCGAAGGAGAAGTCGAAGTTGATATCGATTCTCGCTTATTTGATGAAGGAGGAGAAGTCGATTGGAATATCCTCGATGATAAAGTCAAACAATTGATAGATGCAATTTTTGCCGATTTATCTTAATATCAGTTATCAGTCAACAATTATCAGTCACCAATTATCAGTCACCAGTCACCAGTCACCAGTCACCAGTCACCAGTCACCAATTATCAGTCACCAGTTCCGGAAATGACACAAACATTAAGAGATATTCAAATTAGTTTAGGGGCAAATTTTGAGGAAAATTCTACTATTCCTCAGAGTTTTGGGAATGATGTAAAGGTTTTAGAATCAATAAAACAAGGCGTTATACTGTGCGATCGCTCTCATTCTGGACTGATTCGACTGACGGGACAAGATCGAGTTCAGTTTCTCCACAATCAAAGTACCAATGATATTAAGCGCTTGCAACCCGGAGAAGGCTGTCAAACTGTATTTGTTACTTCTACGGCGAGAACGATCGATCTCGCGACAGTTTACGCGACAGAAGAGGAATTATTGCTCTTACTTTCTCCCGGTCAGAATCAGTCGATGATAAAATGGTTAGATCGCTATCTATTTCCAATGGATCGCGTTAAATTAACTGATGTTTCTGAAGAATTTGCTATTTTTAGCCTCATTGGTGAAGGAAGTGAAGATTTTGGTAAAAACTTTAATTGGGAAGAGCTATCGAGTCATTTAGAAGGCAATCATATTAAATCAAATATTGATGGAGAAGAGATAAGAATTGCTGTCGGCAATGGTTTAGGATTGAAGGGCTATACTTTGATAATTCCCGTACAAAGTGCGGCGAAAGTGTGGGAGGAGTTGGTGCAAAAAGGAGCAATCCCCGCAGGCGATCGCGTTTGGGAACAGCTTCGCATTCAACAAGGAAGACCGCTCCCCGAAGCCGAATTAACAGAAGAATACAATCCTTTAGAAGCAGGATTATGGCAGACTATTTCTTTTGAAAAAGGCTGTTATATCGGTCAAGAAACAATTGCTCGTCTCAATACCTATAAAGGGGTCAAGCAACGTTTATGGGGGATTAAACTCGATGCACCTGTCGATCCTGAAACTCCGATTATTATTGATGACAAGAAGGTCGGCAAAATTACCAGTTTCATTGAGAGTCCCGATGGTTTTTTGGGATTAGCTTATCTAAAAACAAAAGCCGGTGGAGAAGGTTTAAAGGTTAAAATCGGAGATAGCACAGGAGAACTAATCTCTGTTCCTTTGTTAACTCACGAATATTATGAAGGAAAACAATCTTAATGTTTAGTTTTCTCTTCTTGCAAATATTCAGCTTGTAATTCTTCTAACTCGCGATCGATCGCATTCTGTAGCGGAGGAACTGCGATCGCTTGACTCGAAAGTTCTCCGGTGAACTGCGTTTGCAATTGTTCTAAGGTTAAATCGACAGAAGTCGGAATCGTTTGTAAGTCCTGTAATATTTCCGAGACTGCCGTATAACGCTGACTCATGGCTGACTTTAACATCTTATCTAAAATACATCCAAATTCTTCATCAAGAGAACTTTTTAAATGTTGTCTCCAAATCCATTTTCCTTCTTGAATATCAAAAAGCTCGAAAGGATGCAAACCTGTTAATAAACTGATACAAGTTACTCCCAAACTATAAATATCGCTGGCATAAGTTGCCCGACCGATCGTTTGTTCTGGCGCGGCAAAACCCGCCGATCCGATCGCCGTTCCGGTTTGTTCTAATGTTTCTGAATCGATAATTTTCGATGCACCAAAATCCACCAAATATAACAAGCGATCGCATTGGCGGCGAATAATATTTTCTGGCTTAATATCTCGGTGAATGACCTGATTCTCGTGAACGAATGCTAAAACCGGGAGGAGATTTTCTAGTAAAGCGCGAACTTTAATTTCTTCAAACGGTCCGAATTTACCCACTTCCCGGGCTAAATTATCCCCTGCAATAAATTCCTGTACCAAGTATTGGCGATCGTCCAAAGAAAAATAAGCCAATAAATTAGGAATTTGGGGATGATTGCCCAATTCATCTAACTGAATAGCTTCGCGTGCAAATAATTCTGCTGCTTTGACAAGGGTACTTTTTTCGGTGGTACGAGGCAAAAATTGCTTAATCGCACAATAGGGTTTTGAGGGTTTATCTTCATCGATCGCTAGAAAGGTTTTCCCAAATCCTCCTTGTGCCAAAGGTTTCAGCGTCCGATAGCGGTCTTTGAGCCTTAATGTTGTACCACAAGTATGACAATAATTCCCATCGTCAGGATTTTCAGGTTGAAAACAGTTGGGATTAATACAATAGCTCATGGGTTTGCAATGCCAAAAATCATTCCTCTTTCTATGGTATGGCTTATAGTGGGAAACGATAGCGATCGCAAATCTTAACCGTTCGACGATATGATAGAGAGACAAGATAAATCGTAAAGCAAAGTTTGAGGATGGAGACTGCCGAACAGGAAGTTTACAAAGATAATCTCTTCGATCGTTTATTTATCGCCTTGGTTGCGCGAAAAATAGCGATCGCTTTGGGAAAGGAAACCCAACTGAAAGGTTATGACGGTTTTGTAGACCTGTCCAAACAGATTGTACGAGGTCGCACCCCCCAAGAACAGCAAGAATTAGTGGCTGTTATTTTACAATCCTTGGTTCCCTCACAACTCCTCGCGATCGTGCGTGCTGTGTTTTCTCCGACTCAATTGGTTTGCGAACTCAATGCGTGGTTTGGGGCAACTTTCTTTCAATGGCTGGTGGGATCTTGCCAAGTGGTAGATGTTGAAGTTCCGATAGAAGAAGCAACAAGAACACAAAAAAGTGGCATTCATATTCAGAAATGTAGATATTTAGAAAATAGTGGTTGTGTCGGCATGTGCGTCAATATGTGTAAGATTCCTACGCAAGATTTCTTTACCCAAAAATTTGGCATTCCCCTCACCATGATTCCCAATTTTGAGGATCTCAGTTGCGAGATGATTTTTGGACAGACCCCTCCCCCTCTCGCAGAAGATCCCGTCTCTACCCAATCTTGTTTAATCGATCGCTGTTCGATTACCAAGGCTAAAACCCAATCCTGTCCCAAAGTTTAGGGGATTTTTGCCGATTTTTCTGGATTGATTTCTTTGCCTAACATAAAATCCCAAAAAAAACAAGATCGATTGTGGATCGGTAAGATCGTGTTGGGTTTTCCCCATACCGATCTTGTTTGGCCGAGGTTAATCCCGCATCTTTAAAGATAAGCCAGCCTGTAAATGTCCGACGCGATCGCCTGATTTTCAAACCCCAGACAGATTCTTAAGTGGCATATTTCCGGAAACAAAACTTTTTTCGAGAAAGACTGATTAACAAGACAGCAATCGCGTCATTTGTCAATACTGTCTAAACTCAGCAGAACATTGGGAGAGATTTCATTATGTTTGGCCTCTTTAAGAAAACAGATCGCCCCTCGGGTCGCAAATTCGATCTTTGGAAAGGCAATGCCATTGTTACCGAACCCATTGAATCCGATCGCCGCGGCCGCGTCAAATTTCGCGGGGCTTGGTGGTTTGCCCGAGGGGTAGGTGAAATTAATGCGTCCCCCGGAGTTTGGGTGAATGTCATCGGACGAGATGAGATGACATTACTGGTTGAATTGCCCGCGCAGAATTAAAGGTTTGTTTCGTTGCGATCGCCTCAAATGATAAAATTATAGATAAAGTATGACGTTGAATTGCGATCGTGACTCAATTCGCTCTTGTTATTGGCAATAAAAATTATTCTTCTTGGTCTCTGCGCCCTTGGCTGGCCATGAAACAAGCTGGCTTGAAATTTAGCGAAATTCGCATTCCTCTCGATACTCCCGACAGCCATCGCGAAATTCGCCTTTACTCTCCCTCCGGACGAGTTCCTGTTTTGCTGCACGATAATCTCACGATTTGGGAGTCTTGGGCAATTTGTGAATATATCGTGGAAAACTTTGCTCCGCAATTATTGCCTCGCGATCGCCAAGCTCGGGCGATCGCGCGTTCTGTTAGTCTGGAAATGCACTCGGGATTTCAGCACCTGCGGCAAAATATGCCCATGGACTGTCGCAACCGCTTTCCCGGGGAAGGTATGAATCCTAACGTCCAAACGGATATTATCCGCATTAAAGACATTTGGCGCAATTGTCGCGATCGCTTCGGAAAAGACGGACTCTTTTTATTTGGCGACTTTTCCCTAGCGGATGCCATGTTTGCCCCAGTTGTTTCTCGATTTATTACTTATGACGTTCCTTTGACAGATAACGAAAAATCTTACGCTGCAAGTGTTTGGCAACTTCAGGCCATGCAAGAATGGTTAGATGCTGCTTCACGGGAAACAGAGATTATTTCCCATCCTTAGAGGAATTAGAGATTAAGTTACGCAGCAATATCTTTTTCTGAATTCGAGGCTGCGATCGCGCTTAATTTGGCCTCTGAATTATTATTTTGTGTTGCATTAACTTGTAATAACTTTTCTTGCTCATTTTTGTGTTGCCATTCTTCCACTTTCAGAACAATCAAATACTCATAAAAAGCCTGTAAAATACACCAAGTTAACCCAGCTTTCCCGTCGAAAATTCCTCCTAACACGAAATACATATAAAAGAAGCGAATTAAAGGACGAAAAGGTAAGCGCAACGATAAATCTTTTAATGCCCGTCGTCGTTTGATTTCTGTCTTCCCGAAAAATAAGTCTTTCCAGCGAACTTTTTGATATTGCAATTGATAGATCGTTTCTCTGGCTTCATTGGTAGAGTAGCGATCGTGTTTTTCCAACCAGCGACTCAAACCTTTACTACAGGTAAAATGAGGATAGTTGGACTTGAGCAAATCTGTTTTTCCTTGACACTCCTCTCGTTCTGCATGACCATAATCAGAAAACCAAACTTTATTCTTCTCTAATAAACGCAATTGATAGCGAGGGTATTGAGTAGAATGGCGAATCCAATGTCCCATAAACATGACCTGTTCGGCAACGTAATAGCCCACATTTTCAGTATTTTCGATCGCTTGCAAACATTCGGCAAATAATTCCGGTGTCATGCGTTCGTCGGCTTCGAGAATATACACCCAATCGTGGCGAGTCGCAACATTTTGTAACATCCACGTTCGTTGCTGCCCATGACTGACAAATTTGTGACAGACAGTTTGTACGGGATAACCTCGGGCAATTTCTAAGGTGCAATCGCTACTATAAGAATCGACAATAATTACATCATCAGATAATAAGGCTGACTCAATACAAGCGGCAATATCTAATTCTTCATTATGGGTCAGAATAAAAATAGAGAACATGATAGGGGGTAGATATGGATACTTTTTATATCTTACTGTGAGAGAATAATTCTCTGAAAGAGATAAAGTTATGTTGAGATGGTAATGCACCCTCCCGAGGAAATTCGGGAATTTTAAAGACTCAACAAACAGACTGCCGCAATAACAAAGCCTCCTATTACAGTGAGTATCCCAGTGTTGTCCGGTTTCTTTTTGTCCTCTTTCTTTTTTGAGAAGTCCTTCGTAAAATCGCAATTCAGACATCGCCAGAGGGTTGCATTGATCGAGATTACAGTATGCCGATGGCATTCTGGACATTCTGTTCCCGAACAAGTTCCATGAGACTCGTGAGACATAAATTTAACCTCCCTGTTGGTGAGATGGATTTGTCTTCCTATTCCTTCTTCTGAGGAGACGAGGAAAATTTATGCAAGTTGCAATACTTGTTAATATGGGAAATTATTGCTATAATGATCGAATATGACCTTGGAGAGGTGGCTGAGCGGTTGAAAGCGGCTTCCTGCTAAGAAGTTATGAGGGTTAAACTTCATCGAGGGTTCGAATCCCTCCCTCTCCGCTTTTTCAATGAGCAACGATCGACGTTCTATTCAGGAATTGAGTCTCTCTACGTTATGGGAGAGTGAAGCCCCTCATCTATCCGAAGGATGATGAGCGGGTGTATTCACTAGATGTTGAATATTGATATATCGTTATCAATATAATGAGAAGTCTGGTTTTTATGTTAAAATAAATAATTTTTCTTCTAAGATTGCATTTGACCTTCTACATATTTCTTTACAAAATCATCGGCAGTTAAACACTCAAAATCTGCGATCGCCTTAAGCAACTCCCGATTTCCAGACACAAAACAATTTGCATTTCCATATTTTGCGGATAGATAAATTTCGATATCTTCCGAAGGAATTGTGTTTTCATTGATTAATCGTAATTTTTCCTCATCCCAATCTCTAGTAGAAGGAACATAAAAAATATTAAACCAACGCCAAATATTAGAAATTAGTTGAGAGGCTCGCTCCTTACCATATAAATATTTACTGACTCTTCGGATTTGATCTATCAGTTCATCAGAAAGAATAACTTCAGCTTTAAGAATGCTGGTTTTTCCTCGATAACCGAGAGCTTCTAAGATTCTACTTTCTTGACTTTGCTTATCCGCATCGCCAACAATGAAAATATTAGTGTCCAAAAAAATTCATTCTAATTCAGACATTTCTATGTCCGTCCCTTTTCTTTTAGAATTTCTAGCTTAATCTGGCGAATTAATTGCATAATCTTTTCTCGATTATCGTAACCTTTTTCAAGCATAAGTTGATGGCGCTGCTCAAATTCGTCCGGTTCTTCTTTCGCCACAATAATGATATCTACTTCGCTATTGCTACATTCTTCTGGCAATGTAGCTTTTACTTCTCCATCTTTAATCATTCCTTTTACTTGTATCATTTTCATGAGTTTTTCAGGATTTCCTTTCTCTTGTCGTCGTTCTATTATAATTTATTGTCTATATAGTATCAATTCTCATTTTTTACCGTTGAATTTAAACGCAGCGATCGCTTCCCCAATTTTGATGCCCTCTTCCTTCCCAGCATTGAACTTGAGAACCGATCCAGTCTAATTGCCAGCGATCGCCATCCCATTGAAACTCTAAACGATAGCGACGACCTCGCAAAGAATCATCAGCCAAACCGACAATTTCTACCGTAACAACGGCAATTTCTCGGCTGGGATACTCAATCGAAATTGCTTCGGATTTTCTGCCTTCTGACTCTCGAGTATATTCCTCAAATAAACTGAGGGCAACTTCGCGAGGGTGAGGGTTAGCGAATAATTGGCGAGAGGAAAGAAATCGTTGCGGATCGAGAGAATTGTATTGAGTGCGATCGCTTTCCTGCGCCAATAACTGACACCCAACAGAAGTCAAGAGAAAAATTGCCAGAAAGCATCGTTTGAACATGACAATAAATAATCAATAACCAATCACCCAAACTGTAAATGTTGGGGGCTGCCGATCTTCCGCATGAACAGCAATTAAGCGCCTTCCTTCCGCAAAAATGGGTTCGATCTCGGCTTCTGTACTCACCAATAAAGCTCCATGTGCCGATCCCATAAAAATTTTAATGAACTTGCGGATCGATAACCCCCGGAAACATTGTCAAACCTTGCGCGTCAAGGACATCATCCGTGGATTCTGGTGTAATATTCTCAGCAATGCGAGCAATTTTTCCTTGGCGGATCTGGACATCTCCGAGGAGAAAATGACCGTCTGGGAGGAGAATATTAGCCTGACGAATTAAGCGATCGGTGTCGGAAAACATGGAAGGTTAAAATTAACGACGTACAAGCTATGATAGAGAAATTAGCCCCTAAAATTTTTCTTCTCACCAAACCCGTAATTTTTTGTTGTAATTCTGTGATTATTGATTAGCTTATGTCTCGGTTAAAAAGTACTTCGGTTGAAGCACTTAAAACGATCGCCCTGAGTGCAGTGCTGGCGATCGGCATTCGTCAATTTGTCGCTGAAGCGCGTTACATTCCTTCAGAGTCGATGTTACCGACCCTTGAGGTCAACGATCGCTTGATGATCGAAAAAATGACTTATCGTTTCCGCAAACCCGTGCGCGGCGATATTATCGTGTTTAATCCCACGGATGCCCTCGAGCGTCAAAACTTCCACGATGCTTTTATTAAGCGCGTCGTGGGTTTACCCGGGGAAACTGTCGAGTTAAAGGACAAAAAGGTTTACATTGATGGCGAACCCTTAGATGAAGACTATATTGCCCGACAGGACTCAACAGAGGTCAATATCTGTCGTTTCCAATCGGATAAGCCTTATCTGGCCGATCCCGTCACTGTTCCCGAAGGATCTTATCTGGTTTTAGGTGATAATCGTAACAATAGTTATGATAGCCGGTGCTGGGGTATTGTCCCTCACGAAAAAATTATCGGTCGTGCTGCGGTACGTTTTTGGCCGCTCGCCCGCATGGGAGGCGTTGAAAAACAAGAGTAATTTGTTTTTTGCGAGCTTTGTGAATTGAATTTTGTGAATTGATGAAAGGGTTAACAAGTTGTTGACCCTGATTTTTTTGGCGGAGCAGTTTTTAATTTAAACTGAAACTATTATTTAACTTTATTTCTTGATGACTCAAAATGCCGCACTCGAACTTACTAATATTACCTTTAGTTATCCCGATCGCCCGCCCATATGGAAAAATTTAAACCTCCAAATTCAACCCGGCGAAAGAGTCGGCGCGATCGGTCCCAATGGGGCGGGGAAAACGACTTTATTTTTATCAATTTGCGGGATTTTAGCTCCTCAAAGCGGTCAAATTGACCTATTTGGCAAACCCGTTCGAACTCAAGAATTTCGCCCAGAAATTGGCTTTGTCTTCCAAAATCCAGACGATCAACTTTTTTGTGCGTCCGTGTGGGATGATGTGGCTTTTGGGGTGGAAAATATGGGTTTATCCCCTCGAGAAATTGAGATTCGCATTGAAGAAGCATTACAGATTACAGGAACTTCTCAGCTTCGCGATCGCATTCCTTACGAACTATCGGGAGGGGAAAAATGTATGGTTGCGATCGCTTCTATTCTCGCCATGCGTCCTCAACTAATTCTTTATGACGAACCCAGCGCCAATCTCGATCTCAGCGCTCGCCGTCGTCTGATAAACTTTCTTCAGCAGTCTCGCGAAACCCTCTTAATTTCCTCCCACGATCTGGAATTACTCCTAGAAGTTTGCGATCGCATTTTCCTCCTCAATCAAGGGACAATTATTGCCGATGGAAAACCCCAAGAAATCTTATGCGATCGCGCTCTCATGGCAGAAAATAGCTTAGAAGTTCCCTATTCTTTGACTAGCGCCTAACAAGTCACAATTAGTGTTTAACTAAAACCAGAACTGCAACCGCAAGGACGAAATAACCAAACCCTTTTTGTAGGTGTTTTGCCTCGATATTTTGGGTTAAATAAGCCCCGGCGATCGTTCCCAAACTTGCCGCAATCGTAAAGAATAACATCAATGTCCAATCCAGCATAACTTGATCGACATATCCCCAAAACCCCGTAATTGATTTCAGTGCAATCACGATCAAAGATGTTCCGATCGCTTCTTTCATGGGAATGCCACCTAACAGCACTAAAGCAGGAATAATCGCAAATCCTCCTCCCACACCCACAAATCCGGTCAACACCCCCACGCCAAATCCTTCAAGAGGAATTGCTAACCATTTCTTAATACTATGATGGGATTTGATGGACTGTTTTTGTGTCTTTTCTGAGGGTGCTTTTCGGCTTTGAGCGATCATGAGAATGCTGGCGGCAATCATCACTATACCAAAACAAACAAATTGAATCGTTTCCGTAATAAAAGGTAACGTAGCAAGACGCGCACCTGAATAAGCTCCCAGCATTGCAGCCGGAGCAAATAAGGCTGCAATTTTTAAGTTAACATTCCCTTGAAACCAGTGAGGAATCACCCCAATTAAACTGACAGTGCCGACAATAAATAAGCTCATCGCGATCGCTTCTTTAATGCCAACTCCCATCACGTAAACCAAAATTGGAACCGCGAGAATTGAACCGCCACCGCCAATTAACCCCAAACTCAATCCGATCGCTACTGCCAAAAAATAACCGAAAATCAAAATAAACATGATATTAATCTCCTTGAAAAATATAAATCTCAAGGGTAAGATAAGTTAGGCTTTAGCGATTTTTTAAACTCATTGATTGTAAGGAAGTTTGGCCAGTAACATTGCCATTGCACAAGTATCACTCGCTCCAGCAAAGACCAAGCCAGACCCGACAAAGCCACTGAGAATTAAAAACCAAGGTGAGACAAATGCCCCTAAAATTGTCCCTACCAGCACCAAAGATCCGGCAACAATCTGTACTTGACGCATAATGCTAATGGGGGCATTGCGATCTATCTTTGTGGGATAATTGGCGGCTTTCCAAGCATTGAGTCCTCCTTGAAGTTCATAAATATCTGTCCATCCGGCAGCTAATAACTGTTTTGCTGCCTGTCGGGAACGACTTTGACTCCGACAGTAAAAAACGAGATTTTTTCCTTGTTCTTGAGGAATGTGTAGGGGATCGAACTGAGATAAAGAAACTCGTTTTGCGCCAGAAATATGTTCTCCAACATATTCAGAAGGTTCGCGTACATCGATCAGCGTGACGGTTTCTCGGTCTAACCATTGTTTCAGCGTAGCAGCATCGATCGCCGTGACTTTTGGGGTTGATTTTTGAGGAGTTACAATCATTATTTTAGTCTCCTTGACAGTACAAAATGATCAAAAGTGAAGCTCTCTATTAGGCAGCAAAATTAATCTTGCCGCAACGTTCGTTAGCAGGAACCGCTTCCATCATCTTTGTTGGATTAGGAAGATTGAGATGGGTCATAAAGGCGATAAAATCATCGCGATCGCGGCCGACAAAACGAGGATTCAAGCGCTTTTCTTCTCCAATTGCAGATAAGGTATGACCCCGATAGTCGTGACCCGGATAAACAAGGGTTTCCTCGGGCAATGTCAATAACCGTTGGGTGACGGTATCATAAAGCGTCCCAGCATCACCACTTTGGAAGTCAGTTCGCCCGCACCCACGGATAAAGAGGGCATCTCCCGTTAAAATCCGATCGCCATTGACGAGATAGGCCATGTGGCTGTCGGTATGGCCGGGAGTGGCGATCGCTTCGATCTCAATTCCTCCCAGTTGGAGAATTTCTCCATCTTTAATCTGTCGATCCGCACAGGGGATATCGGCGTTTTCCGGCACGATGCCCAGACACCCCGTAAGTTCTCGCAGCTTTCCGGTTCCGGTGATGTGATCCGCGTGAATATGGGTTTCCAAGCAATAGCGGAGAACTAAATTCAATTCTTGAATGAGTTTGAGATCGCGATCGACTTGTTCGAGGACAGAATCGACAAGAATGGCATCGCCTGTCTTGCGATCGGCGATGAGGTAGGTATAGGTATAGGTTTCCGAGTCAAAGAGTTGACGAAATAGCATTTTTCTCCCAGTTACATTCGGAGTTCATCTCTTTATTCAACTATATTGCTAAATAGGAATATTGTCAAGTCAGAAAAATTATCTCGGGACTGACGAAATCGCTCAAACAGCCAACAATTAAGCCACCTGTAACAAAGATTCTAATTGTTGAATGCCGCGATCGACATAGCGCGTCACTGTCATGGGACTGATGCCAATTTTTTTAGCAGCTTCCTTGCGAGTGAGATTTTCGAGAAAGACTAACTCGAGGGCTGTTTGCGTTTTTGTTTCCAATTGTTCGATCGCATGGCGTAATTGCGAACATTCTTCTCGTTGCTCGCGATGGACAGTAATATTAACGTCGGGTAGGGTATCGGCTAGGGTCACAGTTGAATCAACCTGTCGCGTTAGGGTTGCATCTAAACTCAGCAATAAGCGATTTTTCACCGCCATTTTGCACTCGCGCCATTCGGGCAAAGGGACTCCCAAAGCGCGAGCAATTTCGGCATCTTGGGGAATGCGTCCCAATTCGCTTCTCAGTTGTTTGCAAATCTTCCGCGATCGCCCGTGGAGTTCTTGCCAGCGACGGGGAATTTTGATCGTTGTGCCTCTATCCCTTAAGTAATGTAAGATTTCGCCGCGAATGTAAGGGAGTGCAAAAGAACTAAAAGCTCGACCTTGTTTGGGATCGAAGCGATCGATCGCGCGAATCAGACCTAAATATCCCGTTTGCTCTAAATCTTCGTAAGGTTCGTTACACTGGCGACAAAGTTGATGAGCAACTTTGCGAACGAGACCGCTATTCAACTCAATCAGTTCATTTCGCAGGTTAAGAGAGCGATCGCGGGAGTAAGCGACCAATAGTTCCATATCGCGGGTTCGCAAGGCAGAATGTGTCATGTCAATGAACAATGAACAATAAACAATGAACAATATCTTCGACTTTAAATAGAGGATTGAAGTCTAGAATGTTATCGTTTGATTTACGGTGAGTCGTAAGTACAAGCACTTATTGCGTAAAACGTTGGGTGCATTTACTGTGACGCTCTCTCCTGCAATAGAATGGGTTTTCCGAGGCCAAGAGCTTGAGACTCTCTCGTTCATTGTGCAAATTCAATATTCGTCGCGCCATCGTTGTTATACGGAAATCTCAGGAGGCGATCGCGATCGCCTCCGCAGAAACACGGAAAATAACGGAAGGCGTGCTGTGGTTGGTCGTGCTTTATAACATTACAATGGCTGATTAAGACATATTTCTCCTCGATCGCATTGCCGATCAAATTGAGAAATACTGGATTGGGTTGCCCGGGATAACATTCAATTTCTGGGAGTTGACCGTATTCTTTGACGATAACGATCGATATCTCCAGAATGAACGGGCAAAAAACAAAACAGAGAAAGAATCAAGAATACTTGCGAACCTTAAAAAGATTGAGGAATTCGCGACGAACGCGCTCAGCCAGAGAAATAGTATAGGGAGAAGCAATCTTAGCATAAACCTTAGCTCCGGGTTGCAACCGTCCAGCCTCTTCGATAACCGCAATCACCTGTAAAATGGACTTATCCAACTGCTCATCCTTATCGAGAACCGAAACAATCTCGCGAATCTGCATCTCAAAAGAAGGCAAACCGGGTTCTGGAGGCGAAAACTTTACCATTTAGAGGCTTCATATTCCTGTCGCGATACCGCACTCAAACGAGAAAGGCGAGTTAATTCATCCTGCCGCGTCTCTAACTCATCGCGTAACTGTCGCTTCGCCGTCTCCATCTTCGCGCGATGCTCTCCCAAAAGAGATTCGATCGCATCGACTTCCCGATACAACGCATCGATCGGTTCTTGAGAATAAACTCCCTCTTTGACCAAAGACTCGTGACGAGCAACTGAAACCTTCATCTTCTGCAAACGACTGTGCAAAGATTGCAACTGAAACTCGTAGACGCGAATGTGGTCGGGAGGAATCCCTGCATCCATGCGATGAACTTCTCCTTGCAACTTCTGTACCCGCAAGCGCGATCGCCCTTCGACGGCTTGGGCTTGTTCCCAACGAGATCGCACTGCCAGTATTTGTTGTTGAGCGTAATGGAGTTCGGCATTACTCTGCAATAAACTCAACTCAGTATCTTCAATTTTCTCCTCTAAAGATTCGCTTTCAATCAAGGCTAAAGGTTGACCTTCCCTCACGTTTTGATTGGGCAAGACCAAGACTTGGCGAATCGTACCGGGAACATCCATATGAACCACACGGCGAGCATTGGGGTTGGTTTCCAGCCAAGCCTCTGCTCGCACGGAAGGGCGAACGCGGATCTGGGAAATTCCCCCTAAAGTGACAAGAATGGCAACAGCGATCCAAAACCCTCGTTTTTTGAGAAAGGTTTTGGGAGCTTCGGGAGTGGGGGAAGCGTTGGGAACAGGGGAAGCAGGGGAAGAGGGAGAGCGATCGCGATTTCTCGTTGCTTTTTGTTTGCCTGTCCCCAGTTTTGCCGGGGTGCTGTTTGTTGTTTTCTCCCCTATCCGTCCTTGCCTCCGATGCTCCCCATCCTCCTCCATATCCTTGTTCGGCGGTACGACGCGAAAACGACGAGGAGATTGCTCTTTCGCTTCAGAGGCGGAAGAATTCGGTTCTGGTGACGGGTTTCGATGCGTCGCATCGCCAGTAACAGGTAATTGATTATCTGGTGACTGGTGACTGGTGACTGGTGACTGGTGACTGGTGACTGATTCATGATGCCTCCCGATTATTAATATGAGGAAAGAAATAATAAATCGCCCATGCGATTAATAAAAACAGCACCGTCATCGGCAAATTGTCGAGAATCCAATAGAATAACCAACGGAAAAGACCACCAAAAACGAAGATGAGATAAAGCAAGCAAAAGGGTGCGTAAACCGCTAAAATCTCGCGATCGCCTCTCTTCTCTCCACTCGGTTTCCTCCGCAACCAATTCCCCCACAACATAAAAGCACGTCCTCGTAGATTGTTAATTCCCGTCGCAGCCACCGCCAAATAATAACCATCAAATTTGGCCATGGGATTGAGATTTACGGTCACGGTAAAGAGAGAAGCCACCAATAAGAGAAAACTTAAGCCTTTGAGGGAACTATTATCTGTCGCGAGATACCACAACCAAAACGCGATCGCTCCCACCCATAATGACATAATTAAATAAGGGGACTTTAAAAAAGAGCAATTGTAAGGGCGTGAATTTCTTCTTGGGAGGTTGGGCCGGAGTTGTTCCTTCTAACATTCCCGTTGCTGTTAGTAATTGCAACAACGATCGCATTTAGTGAGGAGAAATGCCGCAATGAGAACATATTTTTTCGGGAGGCAAGCGATCGAGCAGAGAAAGTGCTTCTTTAGAACGGCGATCGACTTGTAAATAAGTCGCATGAATGGGATTACGAAGAATCCAATGCCCTTGAGGATGGGGAATCCATTCTACTCCTTCTTTCAATCGAGGTAAACTGCTCCTACTTGTCTCCTCCTCGGGCTGAGCGAAGTCGAAGTCCTCTGCAATGGCTCCCCAAATCAGCAATTTTTCTAATAGTTCTAATACGAAATTAGAAGATATTTCCGAGCCAAACTTTTTCTCGCACAGTTGTTGCAATTCCACAACACTCAAATTCCCCTTAAAGCGTTGCAGCGCATAACTTTCAACTTTATCGATCTCGTGGCGAGGCGTACCCTCGTTGGCGGCAAAAATCCACTGTTTGGCAGCAGGTAAATAACCCACTTGCCAATAAGGAGTGAGGTCGGGGCATTGAATAGAGTTTTGTTTGAAAGTTTGTTGCTGAGCTTGAAACATGGCCATTATTTCTTAAGTTTTTTCTTGTATTTCTCTGTCATTGACTCTTTTTAATTTCCTTTTAACTTGGCCAGATTAGAGGTGAATTATTACAAAATATGACGAAAGTATTGCTCTGGCTAACGAAAAATCAGTGGTTTCAGCGATTAATTGATTGATAAGTAGATTTGCAATTGAGTGTTTCTCACCTTACCATATTTTTTCAAGTCGAGTTTTTACTCAAATCTGACTCGAAAAGCGATCGCACTTTTTGCACTCATTTTTCAGATCCTCCCGATGAAGTTCTTCTCTCGCCTGTTTGGTAATCGGAAAAAATCAACGACTCCCAAAACAGATCTGAAAACAGATCGGTTATCTTCTCCCACAACAGCCAAAGGAGAAAAATTTGAGGAAGATTTTAATACCTTTATCTTAGAGCCGATATTAACGCCGAGCGCTCTTATTGATGGTGGAGAAGACACACCGGATCCCGCGATATTAACCGGAGATGACCTCCCTTGGCTCGAGACCTTGGATGCGATCGCCACCTCAGACAACATTATTCCCTCAGTACCGCCAACCCCGACAATGGGCTGAATTGGGGACAAATTGCCGACGTGACAGGAGACGGGCAAACCTTCGTCATGGAAGACGTGCGTTTTGATAGCAACTGGTATGACAAAGATTACAACGACATTATTTTCCAAATTCGCGGAGCCAAAGGAGAAGCCCCCGACTTAGATGAAGTCATCGCCAACGGGCAAAACTGGCGAGAAACCGAATTAGGGCAAGAGATTCTCGAATTTGCCGAGATTGAATCAGATTTCGTTCCTTTGAGCCAAAACGCTGAAATTGAAAGCATTACAGCGATTGAAGTGGTAGAAACGAATCAAATTGAAGCCATTATCGATGCTTTTGAACTCGGAGAAGTAACAGGAGAAGAAATTGCTACATCGCCCGAAATCTTTTGGGACTCAGCCCTAGAGATTTTAGAACCCCAGCTCGAAAACCTGCAACAACAGCCCGAATTCATCGAGCAAATGCAGTTGACTTTCGGAGAAAACTGGAATCTGGAGCAATTGGGAATGAAACTGAATATAAATATTTGTAACAGAAACTTGACAAAGCAAGTGTCAGGACAAAGAACACAAAGCGATCGCGGAATAAGCGATCGCGTCATCTCCGATCGCTTAGAACCCCTGAAAACTTGATATAGTAGATCGTCGGATCGACGAGTGCGGTAGGAATGTATCGAGAGCAAAGTCCGTGTTTGAGTCTGGCGGTCGATCGCTTACTCGCAGCAGGAAAAGAAAATTATGCGATCTGGGTTCTCAATGCCCCCTTACCGGGAGGGTACGTTCACCATGACTGTGTATGGCCTGCCCGAATGACGAAACAATGGCTGACATGGCAGGAAATGTTTGCCCTACAAGAACAACTGCACGTCCCTCTGATCGGCTCTCCCGATGAACTCTTCCCGAAAGCCACCCGAGATCCGTTTGATTCCCCCACAGATCCCGATACTCCAGCACAGAACTATGGCGGGCGCTTAATGCAGAACCTTGGAATCGATTTGTGGAATTGGCTATTACAAGGATCGATCCGCAGCAGTTGGGCGCAAAGTCGGGGAATTGCCATCGGTCAAAATAAACCCTTACGCTTGCGTCTCGATATCCGAGATCCGAATTTGATTCCCCTCCCTTGGGAAATCATGCAGCCCGCCCCCGGCAAACAATCGATTTCTCTGAATCGCCAATTTTTATTCAGTCGTACCACCAGTGATGTCGATCCCCTTGCTCCTCAGCAATCGCAAGACCGATTAAATATTTTATTGGTATTGGGGGAAAGTAGCGCCCCGAACAACCAATCCTTGCAACTCCAAGAGGAAGCGCGATCGCTAGAAGAAGCGATCGAGCAACGCACGGAAGAAGTTAATTATCAACGGTCTTTTTCTCCCGTTCCTCCTCGCGTTGACGTTCTCCTACAACCTACCCCCGCCGAACTCGTTCAAGCCCTAGAAAAAGGGATTTATAATGTCTTTTTCTACGCCGGTCATGGGATTCCAGCCCCCGACGGCGGCTCCCTCTTTTTGCGTCCCGAAGCCACCATTAACGGCACAGAACTGGCTCAAGTTCTCGTGAGAACTCAAGTCGTCCTCGCCGTATTTAATGCCTGTTGGGGAGCACAACCCGATCGCGTCGATCGCACCACCATTCCCCGCAGCAGTTTAGCAGAAGTGCTGATCCATCATGGGGTGCCGGCGGTTTTAGGGATGCGGGATGCGATCGCCGATCGCGAGGCATTGAGTTTTATTCAAATCTTTACCGAAGCCCTCTCCGATCGCATGTCCATCGATCGTGCCGTGGCGATCGCCCGACAGCATCTCCTCACCCTCTACAAATTCAACCAACCGGCTTGGACTTTGCCGATCTTATATATGCACCCAGAATTTGAGGGAGAACTGATTAAGCCCCTCAGCGAAGGCATTACCGAGTTACCAACAGTTCTGCCCGGTGGGAAAAAGACCCTCATGCCCAAAGCCTCCCTTTATGCCCTCCACGGCGATCGCACTTGGGAAATTCAGGGGGGATTAATGCGCGTGGGTCGCCGTCCCGATAACGATCTGGTCATTCAAGAACGATGGGTCTCGCAAAATCACGCCGAAATCTTTTATCGAGAAACATTTTTGGGGACAAAATCTGCCCCGAGTTATTTTTTACGAGATTTTTCGCGCTATGGTACGCTTCTTTCTCAAGGAGAAGGCTGGCAGAAAGTTCACCATCAAGAAGTCCTCTTAGAGTCCGGCGTTAAACTAAAATTTGGCAGTTCTCAAGGTCAAATGCTAGAGTTTAAAATCGAAAAATCTTAAAGCGAGATCTCTCCATCACTGATAACTAATAACTGAAATGGATTCCATTCATCTCGAACGAAATCTCACAGCCGAACGTTATCAAAAAAGCATTATTCTTTCGGTTGACACTCGTTACCAATTCTGTTAGCAAAAAGTAATTTCCTGTGAATCTCGAAGCCTCGACTCACCGTAAAACAGCATAGTTGAGGTATTAGTTCGAGAGAGAATAGTTCTTAAGTATTGTTTGTGAAGGCGATTGTATTTCGTAACAAATTGCAAAGATTGCGTAAAATACCTGTTTTGAATACGAGTCCTTTATAGAGTTTTGCGTTACTTCCTATCGGAATCTTATCGAGTATTTACATCATGAGCGATGAGTTAGATGCCCATTTAAAAAAACTGGCTCTAGAAGCCCAAAATCATCCCAAGCAGTCTTTCTCGCGGCGAATCGCCCTCGCAAAACTCATGAGTGAAATTCAGAAATCGGGCAAGCTCTATTATCCTCGTCCGCCGCGATCGCAATGGTTCTGGGATCTTTATGCAGAAGCCCGTCAGGAATTATTTGTGTATATTAGCGATCGCATTGACAAATACGATCCCCAAAAAGAAGTTTTGCAATGGGTTAATTTTCGCCTGAAAATGATGGTCAAAGACCGCATACGCAAAATCTCGCGGCCTTTGCCTCCAGTCGAGCCGCCAAAGCCTCCAGAATTCAGTCTTTTAGACGAAGTGCGTCAATATATTGACGAAGACCCCGAAGGACTATTCCGAGCAGCTTATATCGGCAAAAAACCGCAAGCCAATTTTCAATTTTTAGCCCAAAGAATTCTCGATGGATATAAGTGGCGAGAAATTGCGGAAGAATTAAACATTCCCATGACAACATTGAGTAGCTTTTATCAGCGCTGCTTGACTAAATTTCTGCCCAAATTTAAAGCACATTTCTCAGATCGAGCCAATATTAACCAGGAGGACAAAAATGAGAACGATTGATAGCAATATCCTAAC
The DNA here is from genome assembly GCF_059821285.1 of Spirulina sp. LEGE 11439. Taxonomy (NCBI): domain Bacteria; kingdom Bacillati; phylum Cyanobacteriota; class Cyanophyceae; order Spirulinales; family Spirulinaceae; genus Spirulina; species Spirulina sp. LEGE 11439. Next base: position 113,068 of record NZ_JCAMRX010000009.1, read on the forward strand.
TTTCAGCGTACCGCTCACTCTCGAAAGCCATCAAATTGCCCAAAGATTTAAACAAAATATAGTAAATTCCCAGAACATATCGAGAGAACAAACTGAGTTTGCTCGAGAAAAAGCCCAACAGATTTATCTCAATACCTTAGCCGTTTATGCGACTCATTTTTTCTTGACTTGTTTGGGGTTAGAAACGAATTGGCAAGAAGAGGAGCAGATCGATACCGTTATTTCTGAAAGAAATATCGCGAGATTATTAGCCAATACAGCCGACTTAGAAGTGGAAGGGTGGGGAACACTCGAATGTCGCCCCGTTTTAGCCGACGCAGAAACCTGTCATATTCCCCTAGAGGTTTGGAGCGATCGCCAAGGTTATGTTGCCGTGGGTTTCGATAAAGACTTAAAAACAGCAACGTTGTTAGGGTTTATCGAATCCGTTGGTCGTGACGAAATACCTTTGCGAGATTTTCAACCCCTCGATCGCTTAATTGAATGTGTGAGTCCACCCGAATCCATTCCCTTGAGTCAGTGGTTTCAAGGGAATATTACAACAGGTTGGCCAACCTTAGAAGAATTCGAAAAAATCTTCTCGCCTCAACAACCCAAACTGGCTTTTCGGTTTCGATCTACTACTGACAGAGTTGAATCTGCTGCTGGCATCAAATGCGGTAAGATATTAAATGTAAAAGGAGAACAAATTGTTCTACAGGTCAGCCTCACTCCTCCTAAAAACTCAAAAATGGACATTGCGGTGGAAATTTCTCCTCTGATCGAACAAACTTATTTACCAGCAAATCTTCAACTCATGCTCTTGGATGAAGGAGGAGACACGATTATGCAAGCGAATACGAGACAAACTGAAGCAATGGAATTAGAGTTTGCGGGAATGACAGGAGATATATTTCAAATTAAGGTAGCTTGGGAGAATACGAGTCTTACCGAACAATTTGTTATTTAACAATGGGAGCGGGAAAATGGGAAAACTGGCCATCTTGGAACTTGAGGGCGATTTAAAAGAGGAAGGCTTTCGAGTAATCTTGGAAATTTACTTGGAGCAGGCAAACTCTGCATCTCGCCATTGCCTGATACGAGAAAGAGGTGAGTTGCCAGCGAATCCCGCTTTAGCAGCCTTGCTGGAAACTTGGCAAGAACGCTATCGCCTCATCGAGAAAAAATACCGTCATCTCGAACCGAAGAAAATCACCTATACAGGGACAATTTACGATCTGATTGAAGATTGCCAAGAAGCCGCCGAACAGCTAAAACAACAGTTTGAAGAGTGGCTGAAATATCCTTTGTTTAGCCCGTTAAATCTTACGTTGCACCGTGAATTGAATAAAGATGAAGCAATTCGACTCTCCATCGGTACTCGAGACCCTCTGATTCAAAAATTGCCTTGGCATTGTTGGGATCTCATCAAGCATTATCCCCAAATCGAAGTTTGCTTTAGCGCTCCCGATTATTATTCACGTCATCCCGATCCTCCCCGGAAATATTGGCATGACACTTCCTTGGGAGAACGTTTAAGCAATATTCTCTTTCGGAAACGATCGCGCGATCGCGTTAAAATTTTAGGTATTTTCGGCTACAGTGCTGGCATTGAAACCGAGAAAGACAAGCAACTGTTGGAAAGTTTACCTAACGCAGATGTTTGCCTATTGGACAAACCCAAGTTAAACCAATTGACCGACCAATTATGGGAAAAACCTTGGGATATTATTTTCTTTGCCGGTCATGGTAAAACAACAGAAGAAAATGAAGGGCAAATTGCCATTAATGCGACGGAAAGTATCAGTATCCAGCACTTATGGTTTGGGTTAAGAAAAGCCGTTGCTTCGGGCTTGAAACTCGCTATTTTTAACTCTTGCGATGGTTTGGGACTCCTTGCTCGCAAACTCGATAACGACCCGCAGATTCCCCAAATGATTGTCATGCGAGATTTAGTTCCCGATCGCGTGGCACAAGTGTTTTTAAAGTATTTTTTAACTGCATTTTCCGCCGGAAAATCCTTATATCTAGCAGCACGAGAAGCACGAGAACACTTACAAGGGATGGAAAGTGAGTATCCTTGTGCCAGTTGGCTACCCATTATTTGGCAAAATCCGACTGCAATACCGTTTGCTTGGCCTTTGGATGAAGATAAGCCAAAACCCGCTCTGATAACTCTCCGACTAACCGCTCTCTGGTTCTTGGGAATTGTAGCAGGAGGTCTGAGCAGTTATTTGCTCTTGGGTCATCAAGGAGCCATTGCTATGAATAAGTTGGGCATGGCTAATCACAAAAAAGTTCATCTTTTAATGGCTCAACGCTATTATCGAATTGCTACACTACTCGATATTAATTATGCTGCTCCGTATTATAACTTAGGGTGGTTATGTGATGAGGACTTGCAGGATACAGATTGTGCGATCCGTTTCCATGAACGAGCTTCTTGGTTGGGGATGGCGGAAGGGTCTGCTGAATTAGCTCGCTTATATATTCTCCAAGGGGATTATAATGAGGCTCAATCGGCCATTCAGCGTTGTGTGAAACAAAGCAAATATCCTGCGGTTACGGCAGCCTGTCAGAAAAATCTTGGTTGGATACTCTGGCAACAAGAACGTTGGCAAGAAGCAGAAGATGCGTTACGAAAAGCGATCGCACTAGAAGCAGACAGTCCTCACGCTCATTGTCTCTTGGCGCAAGTTTTGCAAGTTCGAGGAAGACCCGAGGAGGCGCAGAAACATTGGCAACTCAGTTTGCCAAGTTTAGAATATAACGTTCCCGAACAGGATCGATGTCTGGCTTTGGAAAAAACGCGATCGCAAGCTCAAGGAGAAGAATAATGAGGTTTAAACAAACTGTGGCTCTAAGTTTAGCGACCTTCGGGATATTCTGGGGGGTCGCAAATCCTTTGAGAGCGTCAGTTCCTTCTAATGGCATGATTTTACAAACTGTTCTAGGTGCTCGAGTGCTACGAAAGGGGAAAGCGATCGCCTCGGAAGCGGGAATGTTGCTTTATCCCAGCGATCGCTTGCAAACCACTGCAGGGGAAACACTTTGGATACAATGCGACGATTTAACCTTGCAAATTTTACCAGGAGGAGGAGTGCGAGAGAATGGCTGTCCTTTAGCCAGCGACCCTAAATGTTCCGAAGATGCGATCGAATGTCCTCATCGAGGCGATAGAGACTCGTGGATCGATGCCTCTATTCCTTATACTATCTATCCTCGCCGCACGGGTTTGTTGAATCCTCAACCTTTATTGCGATGGAATCCTGTTGCAGAAGCCAGTCGTTATACCGTCACGATCCGAGGGGGCGATCTAGAATGGACCGTGGAAACTGACGAATCGCAAATTGTCTATTCTGGCACTCCCCTGCAACCCGGAAAGCGTTATCTACTCATCGTGACAGCCGATACGGGGGAATCTTCCATTCAAGAACAGTCTCAAGTGGGAGGGATGGGTTTTTGGTTGCTGGATGAGTCCACTGCACGACAAGTCAGGGACAAAGAAGAACAGATTTCGCAAAACATCCCAGAAACTACAGCCAGAACATTAGCGATCGCGCATCTTTATCTCAAATCTGGATTGATATCGGAAGGAATCGAACAATTAGAAGCGTGGCTTGCCTCGGGAGGAGAGTCTGCTTCCGTTCATCGTCTTTTAAGCAATTTGTACGAGCAGGACTTATTACTAGGTATTCCAGCAAAACAGCATCAAGAACGAGCGGAAATATTAGAGCGATCGCGTCTTGAGAATTAAATAAAGTCATTTCAGTTATCAGTTATCAGTTCCGACCGCTAAAGCGGGAGGCTTGAAACCTTATTATTTTAGTCAAAAAAATAATTTCTCAGTTCATTTGTATCATTTCTCAATCGAAGTAAATTTACTTTAAGAAGTATTACATAATATCTCTTAGTTCAAGAGATCTCTCCTTAATCGAGTTAACTTTTAACCACTATTGGTTACTCCTTTTTACTGGGTTCAAAATATCTAAGGTTTTGTCATCAAAATCTGTCACATTTTTTCTGGGAAATTCATTAATTAAGTAGAGTAACTGCATTAGAGCCAAAAAGAGGGGCGATCGCTGAGATCGCCTTGTTCAACTGAACATTTTGTTAAAAATCGGTACTCAAACATTCAATTCCCAGATCGATATACTTGCAAACCTTGTATGATGTTTAAACCCGTTCTCGCTGGATTGATTCTTTTTTGCCTGCCGATCTCCAGTGCTTCTCAAATCTTAGCTCGAACAATCTCACCGGCATTGGATGGGACGCAAACTCACGTCACAACTCATGGTAATACGATTAATATTGACGGGGGAATGCGATCGGGGGATGGAGCTAATCTCTTTCACAGTTTTGAGCAATTCGGACTCAATTCAGATCGAATTGCCAACTTTATCTCTAATCCACAAATTCACAATATTTTAGGGCGAGTCGTTGGCGGCGATCCCTCCATCATTAACGGTTTAGTTCAAGTAACCGGAGGGAATGCTAACCTCTATTTAATGAATCCTGCTGGGATTATTTTTGGAGCCGATGCTCAACTCAATGTTTCCGGTGACTTTTTTGCCACGACAGCTACCGGCATTGGCTTTGGTAATAATCGTTGGTTTAACGCCTTCGGAGAGGTTGACTATAAATCTCTCATCGGGACTCCTTCTCAATTTGCCTTTGATACAGCACAACCAGCAGCAATTGTCAATACTGGAAATTTAGCTGTCTCCCCCGGACAAAATTTAACCCTCGTGGGAGGAACCGTTATCAATAATGGGACAGTAACCGCAACCAATGGCGCGATCGCTCTCGCCGCAGTTCCGGGGACGAGTTTGGTGCAAATCTCCAGACAAGGACATTTATTGAGTTTAGAACTTAAACCCCCTCGGGATATCAACGGAGAAATGCTGCCCTTTACGGCATTAGATATTCCAGAATTATTAACAGGTTCGATCGCTTCTAAAACAGAGAATGAAGCACAACCCGGAGATTTGAGCATCACTGGAGAAGTGCGAGGGGAAAATGTTAATTTAGCTGCTATCAATCCCATTCAACTAGACGATCCGCGTCTAATTCGGACTGGAGACGGCACAAAACACAATCCTACGGTCATTCGTTTTTCTGAAGACTTAAATGCACCCTTAACTTACACCTTTATCGATGCCCGCGTGGAGCATTCCGACCAATTACTCTACGGTGGAGAAGCCGGGACAATTTCTCGAATTATCGATCGCCACGAAAAAGGAATAGCAACGATCGGCGAAATCTTGGCTTTTACAGAGCGTCCTATCGGTGCTCTCAATATTATCGCTGAAGGCAATACGGGTAACTTTTGGCTGGGCAAAGAGTTTATTAGCGATCGCAATATCCACGAATACAAGTCTCAGTTACAGGGTTGGGGTCAATCCTTAACTACAACAGCAGATATCCTACTCTATAGTTGCAATGCTGCCTTGGGACAAGCTGGAGAAAGTTTAATCAACCAAATAGCTCAAGCAACAGGAGCAGATGTTGCTGGGTCTTTGGATGCCACGGGGAGTGCCAATTATGGCGGGAATTGGGAGTTAGAGTACGCTACGGGAAAAATTGAGGCGCTAATCCCATTTACCGAAACAACCTTGGTCAATTGGGATGGTAAGTTAGCGACGATTACAGTAGATACGCTGCTCGATAACTTAGCGGCTGACGCATTTACAAGCCTGCGAGAAGCGTTAGCCAGTGCCGATGCGAACGACACCATTGCCTTTAACGTGACCGGAACAATTACCATTAATAGCGAAGCCTTTGGTAATGATGGTTTTAATATTGTTGACGAGAACTTAACGATTGACGGATCGGGACAGAATATCGCGATCGATGGAGGTGGAGCAAGTCGAGTTTTTAATATCTCTGCGAATAATGCCACGATTAAAAATTTAACTATCCAGAATGGGTTGGCAAATGGTGAAAATGGAGCCGGTGTCCTTCATACTGGGACGGGGACATTAACCCTAAGTAATGTTGAAATTAGCAACAATACAGCCATCCGTACCGGTCTTTCTACTGGAGGAAGAGGGGGAGGATTTTACAGTCTGGGGAATGTATTCCTAGAAAATAGTCTGGTGTCGGGAAATTCCTCAGGTTTACGTGGGGGTGGGATGTATATCAGCAACACTGTTACTTTAAATAACACTCAGGTCTTGAGTAATTCTGCAAGCGATCGAGGAGGGGGAATTAAGGCTAGTTTTGCAAATCTAACCAAAAGCATCATCTCTAGCAATGTTGCTGGTGGGGATGGAGGTGGCGTTGAGACGACAAATGATGCGATCGCGTATGATACTACTATTGCCAATAATACCTCAGCATTAAACGGAGGAGGGATTTCTGCTGGCAATTATGCGATCTTGGAAAGCAGCGCTGTTTTTGGCAATATCGCCGATTTTGAGGGCGGTGGGATTCAGGCTAGTAATATCGATCTAACCAATGTCACCATTTCTGGGAATCACGCGAAGTTCGGCGGAGGTGGAGTGTCTGCCGATCGCATCATCATTAGCAACAGCACGATTACCCTGAACATTGCCGATGTCGATAATAATGGCAGTGGCAATGGTGGGGGCATTTTTTTAACAGGGGGTCTTTTTAGCAGTCAAAACAGCATTATTGCAGGAAACTATGATACCGCTAATAATTCTGGTAGCGGTACGATTCATCCCAACTTGTCCGGTAATTTTACCGGTGCTACGGTTGAATATACTCTGATTGACAATACAACCGGAGCAACGGGTATAATTTTTTCCAGTACCAACATCCTCGATCTCAGCCCCGAACTCCTTCCTCTCGGTAATTATGGTGGCACAACTCTAATCCATGCTCTTCGTCCCAGCAGTCCAGCCGTAAATCGAGGGATGAATGCCGATGCACCTTTAACGGATCAACGAGGTTTTGTTCGAGGGGTATTGTGGGATATCGGGGCTTTTGAACTGCTTCCCGAACCCGATCCCATTGTCATTTTTGTTGATGACAATCCTCACCCTATTGTCATTAACCAACTGCCCGATCGCAAAAATCCCGATTTATCGTTACCCTTTTTGCAATTCGCGATCGCTTTTGCCGGTCGCCAACAAGGATTTACCATTCAAGAGAATAATGGTAATTTCAGTTGGGATAATGGCGATGAGTTATTAAATGTCGGACTGAGCAATGCTTATTTCGATCCAAAATTACGGGCGTTGCGGATTAACTTGCGAACTGCTCTTGCAAATTTGCAGCTTGATAACGCTGTTAATGCGATCGAGAATTTATTTACTGAAGAATTTAGCGAGGAAGAAGAAGAAGGAGAGACAATCGAAAATATTCGCGAAACCCTCAAAACCATCACTCGAGAAACTGGAACGCATCCAGCGATCGTTTATGTTGTTTCCTTCCCCGAACAATTAGAACTGCTGGTTGTCACCCCAGAAGAAGGCATTATTCACGAAGTCGTCCCCGAGGTGACTTCCCTAAAATTAGCCACAGAACTGCACTATTTGCAGTCTACTCTCCTCGATCGCACTACAGATACTTATTTGTCCCCTGCCCAAAAACTTTATCAGTGGGCGATCGCACCCATCGAATCTGAATTAGCAGGGTTGAATATTGATACTCTCATTTTCAGTTTGGATGCCGGGTTGCGAACAAGTATGCCTCTTGCCGTTTTACACGATGGAGAACAATTCCTCATCGAGAAGTACAATTTGGGAATTATTCCCAGTGTAAGCCTCACCAATACTAATTATCGTGCTTTACAAGATTTTCGCGTTCTGGCCATGGGGGCTTCTAAATTTGTCGAACAAGATCCCTTACCTGCGGTGCCAACGGAATTATCCCTCATTACCGAACAGTTAGCCACGGGAACTGTTTTGCTCAACGAAGATTTTACTTTCGCTAATCTCAAAGCACATAGTCAGAATGGGGATGAGATCGTTCACATTGCCACCCATGCAGATTTTCAACCCGGTAAGATCGAGAATGCTTACATTCAAATGTGGAATGAAAAACTGCAACTCGATCGCCTGCGAGAACTGGACTTGCCGCCAGAATCCCCTCTTGAATTGCTGGTTTTAAGTGCCTGTCGCACGGCATTGGGAGATTTAGAGGCAGAGTTGGGATTTGCGGGTTTGGCAGTGAATACCGGGGCTAAGTCAGCGTTAGCGAGTTTGTGGCAGGTGGATGACGGCGGAACATTCAACTTAATGGGGGAATTCTATCGCCATCTGGGAAATCCCGAGGTGACGATTAAAGCTGAAGCCTTGCGACAGGCACAGATTGCCATGATTCGTGGAACGTCTCTCGATGAGAAATTCTGGAGTGCGATCGCTGAATCTCCCGATTTCGATAATGCCAGTAAATCGTTTTTAGATGGATTTGGCGATCGCGATTTTTCTCATCCTTACTATTGGGCTGGTTTTACCCTCGTTGGCAGCCCTTGGTAGCACCATCGCGGCTGCTGGCTCGATAATTGTTAAGAAGAGTAACGATTTGCGTAAAAATGCCCAAGAAATGACGAGGTTTTATAGAGCGGAAAGTTAATCAATGCAATCCGTGCCTCATTCTTGGAGTTCGCAAAATAATTTTAAGAGATCGATAATCTGCACAATTCTTGTTTGGCAAGTAATAGAGCTATCGTCACCTTCAAAACTTATCGTCTTGAGTCCTCGCTTCTTCATCTTTATTTTTCTGAATTTTTTACCTCGGAGTTAACACCATGAAATGGCTTAAAGAACTGACAACAATAAATTTGATGGCGATCGCTTTAATTGCAGCTACGACTCCTGCCGCTCAAGCTCAACCTCAGACTGGCAGTTTAATACTTCAAGCAGGTTGTAACGACAATTTTAATTTACTCTTACCGGAAACACGTTGTTCGCTCGATGGCAACCTCGATGAATACCCTGAATACTCTACAGCCGAACAAAGCCCACAACTCCAAACCTTAGTCAATTATTTCAGTAGTAGCATCTCAGATTTTGATGAGGAGATAGCAGGTCAAGCATTTGCCCATACTTTTGATTTAGCCCAACATGGATTAGCTCCGGGACGAGGAACGATCGTGTCAGCCAAACTCTGGATTCGATTAAAAGCATTTAACTCGATGTCTGAAAATGATGTAATTGCCCTAGGATTTGTGGACAGTACTGGTAGTGTTGACATCAATAACTTCTGGGGATCATTAATTGGCACCTATACTATTTCGCCTTTTGTGACAATTCCGGGACTCTTACCCGATCCGTGGCTAGCAGGAACAACAACAGATCTATTAGCTAACCCGTTTCCTTTAGATTTAGCCAACCTACCTCTATCCTTTAATTCCGGCAATCTCCTTTCTTCACTAGATGAAAAACGCTTTTTGGACATTGTGATTGCCAATGATACCGCCGTAGATTACATGGCGCTGGAAATACGGACGCAAGTTCCAGAACCCTCGTCTGTCTTGGGATTAATGGGCTTGACTGCTTTGGGATCTTTGCTGCGGATCTCAAAACGAGGAAAAGTTCGCTCCTAGCTTCTTGTACATCAGAAGAATTGAACAATTTACAGTTTGACTAACAACTCGATAAGTAAGGCGATCTCTCAAAAGATCGTTTTTTTTTGTAAACAGATATTACAAGTTGCGTAAAAACACAGTGGAAATTACGAGTCTTTTATAACAGTAATCAATCAATAATATCTGCATTTTGCTTGGGGAATTCGCAGAATGTTTTGTACAGGTTAGTTATCTGTGAAATTTTTGGTTGGCAAGCAATAGACACTATCGATCGCTTGTCAGCGCCTATGCAATTGAGTCCTAGCTTCCTCATCTTTTTTTTTATTGTTTACAGAGTTAATATCATGAAACAGATTAACGCGCTGATTAAAATTAGTGTGGCTGCGATCGCTTTCGTTGTCGTTTCGCCCTCTATCGCACAGGCTGGTACTTTTACATTCCAAGCAGGTTTACGAGATAATTTTTCCTCTGCGAATGGACTCGAACTTAGCAACCCGAGCGACGGACTCAAAATCTCAATCGATAATGGTTATAATCCAAACGGTATTCGGGGTTCGCGAGATTATACGGCAGATTTTGATGGGAACGAAATCGATCAAGTATTCGGTCATACTTTCGATCTAAATGCACTAGGATTACCCAAAGAAACAATCAAATCAGCCCAACTCGAGATTAAGTTGAAAGCTCTAAACTCCTCGCTGACTTCTAATGATTCAATTAACTTTGTGTTTACAGACAATGCAGGCAATCGAGACTCAAATCGATGGGGGCAAAGAATTGGCTCGGATTCTAGCGTTGATGGGCTTCTATCAACTCCATGGGGAAACAGTTCTACTCACACTTTCACTTTTGATTTGGCCAATCTGCCTCTCGCTTCCCATCAAGATCCAAACATAATTGCCAGCGATCTCATGGCAACACTTAATGAAAAACGCTTTTTAGACATCTACGTCGCAGACGACACGGCTATCGATTATGTTGAGCTTCGAGTTGATGTTCCAGAACCCGGATCTGTTTTAGGATTGATGGGATTTACTGCTTTAGGCTCTTTACTGCGAATCTCAAAACGCAAAAAAGTTAGCTCTTAAATCTTCTTGGTGGTAGAAATTTGCGACCTTCATCGCTTCTTATCCTTGAGAAAAATTGGACCATCAACCGATAGCTTAACTAACAACATGAGAAAAAAGGCGATTGTTGTAACGCGATCGCTTTTTTATTGGCAGAATTGCAACAACTTGCGTAAAAACACTCGAAAAATTACGAGTTTTTTATAGAGGAGAACTCAGGGACAAAATTCACCTCTCAAAAACATCATGGTTTTGAGATAATTCGCGATCGCAAAGCACATTTTTAAGGGATTTATTTATGGTTGTTCAAACAAAACTACGCTCATCAATCGATCCGTACTTGAAAAACAAAGGGATCTGGGAAGATGACATTCTAACCTACTCAATTGAAAATTCCAGTCCTGGCATGGAGGCCAATAGTTATTATTTCGGGCATCCCATTTGGACGAAAGAATACTTTGAATGCTGTCACCGAGATGAGGAATTTCGCTCTCTATGGCAAGCAGCAATGGGAAATTGGGATGGTAAAATTGTCGTCGATATTGGTTGCGGTCCGGGCAATCTTTTTGCCGCTTTGGGAGGATCGCCAAGTTTGCTCGTGGGTATCGATATCTCTCGAGGAGGATTGCAAATGGCTCGAGATCTCGGATATTTGCCGATCTTGGCCGATGCTCACCAACTGCCTTTAGTCTCGGGTTTTGCCGATATCGTTACTCTCAGTGCAACAATTCACCATTGTGATAATATGGCTAAGGTACTTGCAGAAGCGGCTCGTTTAGTTCGTCCCGGTGGGATGCTAATTAGCGATCGCGACCAGCAACTAACTTCAATGGACTTTAAAGGGATTTCCTTATGGCTCTGGAAGTTCCGCTTGCTAGTGTGGAGAGTCATGAAACGAGGGCCTCATAGCAACCGAGAACAGCAAAATTGTATGGTGGCTACAGAAATTCACGCTGAATATCCCGGGGACGGTGTCACCCCAGAACTTTACCATAATACTCTCGAGCCTATGGGGTTTGAGGTTAATCTTTATCCGCATAATAATAATGTCGGTGCTTCTGTTTTAGAAGGTAACTACGGTCGAGCCAAGTTACGTTGGCGCTTGTTACAACAACTTTCTGGCATCGATCCTTCATCTCCAGAAGCGGCAATGTCTTTAATGTGCGTTGCAACGAAAAAAACTTGAATACACTTTTTTCTCTTAACAGATTGACATCGCGATCGCCTTTTCAATGTAAAGATTTTTTACAAACTGCGTAAAAACACCAAAGAAATTACGAGTTTTTTATAGTGGAAAACCAATTTTACTTCAGAATTAACACGATGAAATGGATTAACGCATTGATCCAAATTATTTTAGTGACGATCGCTTTCATTGTCATTGCACCTCCAGACGATCGATCTGAGACGACAACAAAGCTGTAGAGTTTATCTCGCTTCAATTTGAGACTATTCTACAATCCGAATTATCTGGATTGAGAATGATAGAATTGACAGTTCTGAGATTATTCTCGTGAGAGAAATTGGACAATCGATAACTTAATTGACAACTTGACAAGCAAAGTGATCGTTGTAAATCGATCGCCTTTTTTATATTAAAAAAATAATAATAAATGCGTAAAAATACTGCATAAATTTAGAGTCTTTTATAGCAATAAATTCACCCTTTCTTTTTATATTCTTGGAGAATAATAGAAAATGGAAATTATTTGGGATAACCCATTGACTCGCATACCCAAAGGAATGATTAAAAAGTTAAGTCGATTTTACTTAATGCGTCGGAGCTATAGTTTAGTACAAAATACAATTCAGAATTTTAATAAAAATAGCGATCGCGAAAAACATTTATCAAAAGAATCTCTTTTTGATGGATTTTGTGTTAAGAGTGCTGTTGAAGAAATGCGTCAAAAAAGTATAAAATTTGGCTTACAGCTACCCTCAGAAAAGATTAATAATATTTACGATTGTGCCATTAATAACTTTTGCTTTGAACCAAGCCATCCAGAAAAATTTAAAATCGACGAGATTCACAATAGTTACTTGGATGATAAACGTCGAGTTTTCCGTGCTTTGGTTTCTGACTTAGATAATTGTCAAGCAATACAAGAAATAATCAAAGATCCTATTCTTTTAGAAATTGCTTGCCGTTACTTGGGCTATTTTCCAACCTTAGTTACTCCGCATTTAACATGGAGTATTGCTTCAGATTGTCCCCTAGAAGAAATCCAGAAAAATTATCCTCCCACTACTTTTCATTATGATATTGCTGGCTATAATTTCGTGACGGCTTATTTCTATATAACCAATGTTGATGTTGCTTCAGGTCCTCATGTTATGATTGGCAATTCCCATCGCAACAAACCTTTCTCTCTGTTTTTCTCGGGTCGCCATTCGGATGAGAAAATTTATCATCATTATGGGCGTGAAAATGAGATTGTCATTGTCGGCAAAGCAGGTTTTGGTTTTTTTCAAGATCCTTCCTGCATTCATAAAGTGATTCCTCCTGTCACGCAAAATCGATTGCTGTTGCAAATTCGCTATTCTTAAGGATTCTTCAATGAGCAATGAGTCATGACTGAATCCAAAGAAATTGTTAAGTTATAGGGATGATTTCCCGGCTATCCTCGTACACTAGAAAAATTATTCAATTTGAAAATGTAGGAAAAAATATTGCCGTGAAATTAGCCCAGCGCGTAACAAAAGTTCCGCCTTCCATGACTCTTGCAATTTCTGCGAAAGCCAAGGCAATGAAAGCAGAAGGGATTGATGTTTGCAGCTTTAGTGCCGGAGAACCGGATTTTGATACACCAGAACATATCAGAGAAGCTGCTAAAACAGCACTCGATGAAGGCAAGACACGCTACGGGCCGGCGGCAGGAGAACCCAAGCTGAGAGAGGCGATCGCGGCAAAGCTACAAAAAGATAATCATTTAAACTACAAAACTGAAAATATTATCGTCACCAACGGCGGGAAACATTCCCTCTTTAATCTCATGTTGGCGTTAATCGAGCCGGGAGATGAAGTCATTATTCCCGTTCCTTATTGGGTCAGCTATCCCGAAATGGTTAAATTGGCGGGCGGCACACCTGTTCTCGTTCCTACGGAAGCCAGCAACGGTTATAAAATTACCCCCGAGCAATTACGCAAGGCAATAACAGCAAAAAGCAAACTCTTCGTTCTCAATTCTCCTTCTAACCCAACGGGGATGGTGTATTCCCCTGCCGAAATTCGCGCTCTGGCGGCGGTTGTTATCGAAAAAGATTTACTGGTGGTTTCGGATGAAATTTACGAGAAAATTCTCTATGAGGGTGCAGAACATTTAAGTATTGGCGCTGTCAGCCCGGAAGTTTTTTCTCGCACGATTGTGAGTAGCGGCTTTGCTAAAAGTTATGCCATGACAGGGTGGCGCGTGGGTTATGCGGCGGCTCCCGTCGAGTTAATTCAAGCCATGACGAGAATTCAAAGCCACAGTACCTCAAATGTTTGCACCTTTGCTCAATATGGTGCGATCGCAGCGTTAGAAGGCACCCAAGACCCTCTCAAAACGATGTTAGCGGCATTTGCCCAACGTCGTCGCTTTATTCTGGACAGTATTGCCTCAATTCCTCATCTCAGTTGTCCCCAACCCGACGGGGCATTTTATGTTTATGTCAATATTGGCGAGACAGGGGTAGAGTCTCTCGAGTTTTGCAATCTCTTGCTCGATCGCTATCATGTGGCTGCGGTTCCGGGGGTGGCATTTGGTTCAGCGCAAGGAATTCGCATGTCTTACGCAACAGATTTAACCTCAATTCAAAAAGGCATGGAACGATTAGAAAAATTTGTTGCCTCTCTGTGAAGTTTCCCAAACCCAGTACGCGATCGATCGACCGAGAGAATTAAAATTAAAGTAGAGCAACGCAGGGAGGGACAAGGGATGACCTATCAAAAAATATTAGCTGCTATCGATCGCTCGCAACAAGGAGAACTTGTTTTTACCAAAGCCTTAGAAATTGCCAAGGAAAACAAAGCTCAATTAACGATCTTTCACTGTCTTCCCATCGATACGCGAGAAAATCCCGGATTGTACAGCGATATTTACGGACAGAACTTAGGAAATTATGCCCGTGCTATCCAAGAACACCTCGATCTCGAAAAAGAACAGACTCGTCAATGGTTGACAGCGTATTGCGATCGCGCGGTTCGCAGTGGCGTTCAAACTGACTGGGACTGGCAATTCGGCAATCCGGGAAGGCGCATTCAGCAAATTGCTCAACACTCGCAACCCGATTTGATCGTCGTCGGTCGTCGCGGTCATAACGGGCTGCAAGAAGTGATACTGGGAAGTGTGAGTAATTATGTCGTTCATCATGCTTCCTGTTCTGTTTTGGTCGTCCAAGGGATTGAGCCTTTAGAGTAAAGAATAAAAAGGAGAAAAAATGAGTTATCACAAAATCCTTGTCGCGCTCGATCGCTCCGACCGGGCTGCTCTCGTGTTTGCAGAAGCCCTTCGCCTTGCTCGAAACAGCCAGGCTAAATTACTAATTTTTTATTGTCAGCCCTTTGAAGAACGCCTCGATTTAATGGGATCGGTTTATGGTGAAGAGTTTCTCGCGCGGGTGCAAAACTTGCAAGAGGAACTCGAACGGGAAGAAGAATGCGATCTCACCTTTCTCGCCGAATACGTACAGAAAGCAAAAGAACAAGGTTTAGAAGCATCATGCGAACTCAAGCGAGGAGATGCAGGACGATGGATTTGCAGTGCGGCTAAATCTTGGCAGGCGGATCTCATTGCGATCGGTCGTCGCGGTCATTCGGGATTAACAGAACTATTTTTAGGCAGTGTCAGTAACTATGTTTTACATCATGCCCCCTGTTCCGTTTTAATCGTACAAGAGAATTAGAAGCGAGAGAGTTGGGGAAGATAATACAGGATTATTTTGATATTGCCTATTTCTGGTTGTCTATTCCCTATCTATCTCGAATTACCTCTTGTTGATTCGCTATTTCTAATTTTGTTGTCAATTCCCTTCTCCTCAAAAAAACATAATGCTAAGCTAAAAACAAGGTAAAAATTATTATTGAGGAAAATAAATTCAGTGATAGCGACCGCTACAAAATCTACAGTTAAGTTAGTTGAAGAAGCAACCCAAAAATTATTACTTTGGGTTAATGAAATTGAGCATTCCGAGTTAACGATTTTTGCAAAAGCCCAGAAGCTCGCGACAAAATTAGGGGCGTATTATCGACCGGATGGATTAGTCGAAATTGGATTTTGGACACCGCGTTTGATCGCCCAAGTCATGCGGAAATCAGAGATTTTTCTCGAGGTTCTCACTCCCCTTGAGGCGATCGATCCCCGTGCGGAGGAACAGACAATCCGCTTTCA
This sequence comes from Spirulina sp. LEGE 11439, assembly GCF_059821285.1. NCBI lineage: Bacteria > Bacillati > Cyanobacteriota > Cyanophyceae > Spirulinales > Spirulinaceae > Spirulina > Spirulina sp. LEGE 11439. The sequence continues at coordinate 128,982 of NZ_JCAMRX010000009.1, forward strand.
GCGCGATCGCCTCAACCTCATGCAAGAAGGCGAATTTCACTGGGGAGTCGTAGCCGGAATGAGCCCGGGGACGCGCGATCGCGTTGGTTCGTTTTATTGGCTGCGCTATATCGACCAAAACGATCGTCTGCAAGCCATTCGCGATCCTTTGCCCAACTCTTTACCTTATGGGGTATTTGCCCCCGCAGAACTCTACGATATGGACAGACTGCAAGCTCGCCGTACCGATATGGACTACTTGCAGCGCACCAGTGCGTCTACATTACCCGATAGCGAATCCATCCCGCTCACCATTGATTTTAGCCGCATTCCTCGCATTCGCGCCCCGCGCAACATCTTACAATTACATATTGGCACCGCAGCTAAAGAAGGGACTTTTGAGAGTTTAGCTCAGCGCTTTCAGGAAATTTCCGACAAGCTCGCCAATGAGATTCCTTTAACTCCCGCCGAAGAAAATTATATCGGCTATGATGCCGTTCAACTTTTACCCACGGAACCCCCCATTGAGTATCGAGACGAATACAGCCCGGAAAGCGAATTTTTCTCGTTTACAGCCGAAGACAACGATACGATTACCGTCGAACTATTTAAACCCAATACACAAGATTGGGGGTATGACGTTCCTATTTTGGGATCGAGTACCAATAACCCTGCCCTTTTAGGAAGTTTGCGACCGGATGAAGCGATCGACTTGATCTGCACCTTACATAATTTTTCCACGGGGCCGATCCAAGTGATTTACGATCTCGTTTACGGTCACGCCGATAACCAGTCGGAATTACTGCTCCCTCACCAATGTCTCAAAGGTCCGAATATGTACGGACAGGACTTAAACCACCAATCTCCCGTCGTGCGGGCTATTTTTCTGGAAATGCAGCGTCGCAAAATCAACACGGGAGCCGATGGGATTCGCGTTGATGGCGGGCAGGATTTTCGCTTTTTTAACCCCCTTTCGGGACGGGTTGAATATGATGATGCCTATTTACTGGCCATGAGCGATCTGGTCCAAGAAATTAATGGTTGTCAGCGTTTATTATTTACCATTTTTGAAGATGGCCGACCTTGGCCCCAAGAAGGATGGGAGGAGATTTCTACCTATCGCGAATTGATCGAACTCAAACCTGATTCCTATCAATGGGGTCCTTTGATTTTTGCTCATAATACTCCTGCTTTAGAAGGGTTTTGGGAACGAAAATGGCGCAGGGTGTGCGAGGTTATGTATGAGGGGCAAAACTGGATTACCGGCTGTGCCAATCACGATACAGTCCGGCGAGGAAATCAAGTCGATCTTGAGGCAAAAATTAATTGGAATCTAGGTGAAAAGTTAGCGGATGTGCTACGAAAGGCTTATGATAATCCGGCGGTTACTTTATGGGTTTATGGTTTCAGTCCGGGGTTGCCGATGGATTTTATTAATGCCACCATGCACGCGCCTTGGATGTTTTTCCGCAATACGGACGAGCGCTATGGCGTGAAAGTAGTTTCCGAAGAAATTGGCTTTTTATACTGGCAAGTAACATCAGAATTGTTCAAGCGATCGCAGAACTTTCCGGGCTTGAAATCTTTGGGTTTTAAACAGTTGGAAGAACTGCGAGAATTCGGAACGGAATTGCAAAAAATCATGCAAGAGAAAGATTTTAGCCTTTCTGAAACTGTAAGTTCTGTGCGGACTTGCATGAGTAACAATGGCGAAGTTTGTGAAATGCCGCGCTTGAAGACGCTTAATCGTTCGGGAATGCGACGCTTTTTAAATAAAATGGATAGCGATCGCTTAAAATCCTTTTCTCTCTCGTTTATGGAAGATTGTTATGCGCTTTGTAATGTCTCCTATTACGAAGACGATCTCGATCCCACACAAACGCGATACAATTTGCAGTTGCGCCAATTCCGCCTCGATCGCCCTTGGTTGCGAACAAATTTATCGGGAACGGATCGTTTCAATAAAGTTAGCGATGGGCATTCCACCATATTTTACGGCGTGCGGAGCAATCCGGAAAATGAAAGCGATCGCGTGGTCATGGTGGCACACATGGGAGGCAAACCCATCACCGTCCAGTTGAAAAAATGGCTGCATTTGGATTTATCGGCGTGGGAAGTGGCGATCGCTTCTCCGCAACTACAAGCCGCTAATGGACTCGAGAATCTCAATGAATTTGAACTCAAAGATTCCCAAGGTCTATTGCTCAAACCGATTGTCAGCAACGATAACGATTAATTGTTGGAGAATGCGAGAAAACCGTTTCTCGCATTCACAATTTTTGGCTCTTGACAATTTCAACTGAATTTGAAAATTTAACCTTCACAGAAAAAGCGATCGCGCTTTGAGAATCTTCACGATATTTCCGCTCCGACTCGGCGCGATCGCTGCAATGATAAAAGAGAGAACTTTCAAGGAGAGGATAATTTTTTGATGCGCGATCCTTGGCGCGGTTTCACTCAACAACCTTGGACGTGGTTGATAATAATTGCTGGGGCGACCACCGCGATCGCCCTCGCGATCGACCTTTTGTTAATTGCGTCCCTCGTCGCCGATACTCCGCTTAAAACCGTTATCGAGAGCCTTTATCGTTATCCTGTTGAACCTTTCCGTCCCTTCGTGACCGCGATGGGATTTGGTGCATTGAGCGTAACCCTGTGCGAGAGGTGGCCGAATCCGATTCGTCTTAATACTGCTCGTTTGTGGGCGTTAATTCTCTGCCTGTTGGGGGGGTTGGCCTTAAAAAGCTTCTTGCCTCTACCGTTACAATTTGTTGAACTCTCTCAAGGGGGATTAATTGGTATAGTTATTGGCGTTTTTTGGAAAGGTCAACCTTATTGGGGAAGATGGTGATAAAAATCACCAATTTTCTGTAAACTCTATAGAGACGAAAAAATTTTTGTTTGTCCAAGACGTTGTGAGGAGCGATCGTGAATAAATTTACTGATAAACACCGTTGGATTTCAATCGGTCTCGTCGCTTTGACCCTAATCCTCAGTTCCTTGCCCAGTCAGGCGAAAACCGAAAAAAATGTCCCCCACCTTGACACTTCTGCCAATCGGTCGAGAGAGACCTCCAGCAGATTACCCGCACTTCCCCCACTGCCTCGAGTGAATGCACCTCGCCAAAACGCGATCGCTCCCGAAAATCCAACCCCATCCCGTCGCCTCACTCCCCTCCCTCGCATCGAACAACCCCCCGATCGCACCAAAATTCTGCCCAAACCCCAGCGTAAAGCGCTATCTCGGCATACGCTGCCAAACGCTTCATCATCAAACGCTTCATCTCGAACCGCGCGATCGCGAGAAAATTCCTCCACCGTTAAGTTACAAACCCAGCCGGTTTCCCTCAATAATCGCAATCGTCAAATTGCCCAAAACCCAGCCGTGCGCCGCCGCTACATTAACCCCGCTTGGAGTTATGTGGGATTGGGAGGCAATCTCGGTCTATCGGATAATGGTATTACAGATTTAGGCAAAGGTTCCGTAGCGATCGATGCCAAAATCGCCTTGACCGATTATCTCTCCGTGCGCCCGGCGGTTTTAATCGGCGATAGTACGACAATCTTACTTCCCCTCACCTACGATATTAATATTCAAGGGAAAGATCCTTTTGAGCCGTCCATGATTCATCCCTTCATTGGGGGTGGCTTGACCCTTTCCAACCGAGATACAGAATTAAACAATAATGTCGCCCCCCTCGCCACCGCCGGAGTTGATTTTCGAGTCAGCGATCGCGTTGTCGTCTACAGTAATTTCAGTGCGGGCTTTTTTGGCGAACAAACAGAAATTGGCGCTCGTCTCGGCATCGGTTACGTCTTTTCTGGCGTTAAATAAAAAAGTACCTAATCACTAATCACTAATCATCGATTGATTTCCGGGAAAGTCTTGAACTATGATCGCAGTGACGACCATCGTTATTACTGCTCTCATGCCTAAGATCGTTGCCGTCCATTCATTTCGTCACGGAACGGGAAAATCCAGTTTAACGGCTAATCTGGCCGTTGCGATGGCCCGAGCAGGTTATCGAGTCGGCGCGATCGATGCCGATGTCGAGTTAGACGTTCGCGGCGAATTTCCCGGAATTTACTCGTATTTCGGGCTGCAAAAATCTCACCATCTTGGCGATTATCTCCAAGGCCGGGTCTCTTTAACAGAAATCGGTCAAAAAGTGAAAGAGGATAATATTCATCAAGCGATCGCAGAAGAGTCAACCGGAACGATTTATCTTTTCTCCTACGATCTATCGAGGCAAGGACAAACCATTTGCCCAGAATTTTCCGACATTAAAATTCTCAGTACCCTCCTCGACACAATTATTGCTGATTTTGCCCTCGATTATCTGTTTATCGATCTCTATCCGGGATTGAATGAAACCACTTTACCCCTACTGGCTTTGTGCGACCTGCTTTGCCTGCTCTTAGGATTGGAGCGTGCCGACTTTCAAGGAACGGCAGTTACTCTTGATGTTGCCAAACGGCTTGAAATTCCGCAAACTTTTTTACTGGTTAATCAAGTTCCCACAGATATCGATCGCATTTGGCTGCGAGAACAAGTGGCTTTAGCTTACGATACCAACATTGTTGAAGTTCTCCCTCAGATCGAAACGATGTCCGTCTCCAATCAAAACCAAAATATTTTTAATAATATTTTCTCTTTGAGCGATCGCGACTCCCTCTATCCTTCAGAGTTCGCTCGAGTGGTCGCCCGAATTCTCGCTGAAAGTTCCCTCCAAAATATCTCGAAGCCAGAAAACCAAGTCAATATGGGGTTGAATCTGCTCGATCTCCTCGACCTTCCCGAAGCCGAACGCCATCTCTTTACTTCAGCCCTGCGCCAGCGATCGAGTACCTTCGACCAAATTTTACAGCAAGCAGATCTCGAACCGGAAACCGTTCGTTCGCTTTTGCAAGATCTGTTAGCCAAAGGATTGCTCAAACAAGTCGAACGCCATGGAAATACCTATTATCGACCCTATCTCACCCCCAAACAAGGCAGAAAGCTCAATTCACGCATCTGGGATACGCTTACCGAACGAGAAACAGATCGAAACACCGATTAAAACAGAGTTTTATGCAACATTTTCTTTCGCTTTTGGATTGGTCGGCAGAAGAGTTAACGCAACTCATCCATCACGCTCTCACTCTCAAACAAGAATTTGTTCTCGGGGAGAATACCTCAGTTTTGCAAGGGCAAAGTCTCGCGTTGTTGTTTGAGAGAGCTTCTCTACGCACGCGTATCAGTTTTGAAATTGCCATGAGACAGTTGGGGGGAGATTCTCTCTACCTACAGAGTCAAGAGATCGGCTGGGGAAAACGGGAATCCATTCCGGATGTCGCTCGCACTTTCGGAAGTTATGTTCAAGGGTTAGTGGTGCGAATTAATAATTACCAACACTTGCGGGAACTGGCGCAATGGTCGCCCGTTCCCGTGATTAACGGCTTGACCGCTTACAATCATCCCTGTCAGGCTATGGCCGACGCGCTTACCCTCTATGAGGAATTCGGAGACTTGCAAGATTTAGAAGTGACCTATCTCGGACGCAGCAATCAAGATGTGGCGCGATCGCTGTTATTGGCGGCGGCTCAATTGGGGTTTCGCCTGACCATCAGCAGTCCCGAGGCTTATGCCCTCGATGAAGACAGCCTCGATATCGCCCGGTCTCTGGCCGGAGAAAACGTGGTTCGACGCATTGACGACCCTTACCAAGCCGTTAAAACTGCCGATGCCCTCTATACCGATGTTTGGATTTCTCGGGGCAAAACCGATGAAGTCGAAGCCGGATATCGCGGGCGCATTCTTGCTCCTTATCAGGTGAACGATCGCCTGCTCGAGGCTGCCCCCGATCGCGCCATCGTCATGCACTGTTTGCCCGCCAACCGAGAGCAAGAAATTACTCATACCGTTGCCGATGGCGATCGCTCCCGTCTCTTTCGACAAGTCGAAAATCGCCTGCATCTGCAAAAAGCGCTCTTACTTCAGTTACTCACTTTGTCATCCCGATCGCATTTATGAAGGCATTCTTCAGCCATCTTTTTCGCCTACAACCCGGAGAAAACAAACTCGTCTTTGTTTTGGGTTTTTTATTGCTGAGTAATTCCCTCGCTCGGCAGATTTCTGATGTGGTTGCCGTGAGCGGTTTTTTGAGTACGGTAGGAGCCAATCGTATTTTACTGGTTTGGCTGGTGGATATGGGGCTGACCATTGCCTTGACGGGATTGCAATCTCTTTTTGTCGATCGCTTTAACCGTCGCAGTCTGATGAAATGGATGTGTTTTGTCTATGGTGTATTGCTGCTAATTTTACGCTTGATGTTTGCTTTTCACGTTCCCAGTGGTATTAATTACACCTTATTATATTTACTCGCAGAACAGCAATTATTATTTTTTCCCCTCGTATTTTGGATTTTAGCCAACGATCTTTTAACTTTGGCTCAAGCCAAACGCTTATTTCCCATTATTGCCACGGGAAACTTTGCCGGACAAATTCTGGGTCTGGCGATCGCGGCGATTTTCCCAACGTTAGTCCAGTATTTGGGCTTGCAAGTTGAAGAATTACTGCTCTTTAATGTCTTAATTTATTTGAGCGCTTATGTTGTCTTGCAAACCGGATTGAGTTATCGGCCTCTACGAACCCACCGACGCAAGCCGGAAAATTTGGTGGAAACTTTAACTGAAGGTGGAGGATTCGTCCGTGAGGTGTTGTCATTTCGCTATCTTACATTTGCGATCGTTGCGATTAATATTTGTTTAACGATTTTTGAATTTCGCTTTTTAGTTGTCTCCAATGAAAGTTTTCCCGATCTCTACGGCTACCAACGATTTTACAGTCTTTATCGTCTGGGATTGATCGTTACGGCATGGTTTGTCCAAGCCTTTTTAACCAGCCGCATTCTCGAATTTTTCTCCCTGAAAAATAGTTTTTTCTTTTTACCTTTGGCTCAAGCGATCGCCTCGATCGGCATGATTATTTTTCCCGGTGCCATTGGCGGAATTGGTGGCTTTTCCCTGTCTAAAATTACGCAATTGACTGTTGATGAATCCGCCCGTAAATCGATTCAATCTCTCGTGCCATTAGAGCGTCGAGGGCGAGTCAGTTTATTTATGGATAGCTATCTCTTCGCCACGGGAACTATTATTGGCTGTATTGTAACGGGAACCATTGTTTGGCTGGGCATTCGCTGGCAAACTTCTTTCTATTTTTACGTTTATCTCGCGATCGCGGTTTTGACCTCTTTATTTACCTTATGGTCGATCTTGCAGATGCGAAAATATTACGATATCAGTTTGCTGAATTGGCGCTTAAAACGGAGACAGCGCGGCCAAAGTGTAATTGATAAACTAAAATTTTAAATTAAGGAGAAATAAGCATGGAAAAAATCAAACAAAACAATAAATTGTTTGGCTTTGTTAGTCTAAGAGTCAAGATGTTATTGCTATTCACGATCGTGTTTAGCGGTGTATTTGCAGTTGCTTATTATTGGTTTTATCAATTTGCAACAGAAACAGCTTTGAAACGCATTAAAGCCGATCTTCTCGATACCATGAAAGCGGCTGCTCAAGGAATTGATGGCGAAGAATTACTGGCATTATCGAAAACGCGAGAATCGAGACCGGAAGGTTATCGAGATGTCACGGATTCTCGCTACTGGGAGCACGTACAATGGCTGGCTACTGTAGAAAAAATCGAACCTCGCGCTTATGTGTACACCTATGTCAAAGGTCCGAAGCCGAATACTGTTGTTTTTGTCGGCAGTGGAAGTGCAGCCAATACAAACCGTATTTTTGAGGGGGCCAAGTTTTTAGAATACTACGAACCCAAAACAACAATATCTCAAGGCCTGAATGAATTAACAGTTAGAGATAAGCCCTATAAAGATGATTGGGGAAATTGGATTAGCGGCTATCGTCCCCTCGAAAATGATGTCGGTACAAAAATTGCTGCGATCGGAGTAGATTTTAGAGCCGATTATGTCAATGAAGTACAAGAAGCAGTCCGAGGTCGTATTATCGTCGCATTTAGCCTGACTTATGGGACGCTTTTTGTTTTGGTTTTATTGATTTCTGGGGTTATTACTAAACCGATCGCAAATTTAACGAAAGCAGCAGAACAAATTGGGGAAGGAAGTTACAATCTCGATTTATCATCGTTTACTCAGAGGCGTTTTTCGGATGAAATCGGAACTCTTGCCTCGGTATTCGATATCATGGTTGAAAAAGTTCGCAAGCGGGAAGAAAAACTCAAGGAGCAAGTCAAAGTTTTGAAAATTGAAATCGATCACGCTAAACGAAAACAGCAAGTTGACTCTATTGTTGACTCGGACTTTTTTCAGGACTTACAAGCAAAAGCTCGGGAACTTCGCGGACGAAATCGCAATAGAAAATGATAAAATTAATGTCAATATAATATCAGTATATTGAGAGTAAACAATCATGAAAAAACTTCTCCTTGGATTTCTCATTATTCCTTTTCTCTGGGTATCGATTGAACCAATTAGTTTAGCTGCTCCTGAAATCGCACAAATTAACCCAGCGAACGATCGCACTGTTAACGATACGAACATTGTTGTTCTCGATCGCTTATTTACAGAACCTTCTCTAGAGTCTGAATGGTTTGCGCCCCTATTTTTGCAACAAATTCCCTTAGCGGATCTCGAGAAAATTCTCGGGCAAATTCGGCAAACCTTGGGCAATTATCAAACCATTCGCGAAGCAGAAGAGGGCTACCTGATTGTATTTGAGAAGGGAAGTGTCCCAACTCAAATCAGTTTAAATGAAGAAAGGAAAATCATTTATTTGTTTTTTCAACCGCCTGTTGGTAATACCTTGAGTTGGGAAGAAATTATACAGCAGTTACAAGAATTTTCTGGAGAAATTGGTTTTTTTGTCGCACGAGATGGCAAGGCGATCGCACAGTTAAATAGCGATCGCCCTTTGGCAGTTGGCTCGGCTTTTAAATTGGCAGTTTTAGCCGCATTACAACAAGAAATAAACGCAGAAAACTTAGCATGGGATGAAGTTATAAAACTCGAATCTCAGTGGCAGAGTTTACCCACGGGAATGCTACAAGATTGGCAAGAAGGTTTTCCTGTAACCTTGCATACTTTGGCAACCTTAATGATTTCGCTTAGCGATAATACGGCGACAGACACGTTAATGTCTCTGTTGGGAAGAGAGAAAATAGAAACATTTTCTCAACGCAATCGCCCCTTTTTAACCACTCGCGAATTCTTTGTTTTAAAGAATCCGGAAAATCAAAGAATTTTGCAACAATATCGCGAAGGCAATGAAGAAGAAAAAAGACAAGTTTTAGAAACTACGAGATCGGCTTCTTTACCAAATGCGAACCTATTCGCTGGCAATCCCATTGCCACAGATATAGAATGGTTTTTTACCAGTCGAGAATTGTGCGCGTTAATGGCAGAAGTCGGAGATTTACCCTTAATGTCGGTCAATCCCGGAATTGCCAATCCCGCCGATTGGCGAAGTATCGCATTTAAAGGAGGTTCAGAACCGGGGGTACTGAACTTTACGACGCAATTAGTGGATAAAACTGGCAGTCGCTCTTGTGTAGCTTTAACGTGGAACGACGATCGCCCCCTTGACGAAGTGCGTTTATTGACGATTTATAGTAGTGCGATCGCCGCTTTGCAGAGCAACTAAACAGAACAAAGGAATTATTATTACTTTTGTTTACAAATCTTTACCTTTCGACATCGGGACGAATTGAACCCGCCAAACGCTTAGCCCGCTTAACGCCAAAGCGCGAGCGATCGCCTTGTTCTCCTCCTAAAGAGGGAAAATTACCGCGTATCGTGTTAACAAAACTTTGTGTTTTTGTATACTGAAAGTAAAGAATCTTTGCAAGCGAGAGGTCAAAAAATCTTGTGAGTCAATATCAACTTGTTTCTGATGACGGTCAACCCCCGCGAGAGCGATCGCGACGCTACGATCCCCAAGCGATCGCCAAATACTACCGCTACAGACCTTGGTTGGCTCTCTGGCGTGCCTGTACCATTCTCTGGCATCTCGGTGGTTTCGTCCTTCGCTTCCTCCTCGATCGCTGGCGAAACGTCACCGAAAAAAACAAGTTGAAACGCGCAACAGATTTGCGTCAAACCCTCACTCATTTGGGAACCACCTTCATTAAAGTCGGTCAAGCCCTCTCCACCCGACCGGATCTCATTCAGAAAGATTTTCTTGTCGAACTGGTCAAACTGCAAGATCGCCTGCCTCCCTTCGACAATGCCACCGCTTTTGCCATTATTGAGAAAGATTTAGACCGTACCCCAGAAGAAGCCTATCGAGAAATCTCCTCGCACCCCGTCGCTGCCGCCAGCCTCGGACAAGTGTATCAAGCCGTTTTACACAGTGGGGAAAAAGTTGCCGTTAAAGTGCAGCGACCGAATTTGCGTCCCACTATTACCCTCGATCTTTATTTAATGCGCTGGGCAGCCAGTTGGATCGCCCCTTGGCTGCCCTTAAATATGGGTCACGATCTCACCTTGATTGTCGATGAATTCGGAACAAAATTATTTGAGGAAATTGATTACTTTAACGAGGCTCGTAATGCGGAAATATTTGCTACTAATTTTCGCGACGATCCGACGGTCAAAGTTCCTGCGATTTATTGGCGCTATACCAGCGATCGCGTTCTCACCTTGGAATGGATCGACGGCTTTAAACTTACCGATACCAAAAGTATTGAAGCCGTCGGAGTCGATCCCAATGAAGTGATTAAAATTGGGGTTGTTTCCGGACTGCGTCAACTTCTAGAATTTGGCTTTTTTCATGCCGATCCCCATCCGGGGAATTTATTTGCCATGCCAGATGGACGCATGGCTTATATCGATTTTGGCATGATGGATCAGTTAAACGAACATACTAAAGAAACCCTCGCCGCTTCCGTCGTCCATCTCATTAACCGCGATTATTTGCGCTTAGCAGATGACTTTAAAGCGTTGGGATTTCTCGCTTCGGAAACCGATATGACTCCCATTATTCCCGCCCTTGAAAAAGTGCTGGGCAATGCAATGGGCGAAAAAGTGAAGGATTTTAACTTTAAAACCATCACCGATGAATTTTCCGAGTTGATGTACGAGTATCCCTTCCGCGTCCCGGCTAAATTTTCTCTGATTATCCGCTCGCTAGTGACGCAAGAAGGGTTGGCATTAACTTTAGATCCTGAATTTAGCATTGTCGAAATTGCCTATCCCTACGTAGCTAAACGCCTGTTGCGCGGGGAATCTCCCGCCATGCGCCGCCGCTTATTGGAAGTTCTCATCCAAGATGGGAAGTTTAAATGGGAACGGCTGGAAAATATGCTCGCGATCGCGCAAAGCGACGGCAGTTTAGATATATTGCCCACTGCACAACTCGGGCTGCAATATCTCCTTTCTGAAGAAGGGCGTTATTTACGACAGCAAATTTTATTGGCACTCACAGAAAACGATCGCCTGCACACAGAAGAAGTCCAACGCCTTTGGGATCTCGTCAAAGATGAGTTTCACCCCAATCGCCTTTTTGATGTTGCTTGGAATGCCATCAAGGAAATTTCCAGCGATCGCGTTGCGGCCTTCATGACAAGCGAGAAAGACTAACAAGGGTTGAGGGACTGAAGGAATTAATTGACTTCTCGTCCCCATCCCCCCACACTTTAAAGATGCAAAAGCAAAACCCCCAATCGCCAGAAGGATCGCGGGGTTTTGCTTTTGCTATTTTCTCATCGAGTGAGAAGTGGAGGTGATGCCAAGAATGTCCCGGCGTTAGCTTAAATTTCGACGACCCTTGATTTTAATCAAGGGCTAACTCTCACTTTCTGCTTTTAGGTTTCCATATTCACTAGCGGTTGTTTCTCCGACCGCCGCCACCGAAAGAGCCGCCGCCGCCTTCTTTACGAGGTCTTGCTTTGTTAACCTTGAGTTCGCGACCCATCCACTCTGCCTCATCAAGGGCAGCTATGGCCTTGTCTTCTTCGGCTTCCGACTGCATTTCGACAAAAGCAAATCCTCGTGGACGAGAAGTCTCGCTGTCGGTAGGAATATGAACGCGGCTAACCGTCCCGTACTCAGCAAAAACAGAAGTGAGATCTTCTGAAGTAACTTCATAGGCAAGATTGCCTACATAAATCGACATAATTTGTATTGTCCTTGGTACAGAAATGTTTGGTACAGAAGTTTTATGTTGTGTATTGAGCCAAAATTGCGGAGAGAAGCCTGCCAATACCCGATCGCAAAATCGTTAATACTGAAACAAAAATCCATCAACGTTCTTTATTCTCAATCCTCATATTAACACACTAATCTGCCAATTGATTCACTGTTTTGGAGTAAAGCTACCAAGGGCAATCTATCGGTTTCGTTGACGGAGCGATCCACTGCTCGATAGGGTTGGCCCACTCTAATAGACAAATGCACTATAATTAGCTCTAAAAGTATTGAAAATGCTAATCAATCGGGGGAAAATCAAGAAATAACCTTAAAATTCGTACTTTCCACGATCCAAATTGGACTTTCTACGCTTAGAATAATGAGCGTGAATCTTTGAGCCTACGGGGATTTCAGCAAACTTTCCACCCTCGCGGTGGAGAAGTCCTCGCAGGCTTTTGCAAACTGGAACAATAGCCGTTCCATTTAACAAAAACACATTCAGAACACGGGAGATAATTTCATGAATAAAGGGGAATTAGTGGATATGGTGGCCACCAGAGCCAGCGTAACCAAAAAAGAGGCCGATGCGATCATTAGTGCCACCATTGAAACCATTATGGACACTGTCGCAGACGGAGAGAAAGTCACCCTCGTTGGCTTTGGCTCATTTGAACCGCGCGATCGCAAAGAACGAGAAGGTCGCAATCCCAAAACCGGGGAAACCATGCTCATCCCCGCAACTAAAGTGCCGGCTTTCTCCCCCGGGAAACTTTTTAAAGATAAAGTCTCCCCCAACAAAAAGTAATTATCCGATTGCCCGATGAGCGAGATTTACCCTCGACCCGAGCATGGAGGCAATCTGAATTGGGCCGCTGCGATCGCGGGCTGCTCTGCCGACGAAATCTTGGATTTTTCGGCTAGTATCAATCCTTTGGGCCCTCCCCAAAGCGCGATTGCAGCTATTCAAGAGAGTTTGTTTTCCCTCTCGCGGTATCCCGACCCCCAATACCCTCAGTTGCGCTCGACCCTCGCTCGGTGGCATAATCTCTCACCAGATTGGATTCTTCCGGGAAACGGTTCGGCAGAACTGCTCACTTGGGCTTGTTGGGAACTCGCTCAACGGGAAAAGGTAATTTTACCCACTCCTGCTTTTGGCGATTATCAACGCGGCTTAGAGGCTTTTGGAGCGAATGTTGAGTTATATTCCTTCCTCAAACAAGGTAAACTCTCTTTTTCTCTCGAGTCACTGTCTGCATTGAGTTCGTCTCGAACCGGACTACTGTTAAATAATCCTCACAATCCTACAGGGAAACTTTGGTCTCTGGATGAAGTTTTACCCCTTTTGGACTGTTTCGATCTTGTTGTCCTTGATGAAGCGTTTATGGACTTCCTCGCCCCCTCAGAACAGCAAAGTTTGTTGGGGTGCATCCCAGATTATCCTCACTTAGTAATTTTACGATCGCTAACTAAGTTTTATAGTTTGCCGGGGTTGCGCTTGGGTTACGCGATCGCCCATCCCGATCGCCTGCAACGGTGGCAAAAAATGCGCGATCCCTGGTGTGTTAACGCTTTAGCCGCAGCTGCAGGACAAGCCGTCTTGAGCGATCGCGAATTTCAACAACAAACTCGAGATTGGTTGGTAACGGCTCGGGATTTTTTATATCGCCGTCTCGCAACATTACCCGGCCTCGCTCCCATTCCCGGTGTCGCTAATTTTTTATTAACGAAGAGTCAATATTCCTGTTCTCAATTACAATTACAATTATTAAAACGCGATCGAATCCTCATTCGAGATTGTTTGAGTTTTCCAGAATTAGGCGATCGCTATTTTCGTATTGCCGTTCGCTCCCCCGCAGAAAATAAACAATTGATTGACGCATTATCATCGGTAATTAGCAGTTTGAGAAATAACCAATAACCAACAACCAATAACCAACAATAAAATGTCTGTCGAATATGACTTAGTCATTATTGGCTATACTCCTCAAGGAGCTTATGCCGCAATGAATGCAGCCTTGCTGAAAGCTCGCGTTGCTTTAGTTTCTCAAAATTGTCTGGGAGAATATCATTCATTTTATAGTTATAGCTTGGGAGATTTGAGTCAGCGATATTATCAAGGGAAAGAATTAGCAAAATTTGGGATTTCAGCACAAGTCGGCGAGATTGATTTACAACAGGCGATCGCAAGAATAGAGAAAGCGATCGCCACGATTTCCGAACAATATTCTCCCGCAATTTTAAGTGCAACGGGAGTCGATTTTATCGCAGGAGTGGGGGAATTTTGCCGCCGTCCCCACTTAGCTTTTAGGGTTGGAGAACGAAAATTACGATCGCGTTCTTACCTCCTCGCAATGGGATCTCGTCCCCAACTTCCCGAAATCAAAGGGTTAACAGAAATTGGCTATTTGACTCCCGATCGCTTGTGGAAATCGCAAACTTTATTACAATTGCCCAAAAATTTAGCGATCGTGGGTGGGACTCCTCTGGCACTCGAACTCACTCAAAGTTTAACGCGGTTAGGCAAAAAAGTAACTTTGATTATCGATCGCAAAATATTATCCCGAGAAGAACCCGAAGCCACTCATATTATTCAAGCACAATTAGAAGTCGAAGGCATTACTCTTTTGACCCACAGCCCCATTACTCAAGTTCAGAAAATCGCACAAACAAAATGGCTGCAAGTTGGCGATAATGCCATTGAAACAGATGAGATTATTTGGGCTGTTGGCTATCGACCCAATTTAGAAAACTTAAATTTAGAAGGACTGGGAATCAATCCGGAAAATCCGCAGATCGATCTCAAATTGCAAACTCGTCATTCGCAAATTTATCTTTGCAGTGGTATTGAAAATGAATTCGAATTATCTCATCTCTCTCGATATCCAGCCGATATTGCCCTGCATAATGCCCTTTACTTACCCACTCAAAAATGCGATCGCCAAAAAACTCCTCGTATTATCTTTACCGATCCCAATATAACAAGAATTGGTTTAACCGAACGCGATGCCAAACGAGAATATAATCAAAATATTCTCGTTTATCAACGTTATTTTAAACAAGTGTCGCAAGCAATTCTGGTGGAAGAAATGACAGGTTTTTTTAAAATCATTCTTAATCGCAAAGGTCAAATTTTAGGCGCGACGCTTGTAGGATCTCAAGCAGGAGAATTAATTAACTTATTAACTTTAGCCATACAGCAGCGATTGACCATCGATCGCTTGACTGGATTATATTCGATTTCTCCGAGTTTTTCCGAAATCATCGAGCAAACCGCGAGAGATTGGCGGCGCGATCGCCTCAGACAAAATCCATTAAAACTTTATCTTCGCCGCCTTTGGTTCAATCTGCGTCGCAAAATCTAACATTGTTCATTGTTCATTTTTCATTGAAATGTCCCCCGAAAAATACAAGCGTTTTGCGAGTTTGCTGGAGGAAGCTAGACAATTCTTCAAATCCGAACGCCAACTGGCTCTACAACTCAAAATTCCTAATAGCTATCTCTTGCGCTGGAAACAAGGGAAAGGGACTCCAGATATTGAAGTCCACGAGCGCTTAGCCGGAATTTTAAACTTGGATATGAATGCCTATACCGCGAGATTAAACGGTCATTCCATCAACCCTTTTGAAGTTTGTCTCGAACTTTTGCAAAAAAATCGTGCGGTTCCCGCAGATTTGCCAAGATTGAGTTTTATTGCCCAAATTTCCTTGGAAAAATCCCAAGAACTCTATCAATATCCTGTTATGCAAGATTTACCGCAACATTTGCGCTTGATTCAATTGCTTGAGGGTGCGATCGCTTTGTTAGGCATTGATGAAATTCAACAGAGAACCGAACGAGAAGATAGTCCCATTGATTATCAAACCTTTCAAGCTATTCGTAAAGGCTTGGTTGCCGTAACGGAACCGGATATATTGGGCGATCTGATTAAATTACTCGATCCCAATTTGGAAATTTTTCCCAAAGAAAGATGGTTGAAGGTTTTGGAATATTAAATTAAGGCTTGGCGCATGGCTTGGAGTTTTAGGCGCACTTCAGCCAACTCTCCCTCGGGATCGGAACCGGCCACAATACCGGCTCCTGCATAAAGTCGAGCGCGATCGCCAAAAATGGCGGCAGATCGAATCCCCACGATAAATTCACTGTTTCCGCGAGCGTCGATCCAGCCTAACGGAGCAGCATATAAGGCGCGATCGAAGTTTTCGTAACAGCGAATGCGATCGCAGGCTGCATGGGTGGGAACGCCAGCAACGGCGGGAGTTGGATGCAATTTGGCGATGATATCGAGGGGATGTAGAGTCAGGGGAACACGAGCGGAAATCTGGGTATGGAGATGTTGAATATTATCCAATTGCAAGACTTGTAGGGGCGATCGCCGAACTGGCAAATTAAGTTCTGCAAAGCACTGTAAAATGAATTCTTTCACGGCTTGATGTTCTCGTCGATCTTTTTCGCTATTCAGTAATTGTTGAGCGAATAATCTATCTTCTCTTTGGGTTTTTCCGCGAGGTGCAGAACCGGCTAAAGCATCTGTGATTAATTGCCGATCGCGTAAACCGATGGCGCGTTCTGGACTGGCACCGATAAAACGATGGCCGCGATCGTTTGCGATCGCAAAGAGATAGCAATTGGGATAATTTTGACGTAAATTATGCAAAGATTCAATGATTTTAAAAGGAACCGGAGAAATAAGATCGAGGGGATGCGAGAGAACGATTTTACTCAGTTGCCTTTTTTGAATTGCATTTAAAGCCGATTGAACGGCAATTTTAAAATGATGTTCGTTGCGTTCTTTTGCTTGGGGATTAAAATGGTTTTGCGGCTTGAGAGAAGAGGAGAAAAGATTAAGATGAGATTGGCGAATTTTTTGTATGGCTTGTATAATTTCTTTAACTACTGATTTTATATTTAGCGTTTGATTTATCGCAATATTAGCAACAAAAAAACAACGATTATTTTTACAGATTACTTGAAATTGTGGCAGAAAAATTGTGGCAATTGGAAATGGATAATCGGCACTCGCAGCAGTGGGAAAAAATGTAAAACTACAAAAAAAGTAGGGATTTGCTTCCTTGTGAAGAGGAGCTTGAGGCGATACAATTTGTTTTAAACATTCCTGCATAAAATTTCGGACGCGGATGAAGCGATCGCGATCGAGAGAACGATCGGCAAAGTCATCAGAAGAATTGATATCTAAAGATCTGACTTCTCCATAACCCAAAACAGCTTCTCGCGTTTTCGGGCATTCCCAATAAAAATGTCGGCGATTGTCTTGAAGTAGCGCTTGAAAAGCAGCGAGGGGATCGATATCATTAAGCTGTTGGGAAAAGCTGACAATTTGAGCAATATTCGTTTGGCAATACTCTTCATAGCTTGCGTGGAGAAATTGATAAATTGCTTTCTCCTCTTGCAGGAAATCGATCGACTGACTTTTAACTATCATGCGACAGAAAATATAGACAAATGTAAAAAAAATGTTGAATTTTGTTCCCGATTGTTGTGTATTTTGACTTTTTGTGCTTTTAAAATATTCGCAAATATTCGCGATCGCTGTGGCCGATCATGCCTAAAAATTCCTTTTAACGTTGATTGTCTAGAAATTTATTTTCATCTTTCCTTGAGGTCTAAAATACAGAAATCCTCCATTCTGCAATAAAACTTTACTTTTAGAAAATATCGGCGGGATCTGCTGCACTGAGTTTTCGCACGGCGATCGCGCCAGATCCCACGCACATGATCAAGGTTAAAATCAGTACGGTGCTGGCTTTCGCAACATCCATAAAAACAGGTAAAGCCGTCGCATTGGCGGTTAACAAATAGAGAAAATTAGAAAGAGCAAAGCCCGGAATATAACCGACAAATGCCAAAATAATTGCTTCTTGGAACACGACTTTCAGCAAATAAAAATCCGTATATCCCATTGCTTTTAAGGTTGCATATTCTGGGAGATGATCCGCAACATCGGTATAAAGAATTTGATAAACAATCACCATACCGACAATAAATCCCATTCCCGCCCCGAGGGTAAAAATAAACCCGATCGCTGTACTGTCTTGCCAATATTTTTTCTCAAAATCAATAAATTCTTCTCGAGAAAGTACCAAGACATCTTGAGGAATTAAAATATTATCATTATCGCGTACATAGAACTCTTCACGAATTCTTGACAAAACGGCATGAGTATCAACTTCTTCTCGAACTTGAATCACTCCCATTTCAATTAAATCCGGATTTCTTTCTCCAAAAATTCGTCCATAATTAAGATCGCTGGTAATAATATTGCCATCTGCACCAAAAGAAGCCCCTAGATCGAATAAGCCACCGACTTTGACTCGTCGTTCCGCGACTTCTGTTTCTACGCTCTCTCCACGTTCTAAAAGTTCCGAGATCGCACCAAACTCGGGACGGGACAAGCGATCGAAGAGAATATAATCTTCTAATTTAATTCGATCTAAATTTTCTTGCAGCCCCGGTAGATCGAGAATGCTTTCAACAGGATTGATCCCGATGGTCATAATACTTCGCGTCACGCCATTTTCAGGGTTTTTCCAAAGTGCAAAAGCGAGATGAATGGGATAAACTGCTTTTACTCCTTCAATGCCTAAAACCTGATGCAAGCGCCGCTTAGAAAAGTTATCCATTGCAATCAGTGCCGTGGACTGAGGACTCACTAAAAAAATATTCCCTTTAACTTTTTTGTGTAAAACAATTGAACTTTCAAAGAGTGCATCTTGAAAACCAAACTGCATAAACATGAGAATATCTGCAAAACTAATTCCCGCTAGAGCAATCAGCAAGCGGATCTTTTCGTGGGTAAGCTGCATCCAAGCGAGAGGAATTTTCATGGACTAGTTATGGGTGATTAGTTGTTAGTTATGGGCTGTCTCATTACAATAAAATCTCAACAAATACTTTCGCGTTGGTTAAACCGGAGACTTTGCGACTGTCTTCGGGGTCGAGTAAAATATCGACTTCAACCACGCGAGCATCGACATCGGCAGCCGGATCCGTATCGAGAACATCTCTTTTGCCAATTTGCAAACCGATATTACTGACTTTCCCGCGTATTTCTCCCTCAAACGAACCGTTTTCGCTCTTAATTGCCGCCTCGAGATCGAGACGAACGCGACTGATATCACTTTCGTACACTTCGGCCACCACAACCATGCGATCGGTTTTGCCGATCGCAATAATTCCCTCGTCTGTCCCCGTCACTTCTCCTACCCGAGCGTTAATTTCTAAAACTTGCCCCTCGATCGGCGATCGCACGACACTCAACTCTAACTCCTCTTGCGCTTGTCTCACGGCAGCTTTAGCTAGGTTTACACTGGCTGTTGCTTGGCGAACCTCCACCGGACGCACTTCGGCAATGCGATCCAAAGTGGCGATCGCCTCGCGAATTTGCCGCTCTAACGTGGCCTCGGTGCGAATTTTATTGGCTTTGGCTTCAGTGACTCGCTCTCGAGTCGTCGCGAGGGTTAAAAATCGAGTATCTCGTTCTGAGGTAGAAATTGCGCCATCTTGATGTAATTGCTCGTAGCGATTGTATTCTGTTTCTGCATTGCGTAGCTCGGCTTCAATGCGAGACACCGTTGCGGTTTGGGTCGCACTTTCCCCGCGTAATTGTTCTCGTAAGCGCTGAATGGTTGCCTGTTGTGCGGCGATTTCTCCGCGCTTAGCCCCCGCTTTGACTACAGCTAAATTGGCTTCTGCTACGGCAACATCTTCTTTGGCACTCTCGAGAGCTGCTTTCAAACGACCGTAGCTATCGAGTTGGGCAACAATTTGTTGGGCGCGAATGCGATCGCCTTCCTTGACGAATAAGCGTTCGACTTTTGCACCTCCCGTTACCGAAGAAGGAGAAGGGGCAACTTGAATTACTTCTCCTAATGGTTCGATCCGTCCCAATGCGGTGACGGCCTCGATTTCAGGGAGTACGGGAACTTCTGTTTCTTCTGCTGTCGAAGCTGACAAATGTTGTAGAGTTCTGACGCTATATAATGCGGCCGCACCAATAGCCAGAACCCCTGCAACAGACAAGCCGATAACCCAGCCCCTACTTGTTTTGCGAAATAGCGATCGCTTATCCATAACATTTGAATAGAAGATCTCAACGTCCTATCTTAACGCGACTATTGGGGCTAAAGCACCTGCTTCAGAAAACAACATCTTAAAATAAGAACTGCGTCCTCAATAGCCCACCATAGATAAAGGGATTGCTGTTAAAGTTATTAACATTGAAAACACCAAAAAGAGTTGGCATGATGGAAATATTATCGTTTATGGGAAAAAAGTAATTGGCACTGAGATTGATTTGCGTTCCGTTATCGCCATTTCCTGAAATCACAAAATCTCGCCCCGATAAAATATTAAAAGGAATGACTGCATCAACTGTTAGCAGCGATCCTTCTTTCCAGAGATCGGGAAAGGCCATACCAAGTTGAAAGGCTTGGACTTCGACATCTCCTTCGCTGCGACCTGCAGTTCTTGGAGTTAAATGATAGGTACTGTAAGAATAGCGTCCGAAGAGGGCAAAATAGTCAGAGAGTTTCCAATCAAAGTTGATCAGAAAATTATGGGAAAAAGTATCCTTTAATTCTCCTCCAAAGCTATCATCGGCAGCACCTATAAAATTATTACTCAATCTTGTAGGGATACCCGAGCCGGGGTCGGAACCTTGAATGAGAGCGCGATCGTAACCGAATCGGATCGTGGCATTATTGCTGGGAGAATAGTTCAACTGAAAAGTCAGATTGGCAAATTTTCCCAAAGCATTGAAGAATCCCTCTTGGCTTGCTTCGTTTCTATTGACCCGATAACTAGCATCTAACTGCCATTGCGGACTAATTTTCCAGCTCACTATAGTTCCGGAAAGTCGAGAAACATCGAGAAATAGAGGCGAGATAAAAGAGCTTAACAGTCCTGCCCCACTAATATAGTTCGTGTAGGGATTGGTATCAAAATACCGATCTGCACGAACTGCTGGACCGATTGCAACATTGATGGAATCTCCTATAGGAAATTGATAAAAGGCTTCCAGCATCCCAAAACTGCCCACTAACGGAAAAGCCGGGTTGGTTTCCGTCAGATGAAACCCAGCAGATGCAAAATTAGCGGAATGGTAAGCAAAGGAGGGGGGATCGCTATTGGCTTGAAACAAATTTAGAGAGAGTGTGTCTCGACCCGTGAAAGAGGTATTGATAAAAAACAGAGTAGCTTCTCCTAGAGTAATTCCAGGAGACTCGGTAACGGTTTCAGTGATAGGTTGATTCGTCACTGGATCGCGGGCAGCAATCCGAAATGTACTAAAACCGTTTATAGGAACGGATATTCCTTCCGCAGTCACGTTACCTCCGGCTGTCATACCAGTGACATTAAAAAATGCTTGAGCGCTAAATTTCGTTGTCGTTGAAAAAGCATTCTCTTCGAGCTGGGTAACACGACTCTCTAGAGCATCAACTTTTGTCCCCACAACTGCAAATTCTTCTGCAAATTCTGTTTGTAATCGTTGCAGGGTTTCAATATCTTCTTGTAATGCTAAATCTGTTGTGGTCTTAGCGATAATTTCCTCAATCCGACCAGTTACGGCATTGAGAGCTGCGGCAAATTCATAACGCGAGAGAGAGCGATCGCCGCGAAAGGTCAGATCGGGATAGCCAGCGATAACTCCATAACGCTCCATGAGAGCGCTTAAGGCTTCGTAAGCCCAATCCGTCGGCTCTACATCGGAGAGTTGCTGAACAGAGGTGAGTTCTGCGAGAGGATCTGTTTCTAGAGTGTCGATCGCGTTACCATCAATGGGGTCGAGCGGGAGGATCTCGACGGCGATCGCCCCTTCCGTACTACACAAGGCGAGGCACATTGCGATCGCGCTCGATTTTGCTATAATCCCGCAAAGTTTCAACATGAGGTACTCAGAGTTAAGAATTTCTTTCCTACCCTTCATAGCAAATCAACGCCATTGCGACAAGACTCTTCACTTTTTTTATATTCTTTTCTGGGAAAAAACTAGCAATTTGTGATAACTGGGAAAAGATCGCAACAAGTTCCCCAAATCTTTTCTCTCGAAGGAAAATTAATATTGCCAGAGATATCTAAATTCCTCTCTACTATTATGATTGTTCCCTCTCTCTAAAAAATAATACCGATTGTGTATTAGATGAGTTTGTGAAATTGAATCAGCATTTTAATTCTTCTCCTGTTGGAGGAACGACAAGTTTTGCTGCTTCTATCCGTTCCTCTTGAGGCTCATCGAGTTGGTCTAAACGATAGAGTAAATATTGTGCCTCGGCATCATTATTTTCAGTTTGCATCATGAGATACAATTTTAATTCTTTGAACAAACTTTGAGGAATATCCATGATTTTAACCTCCAGTAAAATATTCTCGGAGCATGAGAATTTATTGATTAATCCAATCCCATAGAGGGTGGGTTCTGCCTCGGGCTTCGATTTTCCTGACTTGCTGCTGCAAGCGTTGTTGATATCGCGGGGGAATTCCCCAAAGAATATTGCGACTTTGCCAGACTAAAACGCCTGTTGTCATGCCAATACAGATTGCTAAAAATAAAGTTTCTAAGGGATTAAAGATGAACGTATAGCGGAGAGCAGACCAAGTAAAATAATCGGCGATTAAGGATATTTCTTCTCGCAAAGACCACAAAGAAATGGGAGCGAGAATGCACCAACATAAAAGAACGGAGAACCAACGAAAATAAACCATTAATCGGTGTAAGCGCTGTACTTTTCTTTGTAAATGGGAGTCTAATTTTTGCCACGGCTCTCGATTCATCGATCGCTACTCATGTCTAGCTGTTCTGTTGAGAAAATTCAAGAGCCCGAGATATCCGTTTCGGTTTTGATTTCATCAGAAACCCGTTCCTCGGCCGCGATTTCTGGTTGCTTGGCTTCCTGTCGCTCTCGCCACCAGGCTAACAGGGTACTGGCAATAAAAATACTGGAATAAGATCCAAAGATGAAGCCCAAAATTAAGGCTAAGGCAAAGAATTTTAGGGTTTCGCCTCCAAACAAGAAAATTGCGACTAAGGGTAAAACCGTTGTGACCGTGGTATTGATAGAGCGGGTTAAGGTTTGATTGACCGCATCATCGACAATTTTCGAGAAGGATTCTCCTTTCTCGATTTGACTCGTTTCGCGAATGCGATCGTAAATTACGACAGTATCATTGACGGAAAAACCGATAATTGTCAGCAAAGAAACTAAAAATAAACTATCAATTTCATTACCGAGAGCTAAGCCTAAAATGGCGAAAATTCCTGCCGTAATTAAGACATCGTGGAAGAGCGCAACGATCGCAAAAATGGCATAATCGAAGCGAAAGCGAAAACTTAAATAAACGACAATACCAAAAAAGGCAGCAAATAAAGCACGAATTCCCCCCGATAGTAACTCTTCGCCAATGCTCGGACCGACGGTATCGATTTGTGCGGTTTTCGGGTCAAAATCTCCTAATTCTCGGGTGAGTGCCTCTTGCAGTTTGGTGCGATCTTCGACGCTTAAGGTGGGAGTGCGAACAGAAAGCGTATAATCTTCAACCACTTGAATCGAGCTATTTTCTAGGCCGAGAGTGCCTAACACTTGGCGAACTTCTCCCACATCGATCGCGGTGCTGCAAGTCTCTGTAGCCACGCATTCAAGGGACAGTTGCAACCGGGTGCCGCCAACAAAATCCAATCCTAGACGAATGGGGGATCCCAGTTGGCTGTAGGAGAATATCATGACGATCGCGCTGATGGCGATCGCCGCCGCCGAAATTCCCCACCACAACCCCCGTTGTTTAATAATATTCAGTCGCATATTTTGTTATTGGTTATTGGTTATTTGTTGTTGGTTAGAACTCTTCACTGTTTACTCTTCACTGTTCCGGAATATTGGGGCAGAATAAACCGGGATTTTGACGAACTTTGGGAAATCCCAAGACCACTAACAGCATGAGGGTACGGCTGCAAGTGAGGGCTGTAAACATACTCACTGCTACCCCGATCGCTAAGGTTAACGCAAAGCCTTTCACCAATCCCGATCCCAACCAAAACAAAGCAAAACAGGCAATTAACGTCGTGACATTCCCATCTAAAATACTGGAAAAAGCGCGAAAAAAGCCCGATTCTACGGAGCGATATAGGGTTTTCCCCGATCGCAATTCTTCCCGCGTCCGCTCGAAAATGAGAACGTTAGCATCAACAGCCATCCCGATACTGAGGATAAATCCAGCAATTCCGGGTAAGGTCAGGGTGACACCAATCAAGGCATAACAGGCGAGGGTGAGGAGGGTATAAATCGTCAGGGCAACATTGGCGATCGCCCCGGGCAAGCGATAGTAAATCACCATAAAGATCAGGACCAATACCAACCCCGAAACCGCCGCTACAATACTGCGATTGACGCTATCTCGACCCAAGGTCGCTCCCACCGTGCGATTTTCCACCAATTCTACGGGAAAAGGCAGTGCGCCGCCGCGTAATTGAATGGCGAGTTCGACGGCTTCTTGAGAGTCCAAGGAACCGGAAATACTGGCGCGTCCTCCTGTAATTCCGCTTACTGCATATTCTGCACTCACGGTCGGAGAGCTAATCAAGCGACCGTCGAGGAAAATGCCGATGGTGCGTCCGGTGCCGGCGATCGCTTTGGTAAGTTCGGCAAATTGGTTACCTCCCTCGGGATCGAAATAAAGGTTGACTTCCCATTGGTTGGCGGGGTTTGTGCCGGCGAGAGCATTGGTGAGGGATTTTCCGGTTAAACCCG
This sequence comes from Spirulina sp. LEGE 11439, assembly GCF_059821285.1. Lineage (NCBI taxonomy): Bacteria > Bacillati > Cyanobacteriota > Cyanophyceae > Spirulinales > Spirulinaceae > Spirulina > Spirulina sp. LEGE 11439. The sequence goes on from NZ_JCAMRX010000009.1 coordinate 153,865, forward strand.
TCGGTTCAAACAGTTCGAGAATAGTCTCATTCGCTTGTTCTACGGCTTCTTTGGCCGTTGCGATCGCTTCGCGGTCGAGTTCTTCTGCTTGTTGGAGAGCTTCCAATTCTAATTGTGCTACCCGTTGTAACTGTACTTCTACGGGGAGTTGTCCTTCACTACCTTGTTTTTGGCGGAGAAATTCTAATTGTGCCGTTTCCCCCAAAACGCGCTCTGCTTGTTGGGGATCGCTGACCCCGGGAAGCTGCACGACGATTTTGTCGGGGTTCACCGTTTGAACTACAGGTTCCGCCACCCCCAAACCATTGACGCGGTTTTCGATCACCCGTTTGGCATCCGAGAGATTTTCGGCAGAAATGGAGGTAATTTCTTCAGTGGGTTGAACTTGTAGGGTCAGCCTTGCGCCGCCTTTCAAATCTAGCCCTTGATTGAGGGGAAATTGGGTCAGGAGGGCGATCGCGGCAAACACCAACCCGATAATAACGGCAAAGGTAACGCGTTGTTTTTGCATGGTTTAGATTTGGGCGGTCATGAGCTTTTGGACGGCTTCGACAATTTGCGGGGGTTGAACGATGGTGAGATGCTCCAAGGTTCCATTGTAGGGGGTGGGAATATCTTGAGAAGAGAGGCGCACGATGGGTGCGTCGAGTTCATCAAAGAGTTGTTCGTTAATCAGGGCGGCCAATTCTGCGGCAATGCCTCCGGTTTTCATGCACTCTTCCACGATAATCACTCGATGGGTTTTGCGAATAGATTTGGCGATCGCTTCCATATCAAAAGGCTTGAGGGAAATCAAGTCAATAATTTCAGGATCGTAGTGCGACCCTTGCTTTTGCAGAATTTTGACGGCTTGGGTGCAGTGGTGGCGCATGCGCGAGTAGGTCAAAATCGTCACGTCTTTACCGGGTTGCACGATTTCGGCTTTATCGAGGGCGCAGAGATATTCGTAGTCCGGTAAATTTTCCTTGAGATTGTAGAGGAGGACGTGTTCAAAGAAGAGAACGGGATTATCATCGCGAATGGCGGCTTTGAGCAGTCCTTTGGCGTTGTAGGGGGTGGAACAGGCAACAATTTTTAGCCCCGGTACCGCATGAAAATAAGCCTCGAGGCGTTGGGAATGTTCTGCGCCTAATTGTCGCCCGACTCCACCGGGTCCGCGAATGACCATCGGGATTTTAAAGTTACCGCCGGAAGTGTAGCGCAACATTCCCGCGTTATTGGAAATTTGGTTGAAGGCGAGAAGTAAGAACCCCATGTTCATTCCTTCGACGATGGGACGTAACCCCGTCATCGCAGCACCGACGGCCATGCCGCAAAAACTATTTTCTGCGATCGGGGTGTCTAATACGCGCCAGTCCCCATATTTTGTACATAAATCTTTTGTGACTTTATAGGAGCCGCCATAATGTCCCACATCTTCCCCCATGACGAGGACGGTTTCATCCCGCCCCATTTCTTCATCCGTTGCGTCTCGGAGTGCATTGAAAAATAGAGTCTCAGCCATTCCGCCTTACCAATACAGCATTAGCAATCTTATCAGTTATCAGTCCCCCGTCACCAGTTAGGGGTATTTTTCAGCGATCGATCTATTTTATCGGCACTATTTTTGATTAATTGAGGCGAATTTTCAAGGAACGGGATAAGTTATGTTCCTCGAGCCATTCTCGTACTTCTGGGGTTAATAAATCGAGAGAGGCTCCGCGATCGGCTGCGGCCTTGAGAAACTCAATAACGGCATCGGGGACATTTTCGGAATTGAGTTTTTGCCATGCTTGTTTTAACTCCGAGATATGTTGCGCGATCGCTTGAAAATCGACATCATTTTGAGGAAATTTATTTTCGAGAATTCTCTTCTTCAGATTTCTAATAGTTTGAATAGTGTCCTGAAAATCGGGAACGCGAGATAAGGTGGTCAAAAGTTCTGCTCTGACGCTGGGCATTTGGCGATCGAGATAGTTCTGCCAGTTTTTGTGGAGTTTTTTCTCGATCTCCTTAATTAAGCGATCGATCTTTGAGAGCAAAGTTCTGCCGTTAAAATTATCGTTATCTAAAATCCATTCAGGATTCTTAACAAAAGATGTTCTGGTAGTTTGAATGAGTTTTAAAAGCTCTTCAATTTTTGTATTGACATCAAAATAAGCAATATTATTCTGTCTAAACGTGCTAACAGTTTCGAGAATAGTTTGTATCTTATTTTTCGCTGTCTCAATTTGCTTTTTGCGAGATTTAAATCCTTCGATTTGTTTTGAATATTGTTCGATCTTTATTTTTTCTCGAGCAAGTGAAATGAGTTCAGTCGATTTTTCTAAAAGCATAAATTTATCCTCTTAAGTCCGTTAAATATTTTTCTAGTTCAGCGAGATCGTTTTGGATATTTTGGTGAATTTCTTCTATTTTTTCTCCTGTTTGAATTAACTGTAAATCTTGCATTTGTTCCTGAGCTTTATTGAAAGAGCGATTGAGAAAATCGGTGACTCGCTCTAGAAATTCTGAGGTTCGGGAAATTTCCCGATCGCTATTTTCACTCAAACCAGAAATTAACAGTGCCAGATTGCCTTCAATATCATTGCCATATGATTCAATTTTTTGCATAGTATCGAGATAACCTTGAAAGCGAGTTTGTTTAAATAGATTAATCATTTTTTGCAATTCTTCGATATTTACTCCTACAAAAACTCCTGCTTCTCTGGATACATCTATGGCTTCATTAATACGAGCAATAACGTCATCTTTTTTAACATTTTGACCGAATTCTGCAACTAAACTATGATAAGTTTCTAATTTGCGATCGCGTTCTTCAATAATCGCCGAGAGCAAAATTTCATCTACTTTTTGACGTACCTTTTGAATAACTTGATATTCTTTATTTAATTCTCCGAGAATTTCTTCTTGTGGTTTTCCCAGTTTCCGAATAGTTTTCAGAGGTTGTAAAATTTGCACAATATCGATCATTTGGAAAGTAGAAACACTTCCTTTGGTACAGCCAATATAACTTTTGAGAAGGTCTTGTAGTTTTTTGCGGTCTTTACTCAATATTTGCAATAATTCTCGCCATATTTTACCACAATTTTTACCATCTTTCTCATCAATATCGAGAAATAATGAATTAATTAAATCTTCGAGAGAACTGGTTGAAAGTTGGGACATTTGTGCGCCGATCGCGAGTAATTCTACAGTTGCAGGAACGGGATTCCAAGGTTGGCGATCGATGCGAGGATAAGAGCGAATTTGTTCGAGAATATTCTGACTCCAACGATCGAGATATTTGGCATAAAGTAAAAAATAGCGATCGCCGTCGGGAAAATTCCAGTGTTTGTAATGCTTGTATTGAAGAATTCCTTGGAATGCGATCGCGGTTTCTCGAAATTCTCGTTCGTTATCGGGGTTGAGGGGAAGATTGAGAATAATTCCGCTATAATGTGCGCCTTTTCCTCTAACTCTAGGGCTATAAACTAAAATATTTTTCTGTTTAAATATTTTTGTGCTACTGGCAAAACTTCCTTTTAAGAGCATTTCCGCATCCCAGTCAATTCGCTCTAAAATTGTAGGATAAATAAATTCTCGGATTTCTTTTTCAGTATCTTGAGGAAGAATTGCTTGATTATTCCAATTATCGAGAGTCTCTAGATGTTTGGTTAGTTTTTCAGGGAGTTTAGTTTCCTCAATTTCAATATTTTCTTGAACTCTCGGGGCTATTTTTTCTTCTATTTTGGGAGAGTAAGTAATCGCTTCTTGATGTTTTTGTTCGCCGAGGGGAGGTAAATTAAAAGCTGTATGAATTTCTGGCGCAAAATCGCAGAGTGTTGTACTATTGCTCCAAAGATCGATTAAAATTTGGCGGCGATCGCCATTTTGACGATCTTTTCGTTTAATTTCATCTTGAACTATTGCATTAAGACGCATTTTGCCAAAATGTTCCTTAATTGTTGGAGTCGGAAAGTATCCCTTTTGGATTGCAGTTGATGAGTTTTCAAGGACGTATTTCAGCGTATCGCGAATAAAATAACGGGGTTTAAAATTATCAGGATTTACCCGTATTAACATCTGTTGTAAAGATTGAGGAGTAAAAGGATAAAGTCCGATTTCATTCACCGATCCAAAACCTGCGTGACAGGGTTGACGATGTTCGCAGTTCTCGCAAAAATTGGGGACGGGTTGAGTATTTTTGTAACCTTCTTGTTGTTGAGAAAACCAATCTTGGAGTTGTCGATCTTCTAAACGAACTGCATTAAGATATCTCGCAGTAAATTGCTGTAAATCTGCTTGTGTAATTACATTGCGATCGCCAACCGAACCGACATCTAAATTAACGCTAAAAGAAATACGTCCGTGGACAGTATCGGCGAGATTTCTAAAATAACCGGTCGTACAAGCCAAAGCCGTTCGGATCGCGCATAAGGGCTTATTTCCGCTTGCTTGAGGACGTGCTAAAACGGCTTCGAGCACTTCGCGATCGATCCCTTGTAATTTAGCAAAATCTTCAATTAATAAAATCAGTTCGAGTTTTTGTTCGGCTAAGGTTTCCCGTACTTCTCGCATGAGACGCAATAAGTCCTCCGATCCTAAATCTAAAACTTTAGCGATCGCTTCATCGAGATGTTGATTGAGCCAATTTACCGTTTCTTGTTGCAGTTCGTCATCGCTAAGTAAACCACTGTAAAATTCTCTTGCTTGTTCTCCTGCTTTTTTAAGATTGCTTAAATTTATCGGTAAATCTGCTAAAGAAAACTCTCGTCGTTCTTCAACAATATCGAGGCGATCGGAGTTCCCAAAAATATGCGTTACCAAACGATGAATAATGCCTTCTTCTTGTAACCAAAATTGACGAAAAAAGGGATCGTAGAGAAAAGCGGGAAGTTCTTCGATTAAATAGTCTTCAAAATCGGTTAATTTGTTGCGATCGCGTCTTTTATTCTCTCCCACTGCGATCGCCAGTTGGTTGAGGAGTTGCTCTCTGGCTTCTTTTTCATCTAAACTATAAGTTGCACGATTTAAACGCTTGCGATATTCGTCAAAATTCTCTCCTTGCAGTTCGGTAAGTTCGAGAATCATCTGAATGATATCTTTGAGATTAGTTCCAATTTTAGGAATTAATAAGACTTTACGTTTTTCTGTTTCGGGGATTGCTGTATATAACCAACGAATTAAATGTGATTTTCCCGTTCCCGACTCTCCCAAGATGGGAACAAAAGCAAAATTTTCCGGTTCGAGGAAATCTTGAAAAATATCTCGTTCGCTGTATTCAATTCCTGCATTATCATCAATTAATTCGCGAATGAGTTGTCCTTTTTTCATCTTCATGGGATGATGAATGGCTAAAAAGATATATTCTGGGGGTTGAACAGCCTCCACATTCATAATTTTCTGGACTCGTTCGACATCCCAACAGACATAGTTTTGAAAACTCATATTTCTTTTCCTCCTAAATAAGTAATATGTGAAATTCGTCCTTCATTGTCAACGCGATCGCTATTTTTAGGGAGTAACATGAGATCGGCATCGGATTCTCGTTCGAGTTGAATATACCCTTCTTCTTGCAAGCGAAATAAGGCGAATGAAGTGCTAGTTGAAAGGTGATTGGGTTGACGATGACCGATAATATCTTCGATTTCTTCTCGAAATTTTCCGGTTTCAAAAAGCGGGCATTTTATCGCGAGGCGATCGATAAATTCTGTCAATAAAATCTTCTCATTGAGTTCTTGAAATAAAGTATCAAGGTTGCGCTTAACATATAAAGTTGGATCGGGAACGATTGCTCTTTTTCTTTCTAAAGCGTGACCCCATGATAAACCCAAATATCCCGTCCAATCATCTAACTTTCCGAAAAAACCGCTACTGGTCATTTTGAGAACTTCACCCATATTTTGTTCAGCAACTTTTTGTTCGATTTTCTCCCAAGTTCCCGGTGGGTCATAAATATCTTGACATAAAAACCACGCACAAACTAAACCAAAGTCGTATTCGTCCTGATTTTCAGATGCAAAAAAGAGTGTTGTAAGAGTATTGGGAAGTAAGCGATCGCCAGTCTTTTTATCTCTTGCTGCTGGAGGGAGTTCGGGATGAATGGTAATATACTCCTCTTCTCTAATCAATAAACGGCATTTAATCGCTTCTCGCAAAGAATTTTCAAACATGGGACGAGGGGAAGGTTTATTTTCCACCAATTTATCGGGAGAGAGTCTCTTTCCTAAAATATCTTCTTTTTCTCGTTGACCTTTAGCTTGCAATAAATATCGATAAATTCCTCGAAAACGACTGGAAGTCGCTAGAGATTGCTTTAAAACACTCATATTCCCACCTCCACGCAAAATTCTTGTAAGCGAAAACTACGTCCGTTAAAAATATCAATGAGTTTGCGATCGTTGCGATCGGGATCGACTGTATTGATTGGTAATAATAACAAACAAGGTATTGTTTGTACGGAAAGATAGCGTCGAGGACAATGATTTGCAGTTGTCCAAATTAAAGTCGGTAAGTTTGGCATATTAAAAGGATAATATTTCTCAAATAAAAATACAAATCTATTGGGAATGCGATTGCTAATTTTATGAAAAGTAGGATAAAGTTTACGATCGCTAACTAAATTTTTAACTCCTTGCTGAATGCTCCAAGTTACTATCCTTTCTAGTTTATTATCTTTAGGAGAGTCATAAAATATAATCAGTAATTTTTCTTGTCTCATTATTTTTTTCAGTTGTTCTCCTAAAGAATAATCTACTGTTTCCCAAGGCGATCGCGAACTGGGTAAAATACCCGCAAAAGGGGAACGATTATTTTGACGACAAAATGCACACCCTCCGCAAGCAAGAGACGCATTGACTTTTTTCCGACGATAAGGAGATTCTCTTGCAGAAATTTCATAAGTTTCTGCAAAGATTTCTGTAATACATCTAGCTTGTCTTTCTCGTAAAATTTCCTGCATTAATTCTAAATTATTTCGATTGAATTGCTGTTGTTTTTGGCGTATGGATTCGACTTGTGTTTCCCAGATATACTCATCAAGATGGTATTCGTTGAGAATTTTGATAACGCGGTGATGGCGATATTGCTTCCAAGCAATATCGTAATCTTCTTGCGACGAAGAATATATTTTTTTTGGCGGTTTTTGCCAATCAATTTCAATCAATCCAGCTTGACTCATTAAGATCAATGTTCGGACATTCCATTTTAAATTTTCCTGACTATTCATATCGATATCTTGTTCAGATAAGGAAGGAGGATGATCGATATTAACAACAAAACGACCGTCAGGTAGAGTTGTTTTATTATGAAACATAGTTTGCCAGCGTTTGAGACCTCGTTCGCAAGAAATTAAAGATTTTTCATTGAGAGAACGAGCAATATTTAGATCGTCTTTAGTATATAAAATTAATGAAAGAGAGGCTTTTCCATCTCGTCCTCCTCGTCCTACTTCCTGATAAAAGCGATCGAGAGTTTCAGGAATACAAGTATGAATAATTGCCCGAACATCACTGCGATCGATTCCCATGCCAAAAGCTGAAGTAGCAATGACAATATCGATCTGATTTTTTTGCCAATTTTGCACTAATTTTGCTCTTTCTTCAGGAGTCGACTCCCCAGTTATTATACTATAGCGCCCGAAACCTGCTTCTGTTAAAATCTGTCCCCAATTTCTCACATCTTCTTTTCGAGTTGCGTAAATAATTAAAGGACGGGGTAAATAATAAATGGCTTCTAAAAGTCTTGCTTTTCGAGTTTCCTCATCTGGACAGAAATTAACCCAATAGCTGGGTTCTGGACGTATTTGGAGTGCGGAAATAACCTGAAATTCTCCGGGTTGACCGAATAAGTTTTCAAGGACATCCAAACAAATTTCCGTCAGTGTTGCAGTCAGCAAAAGCGTTTGAAAAGAAGTGTAACGCAACAAGTCTTTTCGTAACCCCGATACTTCTTGAAAAGCGGGACGAAAATTATCTCCCCATTGTTCGATAATATGCGCTTCATCAATAACAAAATAGTTTAAACGCCGTGCTTTTGCTGTATGATAGACAGAAGGTAGCAAAGAACTCATTAAGGCTTCGGGAGAGGTAAAAACAATACGTTGCGTTCCTTGAAAAATGCGATCGCGAATTCCACTACGTCGCGCTAAATCTTCTTCAGAATTGCCGCTATAGTAAGCAGTAGGATGAGAAATAAAATCTAATAGTATCCGTTCTTGATCTAAAGCTAATGCTGTCGTCGGAATTATAACAATACTGAGTCCTTTGGACGATAATAATACAGGAATTTGAAAGACTAAACTTTTTCCCGATCCCGTGGCTAAATTTACCACTAAAGTCGCATTTTTGGGGGCACTTAAAATTGCTCGAACTGCATCTCTTTGTCCAGAATTGCGATAAGTTTCTCGGTTAACTCGCTGAAGAAAAGGATCGCCAGCTACCGGATCGTAGTGACGGCGAAATTCTTCTGAGAAAATAGCGAGATCGGGAGAAAAATTTGGAGAATATTTTAACCATTTAGGTTGCCAAAAATGAGGTTGTATGTGAAAATACTTATCATCTTCGCGTAAAATATCAATTCCACTTTCTTCCCAAATTTCTCGTTCTTCTGGATAGGGATACTTTCGAGGTATTTTAATAATTGTTTGTTTCTCTTCCTGTAATAAAATCTGACGAATTAAACAAACGATATCGCGATCGCCTGCAAAATATTTGCTATCTACTTCTGCTGTTAAGGCTTGTAGAAAACGTCTTTGTGCATTAGTTAATCGATCTTCACGAAGAAAAGCGTCACCAATCTTTCCACTTTCAATAATCTGTCTAATTTTTAAAAATGAATCAGTCATCACTTATCCTCCTCTGTATATATTTTACGAGGATATCTCCCTGAAACAATCAGAAAACCCACAGAATCTGGATGAACTCTAGGATGATAAATTCCAGCTAAAATTGCTCGATTTAGTTCTTTTTCAAAAGTAAGCTGTTTCTGGATATCATCTTCATTATCTGAAAATTTAAAAAGTCGATATTCAAGTTGATAGTATTGGTTATCAAGTTTGTTTTGTGCAGATAAGAAACACCGTTGACAATGTTTGCTAAAACTTGGACGATCGCAAAGCAATTTTTCCGATCTTTCTCTAGCTTCATAGCAAAGAGATTCCCATTGATGAGATGCAATAAAATCATTTAAAATATTGATTCGCTTTTTAGCAAGATTATAATCTCCTTTTTTTTTATTATAAGGTCGTTTTAATATCTGTAATAATCGGGTCTACCGAACTTAGTATGTAAAACTAAGTTGAGAAAAGGGCATCCAACC
>NZ_JCAMRX010000056.1:0-40576 GCF_059821285.1 Spirulina sp. LEGE 11439
GGTTGGATGCCCTTTTCTCAACTTAGTTTTACATACTAAGTTCGGTAGACCCGTAATAGCTTTATTAAACAGTTAAAATTTTGCTTCATCTTCATCGGGTAAATAATCAAGATCGAGAATATTATCCCAGAGAAAAGGACAATCATGGCGAAAAGTATTGAGAGGTAAAATTGAGGCTGTCTCGGTTCAATGCCTAAAGTGTAAAAATCCTTGTAGATTCCGCACTCGACTTTCATATGTTATGGGTGTGGAAACATTTCTTTTTTCGAGTTGTCCGTCCAGACAACTCTATTCTTTTTTGAGGGCATTTGCTAAATCCTTTGTCCTCTTTGCTTTTTAGCCGCCTTGTCACCTCTGAAGGTAAATCCCTATATTTTATTTTTTTCTGGCGTATGCTAAATTGAAAGGAAGTTAATTGAAACTTATTCTCATTAAAACTTTGTAAAGGATTTTGGAGCCTAAGTCAAATTGTCCTCATCGTTCCCTTTTTTGAAAAACCGGAAATCCCTATTAGGCGTTGCTCGCAACGTCTTTCCTTTGGGAAATTTTGGCTGGACGCTGTTAGTTGCCGCGATCGCTATCCCGATCTGTACTCCCATTTTTGTTGTTCTTAGTAGTGTTTTCGCCCATTCAGGAGAAATTTGGGGACATTTAGCAACGACAGTATTGCCAGACTATCTCAAGAATTCTTTCATTTTAATGGTGGGGGTAGGGCTGGGAACCTTCGCGATCGGGACGGGGACGGCGTGGTTAAGCACCATGTGTCGCTTTCCGGGGAGTCGCTGGCTGCAATGGTTGCTCTTGCTTCCCCTCGCAACGCCAGCTTATTTATTGGCTTACGTTTATACCGAATTTTTAGACTATTACGGCATCGTCCAAACGACTTTACGCAATATTTTTGGCTGGAACAGTGTCGGAGATTACTGGTTTCCCGACATTCGCTCGATGGGAGGCGCGATCGCCATGCTGATCCTCGTTCTTTATCCTTATGTGTTCTTATTAGCTCGCGTAGCATTTTTAGAGCAATGTACTTGCACCCTCGAAGCCAGTCGCTCCTTGGGTTGTAATCCGTGGCGCAGTTTTGTGAGAGTTGCCTTGCCTCTCGCTCGTCCCTCTATTATCGCCGGATTAGCGCTGGTGTTAATGGAAACTTTAAATGATTTTGGTACGGTGCAGTTTTTTGGGATTTCCACCTTTACGACGGGAATTTATCGGACTTGGTTGGGGATGGGAGAGCATACGGCGGCGGCACAGTTGGCGGCGGTACTGTTAACCTTTGTGCTGATTTTAATTGCTTTGGAGCGGCGATCGCGTCGTCAAGCAAAATATTATCAAACTGCCAATCATGCGAAACCCTTTCAACCCTATCTGTTGCGGGGATGGCGTGCAGGGATGGCTTTAATATCCTGTAGCATTCCCGTTATTTTTGGCTTTTTACTCCCTGTGGGAGTCTTGTTAGAAATGACCTTAAATCGTCCGGAAAGCACCCTCGGTCGCAATTTTTGGAATTTAGCCTCTCATAGCTTGATTTTAGCAGTTTTAACGGCAGTTTTTGGAGTCATTATTGCTCTCGTGATGGCCTATGGAAAACGATTGCAAAAGAATTTTGCCATGTCCTTTTCCGTCCGTATCGCTGCGATGGGATACGCTGTGCCGGGATCGGTGATTGCGGTTGGGGTTCTCATTCCTATCGGACGATTTGATAATGCGATCGATGCTTGGATGCGATCGCATTTTGGTATCTCTACAGGACTCTTATTAAGCGGCACGATCGCTGCCCTCATTTTTGCCTATTTAGTGCGCTTTTTAGCCGTATCTTTTAATACTGTCGAATCCAGTTTGGGGAAAATTCAACCCAGTTTAGACGATGCGGCACGAAGTTTGGGTCATTCCCCGACCAGTACCCTGATTAAAGTTCACGCCCCTTTAATGTCGGGAGGATTATTAACGGCAGCGATGTTAGTGTTTGTGGATGTCATGAAAGAACTTCCTGCCACTTTGGTGATTCGTCCCTTTAACTTTGATACCTTAGCCATCCGAGTCTATCAATACGCCTCCGACGAGCGTTTGGTAGAAGCCGCCGCCCCTGCACTGGCGATTATTTTGGTGGGGATCGTCCCGGTGATTTTCCTGAGTTTGAAAATTGCGCGATCGCGTCACTGTTAAAGATAATGATGATTCGCGATCGCGTTAATCTTGGGACAGTAATTACCCCAAACTCAATTTAGCCTTAACCATTTCTTGCACTTTTTTCCCGTCGGCTTTTCCTTTCAGTTGTTTCATAGCCAAACCCATAACTTTTCCCATATCTTTAGGTAAAGTTGCCCCAACTTTGGCGATGATTTCATCAAGAATGGCGCTCAATTCCGTTTCCGATAATTGTTGGGGAAGATATTCTTCAATGATGACTAATTCTTGCGCTTCCTTATCGGCGAGATCGTCTCGTCCGGCATTGCGATACTGAGCGATCGAGTCGCGACGCTGTTTGGCTTGCTGGGCTAAAATGTCGAGTTCTTGTTCTTCTGTGAGGGTTTCTTGTCCGCTCGGACGCACGCTAACTTCTTTTTCAAGGACAGCTTTTTTGATACTGCGAATCGTTTCCAAGCGAATTTTATCCTTGGCTTTCATTGCTGTTTTAATATTGTCCGTCAGACGATCTTTAAGACTCATGGTTGCGATCTGTTTAGTATTCTTGTCATCTTCTCGTATTATAAACAATTTTTAGGTTTGGGGGGGATGAGAAAATGCAATAATGGGTATTTAAGAGGAGAGATTGCTCAATCTGTTAATTTTAGCAAACTGCAAACATGGCTCAAGAGATTTTCGGGGGGATAGGGTTTCGTCAAAAAAAACTTGTATCCTGCGGCTAAAGCGGGTTCTCGGTTGTTCGGCAAGCCACTAATGGCGATCGCTTCAATCTGGGGATTCAAAGTTTTCAGGGTTTGCATTAAAGGAATTCCCCCCATTTCCGGCATCATAATATCGACAATGACCAAGGCGATCGCCTCTTGATATTGAGTGTAGATTGCGATCGCTTCGACACCATCGCGAGCAACTAGGGTCGTGTAATTGTGATTTTCGAGTAGGGCTTGGGTCACTCCTCGCACCACCTTATTATCATCCACAATCAAAACCCGCTCTCTATTGCCGTTAAACTGTTCTCGGGCTTCATTGTCCTCGCGGGGAGAATCTTCAGCAGGAGGAGCGACAGTAATAGGTAAAAAGAGATTCACTTGCGTTCCCCAGCCGACTTCACTGAAAACTTGGATAAAACCGCCGTAGTTTTTGACAATGCCCGCAACGATCGCCAGCCCCAACCCGCTTCCTCGCCCGAATTCTTTGGTGGTAAAAAACGGTTCAAAAATGCGATCGCGCACAGTCGGATCGATGCCGGTGCCGGTATCGCCAATCGTCAGCAGGACATAGTGTCCGGGCTGCGCTTCCAAATTGGTCGCAGCGATCGTTTCATCAACCCAGTGATTTTCCGCAGAGATCGAGAGAATTCCACCTTCGGGCATGGCATCCCGAGCATTAATGCAGAGATTGGTCAGGATCTGATTTAAATGAGTCGGATCGACCCAAACTCCTCCGAGGGATCGCGGCGGCTCTGTTAAGTTTAAATCAAGGGTGATGGATGGGGGGAAACTCGGGCGGATCGCGTCGATCTGTTCGGGTAAGAGAGTGACGAGGTTCACTTGAGTTCGACTTTCCGAATCTCCTCGAGCAAAAGTGAGGATTTGCTTGACCATTTTAGCTCCTTGTTGGGCGCTTTCCTCGATTAGTTGCAATTCCTCATGACCTCGGGCATCCAAGCCATGCTGTCCCTGACGGAGAACGCAAGCGAGGGTGAGGATGGGGGTAAAAACATTGTTGAGGTCGTGAGCGATGCCCCCTGCCAGTTTCCCGAGACTGTCCAGCCGTTGGATTTGAGCAAACTGAGTTTCGCGTTGTTTCTTTTCAGTGATATCGGTATTGACGACCAAGAAGGATTGGGGGTGTCCCGACTCATCCCGTACGAGAGTCCAGTGACTGGCCACGAGAATTTCTTGGCCGGATTTGGCGATCTGCGGGAGTTCTCCGAGCCAATCGCCTTTTTCTAGGACGGTTTTCAGTCCGACTTCCAGTTTGGCAGGAGGCGATCGCAAAAGTTCGAGTTCGCTTTGTCCGAGGGCTTCGGCGGCGCTCCAACCATATAAGCGCTCTGCTCCTTTGTTCCAGAACAAAATCCGATCGTCTAAATCTCGAACAAAAATCGCGTCGGAAGCAATATCGATTAAGGTCGCTTGTTCTTGGATTTTGGCTTCGGCTTGTCGGCGATCGCGCAGATCTCGGAAGACCCAACTCAGTACCCATTCCCGGTGCATATTGTATTCTCCCGAAAGCGAGAGGGAAACCGGAAAAGTTTTCTGCCCCAGTTGTAACGAAATTTCCCGATCTTGCAAAAAGAAAGCAACTCGGTTGCCACGGGATGAGAAGGGATTCCGAGAGGACTGGGTAGTAGAGTTTTGCAGTTGTCGGGCAAACTGAGCAACGCGATCGAGTTGCGTATAGATGAGGGAATGATCCGGTTTCACCACAAATTGGGTTAATGGTTTGCCCACCAACAGGATTCGGCGCAGATCCAAGAGCATTTCGGCGGTACCGTTAGCCGCTTGAATGATGCCCTCTCCATCCGTTACCAAATAGGCATCGGGAGCAAAATCAAACAAATTTTGGTAGTGCTGGCGTTCCCATTCTAAGGTTTCCCGCGTGGCGAGCAATTCTTCATTTTGTTCGTGCAGTTCTTCAGCCGTAACGTGTAACTCTTCTAAGGCGATGGAAAGTTCGGCGATCGCTTCTTGCTGCAAGGGATCTTGGGAGTCCATTGCCCGGTCTTGCAGCCCTTGCAATCGGGCTTGGGCGGCGTGTAACTGTCGATCTAAATCAAAAGGTTCGTTCACGGCTTGATTTCCTCCATTAATAAAATTACTCCTTGGCGCTCCTTCGTGAGACTCACTAAAGGATTAAAACTAATGCGGCATTGAATCTTGTGTCCGCGACGATTGACGGCTTCGAGGGTTAACTCTTGGCGCTCGCGGTCTCCGTTGAGGCAAGTGAGAATCGGGTCTCGCAATTTATCGAGGGGCAGCCCGATATCGAGACCGAAGAGAGAAAGTTCCTGGACTTCCTCGCTCCGCAGTCCCCAAAGATTTTCGGCTTCGTGATTCCAACTGAGGATGCGAAATTGAGTATCGATGACGGCGACTCCGGATTGGAGACTGGCCAAAATCGAGTTGAGAAAGGCATTGAGGCGATCGAGGTCGCTGGTGCGCTGGCGCAATTCTTCGTTAATGGTTTGCAATTCTTCGTTGGTGGATTGTAGTTCTTCGTTAATGGTTTCTAATTCTTCATTGGTGGATTGCAATTCTTCGTTGGTGGTTTCTAGCTCTTCATTGGTGGATTGCAATTCTTCGTTGGTGGTTTCTAGCTCCTCGTTGCTGGACTGCAATTCCTCGTTTGCCGTTTCTAGATCTTGGTTGGTTTTCTCGAGTTCGATTCGCAGGTTGTGGTATTGGGTTACCTCAATCAAGATAATACTTGCGCCGATGATTTGTTTTTCCCGATCTTCGAGAGGGGAGATCTCAATGTCTAAATACTGTACTTGTTCATTGATGCCGTGACGCGCTACGTCAGACACGACGATCGCTTTGCGTTCCCGGTAGGCCTGTTCGATGGGCGATCGCAATTCGAGGGGGCGGTAGGATATCTCTAAATCTTGCAACGGCCGCCCGCGATCGAGGAGGTTGATACCAAAATCCTCTCTGGCTCGCGCATTGGCCAAGATCAAATTACTGTTGCGATCGATAACAATCTGGGCGTAGGGGGTAATATCAAAGGCAGATTCTTGTAAATTCATATACCCCTCAATGCTATCGCCGCTCTCATCGGGATTCTGGGGAAACATAAATATCCGATCGCGCCGGTTGTTTTTGGGGGTGCAGCGAAAAATGCGATTTTGCAGGCTGATGGGCGTGAATAGATTGGGATGGGTCAGGAGCATTTCCGCTTTGCCTAAAAACAACATACCGCGATCGTTGAGGGCAAAATGAAAGCGATCGAGAATTTTCGCTTGAGTTTCGGCATTGAAATACATCAGGACGTTGCGACAGATCAGCAAATCCAAGCGGGAAATGGGGGCATCTTGCATCAGGTCGTGGCGACCGAAAATCACCCCTCGGCGCAGATCCGAGCGGAAGGCAAAATTGCCATTAACCGCCTCAAAATAGCGATCGCGCCATTCCTCGGGGACGGCTTCCAAGGCTTGGGGGCTGTAAACGGCGAGGCGAGACTGACGCAGGACTTTTTCATCGACATCCGTGGCATAAATTTTCACCCTTTGGCGAAACTCTTCGATCCCGAGGGCTTCCGCGAGTATGATGGCGATGCTATAGGCTTCTTCCCCCGAGGCGCAGCCGGCACTCCAGACGCGAATCGGCGCTCGGACAGAGATATTGGCAAGGAGTTGCGGAATTTGCCCTTGTAGATATTTCCAAGCCGCAGCATCCCGGAAAAATGCCGTGACGTTGATCAAAATTGTGTTGAAGAGGGGGAAAAATTCTTCCGGGCGAACTTGCAGGTAATCTAAATATTTACCAAAATCGTTGATATCATGGGCGAGCATTTGCTTTCGCACTCGACGCATCAGGCTCGATCGCTTATAACCGGTAAAGTCAAAGCCTCGCGATCGCTGGAGGTATTCGAGGAGTTCTTCAAAAATTGGGTCTGGAGAAGGGGGCATAATCGTGTCGGTTTAAGGGCTTTGGCATTAAAGGGGGGAGGCTTTCCCCTCCTCGGCGATCGCGAGTTTGATTAAAGTGGGAGCAATTTCGGCTAAGGGGAGGACAAAATCTACCGCTCCCGTGCGAATGGCCGTATCGGGCATCCCGAAAAACTCTGAGGTGGCTTCATCTTGGGCGATGACGATGCCGCCCATTTTGGCGATCGCCTGCACCCCCATTCCTCCATCAGTGCCGGTCCCGGAAAGCACCACGGCGATCGCTTTGCTTTTGTAACTGGCAGCAACGGACTCGAACAATAAATCCGCCGAAGGACGCACGAAATGCACTAACTCGGTGTGGGTGAGGGACAGGGTTTCATCGGGGTTGACCAATAAATGGCGATCGGGGGGAGCCACATAAACAATTCCCGTTTGCAGGATATCCCCCGCTTCTGCCTGTTTGACTTTCAAGGGGGTCTGGCGATCGAGAATCTCTGCCATGAGGGAACGGAATTGGGGTGCTAAATGCTGCACGATAACAATGGCCGCCGGAAACTGTGCCGGAAGTTCGGGCAGTAGTTGGGAGAAGGCTTTGAGTCCTCCTGCCGAGGCAGCCATTGCCACAATTTCAAAGGATGCCTTCGATCGCGCTAATATTGGCAGAGGGGTTCGATCTTCCACAGGAAACCCACAATTAGGAGTAAATGGGACTTTATACTTAATTTATAAACGATTTTGAGTCGAGGAAACGTGAAGTTAAATTTAATTACGTTGCAGCCATTTTCCGCTTCAGTGCCTCATTTTCAGCCTGCAATTGCCGTCGTTCTTCTTCAAGGGTCTGACAGGCTACAGCTAACTCCTGATTCTTCTCGATCAGACCGGTTTGAGTCAATTGCAATGCGGTTAATTGAGAGCGTAAACTTTCATTGGCGAATTGGAGTTCGGCAATTTGCGATCGCGCGCGGCTTTCCTCGCTTGGGGACTCGATCGCATTGGCAAACAAGGGGTTCAGCCGATAGCCTACCCGATAAACCGTCTCGATCAAATTCGGAGGAGCCGCGATCGCCTTCAATTTTTTCCGCAATTCCTTAATATGAAACCGCACGGTTTCCTCGCCGGGGGAATCCAGAGAACTCCAGACGCGATCCACAATGGCACTGGCACTAAATACCTTGTGAGGATACCGCAAAAATAACTCTAAGATGGCATATTCTTTGGGCGTTACCGACAAGGAGTGAGAGCGATAAGCGACCTCTCGGCGACTGGGATCGACTGAAAGAGCGCCCCATTGCAAGAGCGGTTGCTTTTGAGGGCTACCGCGACGCAAGAGCGCTTGTACTCGCGCCATCAATTCATCGACATCAAAGGGTTTAACGACATAATCATCCGCACCTGCATTGAGCGCATTAGCTTTTTGTCGTCCTCCTCCTTGTCCTGTTAATAATAAGATGGGAGTCTGCGCTCCTTTCTGGCGGATCTTCTGACACAGCCCGATGCCATCCAAGCGGGGCAATAAAAGATCCAGCAGCAGCAAGTCATATTCAAAGATATCTGCCATTTGCCATCCCACTTCGCCATCTTCGGCAATATCAACGGCGTAGTGATAGGTAGAAAGTAAGAGTTGTAAAGATCGCGCTAGACGGCGATCGTCTTCTACAACCAGAATTTTCATGATGGTCTCCAAAATGGAGGGTCAATCAGTTTAATTTATTCGGTTCGATCGCGTTAGGTTCGGATTGCTTTTGATTTGCTTATCTAACTTCAATTATCATCCCATACCTCACAGTTTCCTTACAAGTCATCTTCACAATTATCAAAAGAAGTTCTGGTTAATTAACTTTAAATTGCAGAAATCATGTTTAAGCCCCTACAGAAAACTTTTCATCGCTCTTGCGATCGTGACGTTCAATTTCAACAAGAGTCTCGCGATCGCAAGGGGAATATTATCCCACCTCCTGTTACACCGCCTTGGTGGGTTAAAATCCAAACTCAAGTTCCGGCTTGTATCTATTACTTTGGACCCTTTACGAACAGACAAGAAGCTAGACTTTCACAAGCGGGTTACATCGAGGATCTCGTACAAGAAGAAGCCCGAGAGATTACGATTCAAATCGAGCAAGGATACCCTCAAACCCTGACAATTTTTGAGGATGATTGAGGCTCTTGTTTCCGAGATTTGCACTGATATAGGATTTACGCACTCCCTTAGAAATCGTGAGAATTCAGAGGGATTTTGCTCGGTTTTTTCCTCGTCGATAATCATTGCCGAACTAAAGCGATGATTTAATGATAATGATTGTTGAAATTGAAATCCTTTAAGAAGGCGATCGTAATATATCCAAAGGACAGTTCAACAAAAAAACGCAGGATTCCCCGCTTGTACGCTTTGCGTCAAGGGTGGGAGGATTTTATGACTTGGCTCGTTAAAGGGGCGATCGTTTGGCAGGATGAAAATGCTAATAATCGATAACAGAGCAATTTTCCCAAATTGCGGCGATCGCACGAATCCCTCGGAAATTGTCTACAATAAAAGTAGACTCTCGCTCCCGATCAATCGCCATGATAAAAAATCATCAAAAGCAAACCATTGCAGCCCCCCAACCGATATTAACCTCATCTTCCCCACTCCCTGCAAATCGCGTCATTAGCGTCCAACTCAGTAACGATGAAGAGGTTGAATGGGTCTGGACATCATTACCAGATGGAACAAAATATGTTAGTGGCTACACGATTATCAAAAAATAGATCTAATGCAGAGATATTTAACCCTAACTCATTTGGAGATGGCGGATTTAATGCGCCATCTCTCGATGGTTCAAGCCCAATAACGAACGAACTCATGTTAACCTAAAGAGCCTTTGGTTTATTCAGGAAAATTTATTATTGATGTTATTTACATCTTATCAACCCATTGCCGCGATCGCGACGACTCCCCGCGCCGTCCTTACCTTAAAGCCTTTTTGTCAAGCGAGTAATACAATTCTTTACGTTCCCCAAAGTTTAGAAAGTTTAGAAAACGTGCAACCTTATCAAGGCACGTTAAAAGAACATTTAACCGCAATTTGGCAGGATTACAAAGCCTTTGTTTTTGTCTTGGCAACAGGAGCCGTGACTCGCTTAATTGCCCCTTTGCTGCACGATAAAAGCACCGATCCGGCAATTTTAGTATTGGATGAAACCGGAAAATTCATCATTAGTTTGTGCGGGGGACATCAAGGCAGAGGGGATGCGTTAACCCGACTCGTTGCTCAAACCATTGACGCAAAACCGATTATTACCGGAGCCTCTCACAGCTTAAACCTACCCGGAATTGATATTCTCGGACAACCTTTCGGCTGGCAAAAAGGGAGCGGAGATTGGACGGGAGTGAGTGCCGCGATCGCCAAACAATATCCCGTAGAAGTCATTCAAGAAGCCGGATCGACGCTTTGGCAAAAAGCCCTCCCTGAAAATCATCCCTTTCATTTTACCGGGGAAACAACCCCCAAGGGACGCATCTGGATCGGGTTTACTCAGCGCAATTTTAACCCCGATGCAGACTTTCCTAAAGTACAGTGGCATCCTCGCTTATTATGGGTCGGAGTGGGATGCGAAAGAGGGACTGCAAAAGAACTCATCGATCGCGCGATCGCAACCGTATTTCAACGCAACCATCTCGCCGAAGCCGCGATCGCCGGCATTGCAACTATCGACATTAAAGCCGATGAAGTCGGAATTTTAGAACTCTGTCAAGACCGAAATTTGCCCCTCCGCACCTTTTCAGCCGAGGAATTAAAAAGCGTCAATGTCCCCACTCCTTCAGAAGTGGTCGATCGCGAAGTGGGAACCCCTAGCGTAGCCGAAGCCGCTTCTCAGTTATCAGTTATCAGTTATCAGTTATCAGTTATCAGTCACCAGTCACCAGTTATCAGTCACCAGTCACCAGTCACCAGTCACCAGTTAGAGAAGGGGAAACAGGAAGAGGGAAAAACCAATAGTTTATTGGTGAAAAAACAGGTTTATAAGGAAGATGGGGTTAAAGGTGCGGTGACGATCGCGGTTTCTTTGGCGGAAAGGGAATATACGGGACGTGGGGGGAGACTTTTTCTCGTGGGGACGGGTCCGGGGGCTTTAGAACAAATGACCTTATCCGCCCGAGCTGCTGTCGCGGAAGCTGATGTGATTATTGGCTATTCTCTTTATCTCGATTTAATTACACCTTTGCAACGTCCGGGGCAAATTGTGGAATCTTTTCCGATTACGCGAGAGCGCGATCGCGCCCAAAGAGCGATCGCTTTGGCAGAATGGGGATTAAATGTAGCTGTGGTGTCTTCGGGAGATTGCGGTATTTATGGGATGGCGGGGTTGGTGATGGAGGAACTCAAAACCACGGGATGGGATGGCAAAATCCCACAAGTGCAGGTATTTCCGGGAATTACAGCCCTACAAGCCGCCGCCTCCCGCGTGGGTTCGCCTTTAATGCACGATTTTTGTGCGATAAGTTTAAGCGACTTATTAACACCGTGGGATATTATTGTCAAACGCTTGCACGCGGCAGCAAAAGGGGATTTTGTGACAGCATTGTATAATCCGCGATCGCGTCAGCGTCAAAAACAAATCGTCCAAGCGCAACAAATATTCTTACAATATCGTCAGGGAAATACTCCCGTTGCATTGGTTAAATCTGCCTATCGTCCCGATGAAAATATCCAACTCACCACCCTCGAGGAAATGTTAAAATTTCCCATTGATATGTTAACAGTAGTTATTATTGGCAATTGCAGCACCTACCAACATGAAAATTGGTTAATTACCCCCCGAGGCTACCTTGGAAAATTATCCTAAAATCTGAAAAAGATATACTCAATTATGGATAGTATTTGGTTCGATCGCTTGCAAAGTTCGCTTTATTTAACGGCTGCCGATCAAACGGCGATCGCGCAACATATTCTCTCAATTTTAGACTCCACCGAAGAAAATATTCCCTTGCCTCAAGAGTTGCAAAGCGATCGCCATCCGCGCATTGTTTTTTTCTCCGCCAGCAATACCAAAACAGCCGCGAAAGTCGTTTGGGGGACGGGATGGGGAATTGAAGCCGCGATCGCATCGGCGATCGGGAAAATTCAATCTTGTTGTCCTGAAGATGCTTTGCAATGGTTTAAAATCGATATCGTACAAGAATCTTTATGCGTACAACGGCGTAACTCTCGACACCCTTTAAAACTCGATCGCAGCTTGTATGGTTTGGCTTTTGAAGAAGCCTCGCAAATTGCCTTTTTACCCGAAGAATTAGTCGCACAAACATTAATCAATCAACAACAGCGCTTACTCCCTAAAAAAATTATTGCTTATTTAGAACCTCATCCCGATCGCTTGCAGGTCTATCAGCGTTTATTAGAATCACCTCAATTAACACTTTATCGCTTTAATAGCACCAGTTTCTTTTGTAATAGCAAGAAATTAATTTCTCTCTATCGCGGCCATCGCGTTTTAAATCCTCAAAAAATCACGCCAGATTTACTTCTTGATGCAGCCAAAACAGCCGGAAACTATTTAGAAAAAACAATAGGAATTGAAGGAGAATTCCTTTATAATTATAACCCTCAAAATAACAAAACTGGCAAAAAATATAATATTTTACATCACGCCGGAACGATCTATGCACTATTAGACCTTTATGAAGAAACCAAAGATACAGCGCTTTTAGAAACGATACTCAATGCTATTTCATATTTATTACAGTTCGTTCAAACTTGTCCCGAACCGGGACTTGGGACTTGTATCGTAGAAGAAGGCTGGATTAAACTAGGAGGGAATGCCCTTGCTGCGATCGCCTTAAGCAAATATACCCAATTAACTCAAGATAAACCCTATATTCCTCTGATTTTAGAATTAGGAAAGCGCCTCCGCAGTCTCCAGCAAGAAAATGGCGAATTTATTGCTCACAAACAATCTTATCCTGAAGGAAAAATCAAAGATTTCGTTTCCGATATTTATCCTGGGGAAGCTATTTTTGCCCTGCTGTTTATTTATCGTTTAACAAAGGATTCAACTTGGTTGGACGCTGCGGAAAATGGCATTCGCTATCTGCTGGAAAAACAAGCAAAATCCCAGAAACCCATTGCCCCCGATCCTTGGCTATTGTGGAGTTTAAATCAGCTTTTTCGCGATCGCAACAACAGCGAATATTACAATTTTATCCTCGGGACGATCGCCACAATCTCCCGAGGGCAAAATCTACAAACTTCTTATATCGATTGGTTGGGAGGCATCTATCAACCGCCGCGATCGCTGGCAACGGCACGACGAATGACAGCGCTATGTTCTGTCTGCGATCTGGCAATGTACACAGAAAACTCTGCGATTGTCGCACAACTATTAACCCCATTGCAATTGGGAATTGCCTTTCAACTCCAAACCCAATTCTGCCCCGAATCCGTCTTTTATTTCTCCGATCCCCAGCGAATTTTAGGGGCTTTTCATCAAAGTCTGACCGATTTTGAAATTCGCATTGATTGCCTGCAATATAATATTTTGAGCTTGTTGGGTTTTTATCGCATTCTTAATAGTTTATAACTACATTTTCATGTTAAACTAGAGGTTGGTTTGAGAAACAAAACCCAACTTTTTCAAGAATGATGTGAGGCAATGCTGTTACAAACCTAGCCATCTTCTACCTCAACCCCAATATATTATTAAAAAATATTGAAAATCCTTGCAATTCATTACAGTTTGCAAAAGGTTTGAAATCTTTGCTTGAGAGTCCGGTTTTAATAAGAATAGCAGGGTAAAGAAATACCAATCTAACTTGCCAAGACGATCGCGACAGACGAGAACTTGAAGATTGAGAGAGATGGCGATCGCTTCGCCCGCTAGATTGCCCGCACCAAGGAGGTCAATCGCATGAATTTTGTTAAAGTTAATTCCATTGCCGGAGCAAAACTCCACTACGATCGTTTCGAGGACTCTCAGTATAGTTACGGAACTCGCGGTAAACCCCTCAGCTTTCAGGCCACCCCCGGATTTCGACAAAAACTCGACCGATGTTTTGCCGAACTCTGGCAAGTCTGTCCCTATGGAAAAGCCGATATTTTAACCACAGCAGGGCTTTGGGTCGATAAACCGGGAATGCACGAAAAAGGACGCGCGATCGACCTCGATGGCTTGTTTTGGAATACTTCTGGCGTTAAATTCGTAACCCTATACGACGGCTATGAGGGCAAAAATCGCAAGCTCTATCTCGGCATAGAAGCCATTCTTCGCAAGCATTTCGGACGGGTCATTAATTATCCCTATCACGACAATCGCCACCGGGATCATTTTCATATTGACGATGGCTGCGAAATAGGCTTTAACCCCAGTTCGGAAACAACCGTAGAATTCTTACAATTAGCCCTCAAAGAAGTGTTCGACGAACCGGGAGTCGGTGCCGTAGACGGTTGTTACGGACCGAAAACCAAAGCCACAGACCATCGCGTTCTCCGTCGCTGCGGCATCATTGGAAATCTAGCCGTACAATCGGTTTGGCTGCAATTTTTGACCCAAGTGGCACAAACGGCATTTGCATCCCTAAAACCCACTTCTAGCACCAGCTTTGCCTCAACCCCAGCCCCCGACTCGGGGATGAATTGGCGGGAAGTTTATGCCGGAATCGAACGAGAAGGCCATGCCATTCCTCGTCAAGGTTTAGATAATCCCACTTTAGAGAGTGTTTGTGACCAGTTGACAGAATCTTACGGGATCGTTGCTAAATACAAAGGTTATGCTTTTGTTCGCGGGAAAGTCTCGTGGTTTGGCGGTAGCGAAGATACTGGGGTGAAAAAAGACGAAACCGGCACTTTGACAGGAGAGCTTTTACGGACACTGGGGAAAGACGACCAATACTGTGCCATGCGGTGGAACTATTTTGGCCGAGACGGACGAAAGAATAAGACATTTTGGCGCAATCGCCCGATTTTAGCCATCAATCCCGCTAACGATCGCGCAGTGGTTTTGCGGGCGATCGATTGGGGTCCCCACATTAACACCCAACGCATTCTCGATCTCTCCCCGGGGGCAATGCAATATTTAGGAGTCAAGACCGATGAGGAAGTCTTGTGTGCCTTTGCCACAGACAAAACTGATTTCACACTCAAAACCGACTCGATTTCTAAATCTGCACTCGAGTTTCCGACATTACAGCAATTTGAAGACGAGCAGAAATTATCGTCAATTACCGATCGCACCTGCATTAAAGAATTGCAACAAGCCTTGAATGCGATCGGCTTTAATTGCGGACCCGCAGACGGAATTCTCGGACCAAAGACAGAAGCCGCATTTGCTCGCTTTAAACAAACCCTCGATCTCGAAGGAACGATTAACCCCTTCACGATCGCCACCTTGCTCGATCGCGTCAACAAAGAGCAAACCCCCTTCGTGCCGACCTCCTCCCCCCACCTGCTGAATTTACGAGGCTCTGTGGGTCGCGACGGACGCAACGCCGAAGAAGACGTGCAAGCGGTGCAGCACCTTCTCAATTGCAATAGTCATCTTTTAACCCCGCGATCGCGCCTCTCGGAAACGGGAATTTGCGACCCGGACACCATTGCCGCGATCGAGTCTTTCCAATCGCGGGTAGCTCTCCTGACCTCTCCCGACGGTCGCGTCGATCCGGGGGGACAGACCCTCGCTAAACTCAAAGCCAACGCCCAACGCACCACCGTTGATATACCTCACTTTTTGTTTCCTTTCGAGCAGCCTCCCCTAGAAAATTATCAGACTGGAATTCGGAAGTTTGGCTCGATGCGGAAAAACGGACGCAAACATGGCGGCTGCGACCTTTATGCTCCCGTCAGTCGTCCCATCTTTGCAATGGAAGATGGCGTAATTTTAAAAGATCCCTACCCCTTCTATTTAGGAACCCATGCTTTAGAAATGCAATGCGATCGCGGCGGCTCGATCCTCCGATATGGGGAAATTTCCCACGTTGCCACGGGCATCCGTAAAGGGGTCAAAGTGCGTCGAGGCGAGGTCATCGCCTATGTCGGCAAACTCGAACGCCTCAATCTTTCCATGCTTCATTTGGAAATGTACTCGGGCATCGCTACGGGTTCTCTTACTCGCGATCGCGCCCCCTATTTCCGTCGTGTCGATCTACTCGATCCCACGGAATTTCTTGCCAGTGCCGAACGGCATTTCTGAGGGGTAAATACTGATAGTACAATTCATCTGCACGGTATCTCTTTTGATCAACCCGCCTAGAAATTCCGATTCGATTAGATAGAAATTTGCTAAAAGCCGCTATCACAATCCTTGATTTAGATAGCGGTTTACTCATACTTTTTGACAAAATCATAACCCTTGACTCAAAAAGTTCTGTCTCTTGTTTGTAGGACGTACAATCAAACACTTCACAAGTTTTTCACAATCTTTTGCTATACATAAGACTCATCAGATTAATCCGTAATATTACCAATCTCACAAAGACAAAATCAGGAGAATCCATGCAGCAAAAAATGTGGCTTAGCATAGCACTGGGAACGATCGCGATCTTAGGGCTGCCGAGTTGCGCGATCGACACCAGCCCTAATACAGCCGAAACCCAAACCCAGCAGGAAATCACAATCATGGGGGCTGCAACCCCCTATCCCGCCCTACAACTCTTAGCAGATGCCTACCAAGAGAAACAGACTGGGATTACCATAACCTTTTTACCCTCGAGTCAGTCTTCTGCCGGTATTGCTGGGGTGAAAGAAAGAATAGCGGATATTGGCACCGTGACGAGAGCGCCCAAACCCAAAGAAGAATTCCCCGAACTGCAATATCGTCAATTCGTCCGAGATATCCTCATCGTCGGGGTGCATCCGAGTGTTACCGAAGTCACCAATCTGCAAACCGAACAACTGCAAGCTATCTATAGTGGCACAATGACCAATTGGCAAGAAGTTGGGGGACCCGATGCCGAGATCGTCCTGTTGGATCGAGCCGAAGACGAGTCGGCAAAACGCTTGCTGCGAAAGCACTATTTAGGGAAAGCTCTAGCAAATTCTCCCGATGCTACCATCCTGCGCCACGAAAGCGAATTAGTGGATGTTCTGCAAAATACACCCTACAGTATCGGAGCATTTTCTCTCGCCCGAGGGATCGCTAACGATTTGCTCATTAATCATCTCAGTCTTAATGGAGTTAAACCGACATCTAAAAGTGTCGAAGTTGGAGAATATCAAATGACACGAACTCTAGGTATCGTTTACAGGAACAATCCGTCCGATCCCGTGGCAGACTTTCTGGATTTTCTTTTGAGTTCAGAAGGAACTGAAATTCTCAACCAAGCCGGTTTTTCTACAGTTGCGCCGACCCAATAAATCTTATGTTGCCACGTTTTTATCACAAGCTGCCTCTGTTTGCAAAAATTCTCATTCCTCTACTCTGTACGTTTTTGGGAACGTGGACGATCGCGATCGCCACAGGAGGATACCTATTTACACGCTATGCAGATCGAGAACTCAAAAACGATATCGAAGAATTTTCTACTTTATTAGCTTTGGACTTTAAACAGAAAAAAGAATTGCAATTTCTGCGAGCAAAAGATATCGCCAATCGTCCCGAAGTCATCGCAGCAGTTCTTGCGAGAAAAAGAAGCGCACTGCTCAAGAGTTTATTGCCCTTGCAAGCGTCATTGAAAGCAGATTGGATTCGCATTATCGATCGCAATGGTGCAATATTAGTCGATTTAAGACAAGGAGAAATCGCACAAGCAAAATTAAATGACGAGAATATCAATCGTGCGGCAAGTCTGGGTATGGATTTGTTTGATATTGTTTCCAATCAAGGGGATACTCCTTCATTATTAGTGGGTTTAACGCCCATTAAATCGCCACAAGAAATTCTCGGTGGTGCGATCGTCGGTATTGCTATGGACGATCTCGCCCTTGAAGAACTGCGAAAAGACACCGATCGCCATCTGGTCTCACTTTCCGACACTCGTATTGTTGCTTCTACTTTACCGGCTGCTAAAACAGCATCTTGGCAACCTCCTCAACCGAATTCGCCGATCGCGACGGTTGCGATTGACAATCGTAATTACATGGCTAAAACGATCTCGATTGCAGGAGTGATGAATAACTCCATTCAGGCGATCTTACTCGAACCAACCACATCTCTAGAAGACTTTAAGCAACGTCTCTGGTTGGGAATGGGTATTATTTATTTAGTGGGTGGTTCTGCCATCACTTTGATTATTATTAATATTGCTCATTCTATTGTTCTTGGTTTAAATAATATTACTAAAGCAACAAAGAAAGTAACTGAGAGTGATTTTACGATCCAGATTCCCATTAAAAGTCAAGATGAATTAGGTGTTCTCGCGCGAGGATTTAACATTATGGTTCGGCACATTCACGAGCGAGATCGCCAGATTAATGCTCAGATGCAGCAGCTCGAACAAACTTTACAGACCCTCAGAAAAACGGAAAATCAACTGCTCGAACAAGAAAGAGAATATTCAGCAAATTTAGAAGTTAAAATTGAACAGAGAACGAAACAACTCCAAGAGACAAACCAAAAACTTTCCGCAGTACTTGAACAATTTAAACACACTCAACTCCAACTCATTAAAGCTGAAAAAATGTCGAGCTTGGGGCAATTGGTAGCAGGAGTCGCTCACGAAATTAATAATCCGATTAATTTTATTCATGGCAATCTCAACCATGCTAAGCAATATATTCAAGATTTATTAAAAACTGTTGAGTTATATCAGCAAGAATATTCTCAGCCAACTTCTAAAATTCAGGATTGGCTAAATTTAATCGATTTTGAGTTCATTCAAGAAGATTTGCCTAATTTGTTACAATTGATGAATATTGGCTGCGAGCGTATTTACGAAATCGTTCTCTCTCTGCGTCACTTTTCCCGATTAGATGAAGTGGAAATGAAAAGTATCGATATTCATGCAGGAATTGAGAGTACATTACTGATTTTACAACATCGTCTTGAACGCAAAGACGGTGAAAAAATTAAAGTGATTAAAGAATATGGAAAAAATGGAGAGTTTCCTAATGTTACTTGTTATGCTAGCCAACTCAATCAAGTTTTTCTAAACATTTTGACCAATGCGATCGACGCTTTAGAAGAAGCAGCGATCGCTCAACCTCAAATTACGATTCAGACTGAGCGAGTCAATCGGCATTATGTCGTGATTCGTGTCGCAGATAATGGCCCCGGAATCTATAAAAGCATGCAACAAAAAATTTTCACTCCCTTCTTTACAACCAAAGAAATAGGACGAGGAACGGGTTTAGGATTATCGATTAGCTATGAGATTATTACAGAAAGACATGGCGGACGACTCATTTGTCAATCTGAATTAGGAAAAGGGACGGAATTTACAATTGAGATTCCTATCAAACATTAAAGGCACGATTAAAGCGATCGCGCCTTGCTAACTAATACTTAAAGGATCGACATCAATGGTTAAACGAACGGGTTGAGGACACAATTTCTTTAACCGAGATAAATCAGGTAAATTATCAACATCTAAGGGAAACTTGAGCAAAATTTGCCAGCGATAGCGGCGATCGATTCGCATGATACTTGCCGGTGCGGGTCCGAGGAGTTCGTATTTGACATTCGCTAGCAAATTAGGACATCCCTGTGCCACTAAATTCGCCGCCGCTTCGACTTCTTCAGCATCTAAACCACTCAAGCGCAACAAAATCAAGCGCCCATAAGGAGGATAATTTAATTGCGATCGCTCTTGCAACGTTTCCCGAGCAAAGGATAAATAATCATGGTTGCAAACTGCCTCGACAACGGGATGATCTGGCGTATAAGTTTGCAGAATAACTCGTCCGGGATCGTCTCCTCGTCCCGCCCGTCCCGCCACTTGGGTTAATGTTTGAAAAGCACGTTCGGAAGCACGATAATCGGCGAGATTTAAGAGTCCATCTGCGGCTAAAATTCCCACCAAGGTTACTTGCGCCACATCTAACCCTTTGGTTAACATCTGCGTCCCCACCAACAAGTCTGCCTCACCTTCGGCAAACTCGGTTAATTTTGCACGATGGGAGCCTTTTGCACGGGTCGTATCGCTATCAAAACGAATGACGTGCAGGTCGGGGAATTCTTTCTCGATCGCCCGCACGACTTTTTGGGTACCGCTCCCAAAGAATTTAAGATAAGGAGACTCGCATTCGGGACAGTGAGAAGGATGCAAGGCATTATAGTTACAATAATGACAGCGTAACAGTTGATTGGCTTCCTCGCGGACATGATGATAGGAGAGAGAAACATCGCAATGAGGACACTCAATAACATATCCGCAACTGCGACAAGAAACAAAGGTACTGTGTCCTCGACGAGGAATAAAAAGAATGCCTTTTTTTCCCATTGGTTTGAGTTGTTTGATGGCATTTTGCAAGGTCACGCTAAAAATAGAACGATTTCCTTGTTTTAATTCTCGCCGCATATCGACAACTTCAACCGGAGGAAGGGGACGGGAATGAATGCGATCGGGTAAAGATAAATAATGACTGGTGACTGGTGACTGGTGACTGGTGACTGATTTAACCCATGTTTCTAATGCAGGGGTTGCGGAGCCGAGAATAAGGGGACAATTTTCGAGTTCTGCCCGCCATTGTGCTACGGTTCGAGCATGATAAGTGGGAATGCGTTCTTGTTGTTTAAAGCTATGGTCGTGTTCTTCATCAAGAATAATTAATCCTAAATTAGGAACAGGGGTAAACACGGCAGAGCGAGTACCAATGACAATATGAGGCTTATTCGACAATAAAAAGCGCCAAGTATCGTAGCGCTCTCCATCATTTAAAGCACTGTGATAAACACATACTTGTCCATCTCCAAATCTAGCTCGAAAGCGATCGGTTAATTGGGGAGTTAGACTAATTTCAGGAACGAGTATAATAGCAGATTTTCCCTGTCCTAAAATATGAGCAATGCTTTGCAAATACACTTCTGTTTTTCCTGAACCTGTTATCCCATGAAGCAAAATAGAAGCAAATCCATTTATATTTTTAATTACGTCCAAGGCTTTAGTCTGATTGGGATTTAGGATTTTGAGGCTATCCTTTTGTACTTTCGGTTCAGAGGAGAAACGCAAGACTTCTTGTTCCTCAACTAAAACACAACCTTTGGTTTCTAAACTCTTAATCACACCATAATCAACATTATACAATTTATGAAGTTTAGCTAAAACTTCTTCTCCTCCTAAACGTTTCAAAATATTGATTGTTTTTTCTTCACGAGATAAGGGTTTTAGCAAAATATTTGTAGATATTAAAATAACAACTTTTTGATATTTTGGACGTGGGGTTTTAGGCGGTGCAAGATAACTTGTTACCCAGCCACGCTTAATTAAATCTTTTAATCCTTTACTTGCTCCTTTGATTTTGCCGTTGATGTATTTTGCACTGTAATCTCTATCTTTATTGAGTTGTAAAAGATCGAGGATTTTACGAGCAACAGGGGAGCAAAAAACTTCTGCTCCTTGAGGTATTAAGTCTGAATTCAAACAAATTCTTCTTTGCGACTCTTTTAGCGTTCCCGGCGGTAAAGCAGAACGAAATACAACAATTCGAGGTGAAAAATAATAAATTGCTACTTTTTCCAATAGCTGCAAATAATTATTGGAAAAAATACCTTTAGCAATAACATCAATGATATTGCGAATGTCTTTTGGTGCTAAATTAAGCGGAAGAGATGTAGTGGGGCGAATAGCAATCCCTTTCAGAAAATAAGTTTTGAGGGGAACGAGAACAATATCTCCCGATCGCACCTCTAAGTTGGGAGGAACGCGGTAAGTTAACAGAGAATCAATTTCTCCACAGTTCACCAGAACCTCTATCCACCGATCGCCCTCAACCCGATCGCTCCGATCGCCATATTCTCCTCGAGGCTCTGCAACGATAGGATGAGATGACGCAGACAAAACTGAAGAAATCATACTCGGGGTATTCGACATTTGTAACATTTAGGTTTATAACATAGAAGTACACCCGCTCTAACGAAATATTAAGCGACTAGAAACAAAACTTTACTTTTTTCTGAGCGATCGCTCTCTGCCCTGAAAATAGAGTCTTAAAACGCAAAAAATCTAATGAAGAGAACGATTTTTACCTTTAGTCTCGATTAAATTTGCAGCGCAAGATGAAGAAAGTCGAGATTTTTGTTAACATTTCCTAATATTTTTCTCAAAATTTTGTAATCAGACAAACAAACTCCCCCAACATTTCTGCTAGCCTGATAAACAACATCTACCTAATTCTAGCGAAAAATAAGTTTAAGAAACTGTTAAGTTTTTTGGATTGACTGGAATTAGGCTTAACCTCAATTCAACGCGATCGCCTTCAAACCCAAACTCACAAGCCCGAACCTCATCACACCCAAGATCCAGATCGATCGCTAACAGAATCGTCAAAAACCCATAACAAACAACAAATTTCCGCCTTCAATTTTTAACAATTTTCTTTTTGAAATCATTAAGCTCGACTTATGAACGTTACAGAATTACCTCCCAACACTACGACAGTAAACACCGATAATAAACTCGCTGGAATCATTTCCGACGGGGCGATCGAATCCAACTTAGAAGTCAAGTTGCCAAACAATTTGGAGCCTAATTTGGTGAATGTCTCCTTTTCAATGTCCGCAGGGACTGCGGCCAAAACCCGTAAAAGCAGTTATAGCAAAGGAGACGAGGATACTGTCGGTGCTTTTTTTAAAGAAATGGCACGCTATCCCCTCCTCAAACCCGATGAAGAAGTCGAATTAGCGCAGTGCGTTAAAGCGATCGTAGAAGTAGAAGCGGTGCAAGAGCAACTATTCGAGACGTTGCAGCAACAGCCTTCTAAAACAGAGATTGCGAAAGCATTGGGAATCACGCTTCGTCAACTCGAACAGAAATTATACCAAGGTCGCGTCGCCAAACGGAAGATGATCCGTTCAAACTTGCGCTTGGTAGTTTCGATCGCCAAACGCTATCTCAACCGTGGTGTACCTTTCCTCGATTTGATCCAAGAGGGGGCGATCGGTTTAAATCGAGCCGCAGAAAAGTTCGATCCCAATAAAGGCTATAAGTTTTCGACCTATGCCTATTGGTGGATTCGCCAAGCCATCACCCGTACTATTGCCAATGATGCCAGAACGATTCGTCTGCCTATTCACATCGTTGAAAAACTTAATAAACTGAAAAAAGCCCAGCGCAATCTCAAACAAAAATTACAGCGCAATCCCCACGAAGAAGAATTAGCGGCAGAATTAGATGTTACCCCCACCCAATTGCGCCACCTTTTCCAATTACGCCGCCAATCTTTATCCCTCAATCACCGCGTCGGTAAAGGAGAAGACACCGAACTCATGGATCTGCTCGAGGATAGCGACTTAAAGTTGCCTGAAGATCAAATGAGTGAAGTCATGATGCGTCAAGAAATCGGAGAAGTTCTTAGTGATGTCTTGACAGAAAGGGAAAAAGATGTAATTTCTCTCCGCTATGGCTTAAATACCAGCCAGCCCTATACTTTAGAAGAAGTGGGGGGGATGTTTAACTTGTCTCGAGAGCGGGTCAGACAGATTCAAAGCAAAGCCATGCGAAAACTTCGCCGCCCTCAAGTAGCTCGTCGGCTTCGCGGTTGGCTGAATCAGTAATTACCATGTAGCATTCCCTGTAGGGACGTAGCATGCTACGTCCCTACATCAGTTATCAATTAATTTAATTACCAATTATCGAAAATAAGGTGAATTTGTGGGTCTTGGGCGACCCAGCCAATGGGGACTTGATAGCGGACTTCAAAATGCAAGTGGGGTTGGGGAATGTCAGGTTTTCCAGTCGTCCCGACAGTTCCCAAAATATCCCCGGTTTGAACTTCTTGTCCGGGGGTGACATTGAGGGTATCGAGATGAGCGTAGCGCGTTTGTCGTCCCCCTTCGTGGTTGATCACTGCCAAGTTGCCATAATTTCCTTGGCGATCGGCAAAAGCAACAATTCCCGATTCTGCGGCGAGTACGGGGGTTCCCGGGGAGGCGAGAAAATCAATACCATTATGAAACTCGTTTTCTTCTCCTCCTCCTCCATCCTGCCAACCATAGGAACGCCCGATCGCCGTGCGATCGCGCAAAGGATAGCCACTCAAACCTTCATAACTCCGCGCTTGGGGGGTGTTATGAGGACTCCAATTCGTTCCCGGAATAAAGGCAGTTTCCCCCGGAAATTGACAGCCGTTGAGTTCGAATAATACATCGGCACGAACTCCGTAAGCCTCGGCTAAATCTTGCCAATTTGCTCCCGAGGGGACATTCACTTCAATACCATTGAGAGGAGGAATAAATAATGTGCTGCCCGGAATGGGTTGGCGCTCCTGCAAAATAGGATTGAAATGTACGAGAATAGCCGGCAAAATTTGATATTGTGCTGCGATCGCTTCTAAAGTTTCTCTTCCTTGTACCGTATGGGTTCGCAGTCGCGAAAGAACTGAAGGCGGACAAGCGGTTTCTTGTGTCATGCTGGGAGACGGCGCGATCGCTAACCCCATTAATGCTGCGAAAATGGAGATAACCCAAAAAATAGCTGTTGGTTGTTGGTTCTTCATTGATAATTGTTCATTGATAATTGTTCATTGATAAGCGGTTCGAGTAATTTGAGAATTTCTTCGCCTTCGAATGCGTCTGCAAGTTTAACGATTTTCTGAGTAAAAGTAACATATTGAGGATCTAGAGCCTCAAGCCGTTCGATTTCAGCTTTAATTTCCGTGAGATACCCATCTAAAACAATATTGTAGAGTGGGATCAGTTCTCGTGCGGGAGGAAAAATGAGTTTTTGCGGAGTGCTTTCAGGAGATTGTTCAACCGGTTGATAAATCCACGCTAAGTTTAAATGCTGTTGGAGTTGAGCAAATAGCTCCGAT
The DNA here is from genome assembly GCF_059821285.1 of Spirulina sp. LEGE 11439. Taxonomy (NCBI): domain Bacteria; kingdom Bacillati; phylum Cyanobacteriota; class Cyanophyceae; order Spirulinales; family Spirulinaceae; genus Spirulina; species Spirulina sp. LEGE 11439. The sequence goes on from NZ_JCAMRX010000056.1 coordinate 24,631, forward strand.
GCTTGTACGGGTTTAGGGAGAAAATCATGGCAACCGATTTCTTGCGTTTTTTGACGAGCGCCCCGGACCACACTCGCAGAAGAGGCGATCGCGATCGTTTTTTGTCCGTCCTCTAAATTCCGCAATTTTTGCATCATTTCAAAACCATCCATGACAGGCATAAATAGATCGGTAATAATGAGATCGGGGTGATGAATTTTTACTTTTTCTAATCCGTCACAACCATTTTCGGCCTCGATCGCTTCAAATCCTATCGGCTGGAGAAAATTCAGCAAAACCGCTCGATTTTCCCAGCGATCGTCAACAATCAAAATTTTCCGAGTTTTGCCCTGATAGCCCACAATATTTTGAGGCGGTTTTTTCACTTCTAATTCATGCCAATTACTCACCTCGGGGACATTGAGATCGAACCAAAAACGACTGCCCGCACCCGCAGTACTGGTCACATTGAGTTCGCTGCCCATCATGTTAATAATCTTACGACTAATCGTTAATCCCAATCCCGTTCCTTGGAAGCGACGGGCGCGATCGCCGACTTGCTCGAACGGGAGAAAAATTTTCTCTAATTGTTCTGGGGTCATACCCACTCCCGTATCTTCAACTTGAAAGCGAAGTTTAGTTAGAGGGTGTTGAACGGGTGACGAGTGACGGGTGACGGAGGACGGTTCAACGATGCTGATTTTTAGCGTTACCGTGCCGCGATCGGTAAACTTAATTGCATTGCCTAACAAATTGATTAAAACTTGACGCAAGCGTTTTTCGTCGGCATGAATCGCTTGAGGAAGTTCTGAGAGTGCTTCGTAGTGAAAATTAATTTCTTTTTGCTCGGCTTTTATGCGAAAAAGTTCGCGAATTCCTCGCAAAAATGTTTCTAAATGAAAATCCCGCGCATAGAATTCTAGCTTTCGCGCTTCAATTTTAGAAATATCGAGAATATCGTTAATTAGGGTCAGTAAATGAGAACCGCATTGATCGATAATGCCAATGCCATCTTTGATTTTAGGAGTCGCATCGCGATCGCGTTGTAAAATTTGGGCATAGCCGAGAATCCCATTTAACGGCGTTCGCAGTTCGTGGCTCATATTGGCAAGAAATTCACTTTTGGCCTCATTAGCCGAGTCGGCGACTTCTTTGGCTTTCTGTAATTCAGCAGTTCGTTCGACAACCCGTTGTTCTAACTGTGCGTTCGTCGTTTCGAGAGCGGTAAAAGAATCTTGTAACTGTCCGGCCATTTGATTGAAAGAGCGAGCAAGAGTATCGAGTTCTCGAATTTGCTTGACCTCAATGTGCTGGTTTAACTCCCCCGACGCGATCGCCTTCGAGGCCGCATTTAAGCGTAAAATCGGTTGAGCAATCCAACGAGCGGTTAAAATACCGAGAACCAGAGCCACTCCCAACGCGATCGAACAAAGAAAAATCGTCGATCGCGTATTGGCGTGAATGCGCTCCATAAAATCGGCCTCGGGAATCACCACCACGATCGACCAATCCAATCCTCGCTTGTCTCGGAAGGGAGTCACCTGCAAAAACTGTCGCTGTCCTTGCAGAGTAAAGGTTAATTGTTCGCTGCCTTTTAAGCTGGAAAAATCGCCGAATTGCTCGATTAACCGTTTGGCGCTTCCTTGAACTAAAGGAATGCGACTCTCGATCGCGTTTAAACGCTGGGGTTTCTCTTCTCCCGAGGGATCGAGAAAAGGCTTTTCATCGGTGGAAGTCGCAACAATTAACCCAGAACTTTCCATAATAAAAGTTTGTCCCGTGCGCCCGATCTTGAGGGAACGCAAAAAATCACTAATGTCTGCAAGGGCGAGATCGGTTTCGACTACTCCTTGGAGTTGTCCCCGAGTATCATAGACGGGTAAACTGGCTGAAATTCCCAAACTCAAATCGGCAATAAAGGGATAAATTTCGCTCCATACATCCCGCCGTACTTTGATGGCCGCAGTATACCAAGGTCGCTGACGGGGATCGTAGTCAGGAATGGTCGCTAAGATTTCTCTCCGGTTGCCTTGATTGTCACTTGCGTATTGATAAAGATTGCCTGCTTTAAAGTCTTCTGTAGAGTAAATAAAGAAAGTTCCTTCCCCACCTCGTTCGGGTCCGGTAAAACCGCCTTGTTTGTTGCCAAAATAAATACCTGTTACGGAATCGAAAGTTTGCAGTTGCTGGAAAAACCAGCGATCGAGGGCGATCGGATCGGTAAAATCGAGTTGCCCGATCGCGATCGCTTTCGCATTCAAGCGATCGATTGTATGGGGAACTTCTAAATAAGATTCAAGTTTTTGTTGAATGCGAGCAGTAATTTCTTCTCGCAGTTGCGTGGTGACATCATTAACCGCTTTTTGTCCGTTTTGCAGGGAAAACCATCCTGTCAAACCTACGGCTGCAACAACTTCAATAACAAAAGGAATCACGAGAATCGAGCGCAAAGGGATTTTTTGCAATCTCTTCAAGAGGAAAAGGGGTCTGACTTGGGGAAGCATGGGTCATCATTCGATAATTTCTTGCCAAGGGGAAATCTTTTAATTGTGAGTTGTGATTACAGAGTAAAACGTTTGTTGAAAATAATACTACCTTAAAGACTGCTCCCCAAGTCAGGCTTGAACTCGATTTTATCTCACAATTTTATCTCGCAACAATTTAATTGAATTTAATTGCCGCGATCGCCTATGGTTTGAGTCAAAGAAAAAATTTTCTAAACAGTAAAATCTTACGATGACAATCGGAGTATAATTGTTCCATTTTTTTCAACGGTTTGGCCATTTCAGCACGAAGATTCCTCGATACTCCTTGTCCTACTCTATACAGTTGCTCAATTGCGAATTGGTATAAACTGTAATGTATGGAACATTAAGCACAACGCCACGCCCATGACCTCCCCGATCGAGATTGAAACTCAACTGAGTGCCCTTAAAACCGAAGCGACCACTGCGATCGCCGCTACAGATACCTTAGAAGCCTTAGAACCTTTGCGGGTGAAATATTTGGGAAAAAAGGGACAGCTATCTCAAATTTTGCGAGGAATGGGTAAACTCAGTCCTGAAGAACGCCCCAAAATTGGTGCGATCGCCAATGAAGTCAAAGAAGCTATTCAAAAGACCCTCAGAGATGCTTGCAATTCCTTAGAAGCTGCCCAAATTCAAGAGCAACTCGAGGCAGAACGCCTTGATGTTACCATGCCAGGAGTCAGCCGCCCTCTCGGTCGCGTTCATCCTTTGAACAGTACTTTTGACCGCTTCACCGATATTTTTGTTGGCTTGGGCTATACCGTCGCGGAAGGTCCGGAAATGGAGACGGAATATTATAATTTTGAGGCGTTGAATTTCCTTGAGGATCACCCCGCTCGGGATATGCAGGACACTCTCTATCTTCCCGATGGGAACTTGTTGCGAACCCATACTTCAACCGTACAAGTTCGTTACATGGAGAATCACGAACCTCCCATTCGTATTATTGCCCCGGGTCGCGTTTATCGTCGGGATACTGTAGATGCAACCCATGCAGCAGTGTTTCACCAAGTTGAAGTTTTAGCTGTTGATAAAGGACTGACGTTTACCGATCTCAAAGGCACGATTCAAGAATTTGTTCGACAAATGTTTGGGGAAGACTTACCCATGTTATTCCGTGCCAGTTATTTTCCGTTTACGGAACCTTCGGCAGAGGTTGATGTGAAATGGAAAGGAAAATGGTTGGAAGTTTTAGGCTGCGGGATGGTAGACCCCAATGTTTTAAAAGCTGTCGGTTACGATCCCGAAGTGTATACGGGTTTTGCGGCAGGTTTTGGGGTCGAGCGCTTTGCTATGGTACTCCATGAAATCGATGATATTCGTCGTTTATATAGCAGCGACTTACGTTTTTTACAACAATTTTAAAGTCAAGGACAATGGAAAAAGAACAAAAATTGCGGCGCGATCTGATTATTAAAATTTGGGGTATTGCAACGGGAATGCTCGCAATTTGCATTCCTCTGGCCCCCGCAACCCGAAGCGGTCCTTTGATTCCTCTGGCGATTATTGTGGGGACGACCATCAGTACGGTTAAAATTTGGCGACAGAAGGAAGACGATCGCGACGACCCGCAAAGCGATCGCTTATCCCCATCGACTCAAGTTAAACTTCTCGAAGAGCGAGTCAAAACCCTAGAAGCCATCGCCACGGGTAGCAATATCGATTTGCAAAAACGCTTAGAGGCGATCGACTATCGCGATCGCACTTGATAAACTTCCCCTAATTCATTAATAATTGTTCGTTGTTTATCGATCGTTGTTCCTTGAAAAATCAAGAATCTGTTTGGGATTATCCCCGTCCCGCGATCGCAGAGCCTTCCTCGAAAGAGATTAAAATTGTTTTTAATGGCGTGGCGATCGCCGAGAGTCAGCGCACCTATCGCGTCCTCGAAACCAGTCATCCTCCGGTTTATTACCTCCCTCCCGAAGATGTAAAAATGGCGTATTTTTCCCCAACCCCCCGACAAACCTTTTGCGAGTGGAAAGGGGTAGCAAAATATTATGCGATCGCGGTGGGGGATAAAAAGATTGTCCATGCAGCATGGTATTATCCCGAACCGACTCCTTCCTTTGCAGCCATTAAAAATTATATTGCTGTTTATCCTAGTTTAATGGATGCGTGCTACGCAAACGGAGAACGAGTCCAAGCACAAGAAGGAGATTTTTATGGTGGCTGGATAACAAGCGAGATTACCGGACCTTTTAAAGGAGGAGTCGGCACTCGGGGATGGTAAAAATCAAGGCAAAAAATCAGGGCAAAGAGACTCCCTTCACCCCGATCGCGCACATATTTAATTTTGCTCGCAATTTTGCTTAAGAATTTTACTTGTAAAGTTCAGAAGCTAAACGGTAAGCCAAAATACCCGGTAGTAAAGCGATGATCAGGGCAACAAAAACTTGTGTTTCCGTCATTGTTATTAAACTCCATTAGATGTTCTTAAGATGAATTGAATCCCAATTTCGGCTATCCTCGGCTCCTTTTCCATCGAATTGTTACAAAATTAAATATTAAGCGGTTGCATCCTTAGAATACCCTGCTTTTCTTTGATTAAGGTTTCAAGCCTCTTGCTTTAGCGATCGGTACTGTTCGCTGAAATAATATCTTCTTTTTCTAGCAATAGTGAGGATTGCTGCTATAAGGATAGGACACTTAAAATATTGGTTGGGGAACTGATTAAAATCAAACTCAGTCTTTCTTTAAAAATCAGGGAAAGTGGCTCCTATTTCCTTGGGCAATGCAAATCACTCTCTACCTGTAAATTTTCATGCTGACAAAACAATTCAACCCGTCGCACAAATTGAAACCGAAACGAAATTTCCTCAAAATTGGTGCGAGAATTTTGACCTTTTTCTTAGCTTTGTGGGTCGCGATCGCACTACATCACCTTCCCGAACCAGCAAGCGCCGCCTCTCCTCTGCAAACCCCTCTTTCTACACGCGGATCGCAAATCATCGATGCAAGCGGTCAACCGGTTCTCTTGCGCGGGGTCAATTGGTTCGGTTTTGAGACGGAAACCCACGCCCCTCACGGACTTTGGGCGCGAGATTATCAAGAAATGCTCGCCGAAATTAAGAACTTAGGTTACAACGTTATTCGCCTTCCTTACTCCGTACAGGGATTGCGATCGAATTCCCTCAGTGGTGTTGATTTTAGTATTGGCAGTAACGCCGATTTCCAAGGAAAAACCTCTTTACAAGCCCTCGATCTCTTTATTCAAGAAGCCGATCGCCAAGGATTACTCATTCTCCTCGACAGCCATCGCTTAAACGACCAGCGCATCCCGACCCTATGGTATGGCGATGGTTTCACGGAAGAGGACTGGATCGACGCTTGGACAATGCTCGCCCAACGTTACAAAAATCAGCGTAATGTGATTGGGGCGGATCTGAAAAACGAACCCCACGGCGAAGCGAGTTGGGGAACTGGCGATCGCGCGACGGACTGGCGACTAGCTGCCGAACGTGCCGGAAATGCTATCCTTGCAGTGAATCCTGATTGGCTCATTGTGGTTGAAGGGGTCGAAAAAAACGTCCCGGGACAACAAATCAATCACTGGTGGGGCGGTAATTTGGAAGGGGTAAAAAACTATCCCGTTCGCTTGAATGTCGCGAATAAGCTCGTTTATTCTCCACACGAATATGGCGCGGGAGTCTACAATCAACCTTGGTTTTCTGAATCTTCTTTTCCTAGCAATCTGCGCCAACGCTGGCAAATTGGGTTTAATTATATTAATGATGAAAAGATTGCCCCCGTTCTCATTGGAGAATTTGGCGGTCGTCAAGTGGATTCTTCCTCGAAAGAAGGAATTTGGCAGCGCGAATTAGTCAAATTCATTGATGAAAAAGAATTACATTTTACGTATTGGAGTTGGAATCCCAATAGTGGCGATACGGGAGGGATTTTAAAAGATGATTGGCGCACCGTTGATGCCCCCAAACAACAGCTATTAAGTACTTTATTAGGAGATAGCGTTGCGATCGATCCGAATCCAACTCCCGATCCTGTTGTCGATCCTACACCCGATCCCACTCCCGATCCTGTTGTCGATCCCATACCCGATCCAACTCCCGATCCTGTTGTCGATCCTGTTTCTAATACCAACCTAACAGCAAATGCGATCGTTGATTCCGATTGGAATACAGGATTTTGTATACGGATTCCTGTCAAGAATTCCAATAGTTCTCCGATTCGTGCTTGGCAATTGCGCTTTGATATGAATCAAGCACAAATTAATAACAGTTGGAATGGCGATTTTCAGCGTCAGGGTTCGCAATACACCGTAACGCCGCCTAATTGGGGACAACCCCTGCAACCCAATCAAACCGTTGATATGGGCTTCTGTGCGAAGAAAACCGGATCGGATTATCAACTCCGCAATGTGAGAGTTGTCGAACTTTGATGAGAAAAATTACAGTTTCTTTGTTTTTTGTTCCTTGAAGAATTCCTAACTCTTCCGCTAAAATAAAATAGCCCTATTTTCCTTTCAGGTGATGGGGCTATTTTAACAAATAAAAAACGAATAGCCCATGTCTTATTTTTTCCAATTTGAAGCAGATTTTGTGAACTCTTTACGCTGTATTCCCATGCAAGTGAGGATGAAATTAGATACTTGCGGGATCAAACTGAAACTCACTCATTGGCATCAATTCGATCGCGAAACTCGAGAAAATCTCGTCATAATGCCCTGTGGAACAGAAACAGAAATTGAAACTTATAGAGAATATTTACAAAAATTAGTGATTCAACATACCGGAAAGCCAGCATCAACACTTCCCATTGAAGAAAATCCACCTTGGTTAAACGACACAGTGATTCCCGATACGGTGGAGAAAAAAGCAATAGAAATGGATGTATCTTTAAGTCTCGAACAGTGGCAAAGTTTAACCCCCGATCGCCGCTTTGCCTTAATTAAACTCAGCCGTCCCAGCCACGAGAACAAAAACTTCCTCCCTGCAATAAAAGAATTTGGATTGAATTGATAATTGCTTATTGCTTATTGGTTTACCACGGGCTGCCAATTGTTGTAAATGCACTCCAAAAATAAGGATGGCTGAAAAGGCGATCGCCTCTGCCTAATAGTTCTGGAGGAAGCGGAAAACTTCCGTCTGGAAAGAGCAACTGTCCATTTTCAAAACGAGTTTCGCCATGTAATAAACTTAACTGTGCCTGTCGCAAGGCTTCCACTTTAATTGCCGCGCTATCTAATTGGGAATAAAACCCCGTCATGAGGGCTAGAGTGGCTTCATCGTTAACATACCAGAGACTTCCTACCGCCGTTTTAACACCTGTTGCGATCGCCAGTCCTGCAAACCCTAATTCAGCATCGAGATCGCCCACTGCAGTACGACAAGCACTAAGAACTAATAATTCAATTTGAGGATCGTTTAATCCTAATTCTCGAAAGCGAGTGAGGGGCAATTTTTCATCCCAAAACTGAATATAGGAATTCTCTGCTTTACCGGGTTTAAATTCGCCGTGAGTGGCCAGATGAACCAGTCCGAAAGCATTTCGCGATCGCGCTTGTTTGAGGGTATCGGCAGTAAAATTTTCGTTGAGATAAAATTCTCCCGGCCAAAGTTCATTTCCGACTAATTCTAATTCTGTAGGCACTGCGGGTAAATCTTCTAATTCCACAAAGCGATCGGCACCCATTGCTAAAACCGGACGGTCTTTAATATTGCGATATTCTGGTGCTGTTAAAAAGAAACTGGGCATCATACCGACGCTATAGCGATCGATAATAAAGTTTTCTCCATCGTGTAAGGCAGCAAGCGGTATGGTTCGCAATCCTCTATCTAATACAAACGATAAACTATCCACCCTTCGTATTTCTAATTCTTCTGCAATTGAACCCACCAACCAATTATACATTTGTCCTGCGGAGTCAAGATAAGCATCGGGACGACGTACATTAGTTACGGTACGACGAAAATTTTGAGCAACGGCGATCGCTTTTTCTCGGGTGACTTCGGGAAGATGGTGACGCAAGGGGCGATCGTTGGGAGTGAGGACTAATAAATGCAATTCATCATCAGGAGAAGGGTCATATTTTACTTTTGTTTGCTGGTTTTCTCGAGGAGAAAAACGCCAGAGTTCATTTTCATTTAACCCAGAATTTTTCGGATTGAAGTAAGCATAAATAACGGCTGGAGTAATGCCGTTAGTCACTTCAATATTGCGAAGAATATTTTGCGCTTCTTGTAAAGTTACGGGTTTCTCTGCTTCAAGTTCTAAGTAATCTTCATACTCTTGAGAAAAAGTATCTTCAATCTCAATAAAAATTGCTTCATCACTCAGAGTATTGAGAATGGGTTTGAAGGGTGCGATCGCAACTAAAGGGGATTTTGGTTGTAAAGTTGGCAGAATATTAGGGTTAATTGTTGTTGACTCGGATTGAGCGATATTATTTGATAAATCGGGATCTTCCGCTTGAAAAATATCGCTTTGAATAAAATTCAAAAAAATCAGGTTGAAAATATCGGGATCGGTGACACGACCAATTAATGTTAAAGTCGCTGAATTCCCTTCAGAAATCAGGTTGAAATTGCCATCGAGATTACCAATCGTCCACAGCCCGATATTATTGTTAAATGTTGCGCTTCCAGTAGAAGGAGTAGCACTATTTAAGGTAATTCCATCGGGAAAAAGGCTGCTAACCAATACGCCTCCGACAGGATCGGGACCCAGATTTTCTATCGTCAGAACAACACCAATATCCTGATTTAGAATAGGAATAGTAGTGCTAACACTTTGAGTGATTTGCAGATCGGCAGTGACTTCAACCGATCCAATATCAACTAGGATTCCTCGAGTTAATCCTCGCTGATCCGTACTGGGAGTTCCTGTTGTACTACCAGTATTAATTGCAGGACTTCCGGGAAGCGGAACATGAGTTTGAGTGTCTCCAGTATAATTTCCTAAAGGAGAAAGAATAGGATCGAGAGGATTACTTGAAGTTCCTAAAAGCGTAGTAGTAGAATTGAAGCCGATCGCACCATCAACCACTCCAATAAGATTATTGCCAAGATCGGTAAATTCAGAGTTGAGAGAGCCATTCCCACCTCTAACATCTCGCTGATCGGGATTCCCTAAAGAAATATTTCCGGCAATAATTGTGTTGCGAATTTTGGCGATCGCCGAACCCGATCCACCATCATCATTAAAAATTCCTACTCCTTCTTGTGGGCTGGTATTTCCATATACGGTACTGTTATAGAGTTGTAAGGTTGCAGTGTTAGCAAAACGGCTAATATTAGCAATTCCTCCTCCTTGTCCTCCCGAACTATTGCCGGAAATTGTACTATTCGTAATTGTTGCGATCGCGGTATTAGGAGTAATTGTTGCAAAGCCATTGTAAACACCACCCCCATTAGACATAGCAATATTTCCAGAAATTGTGCTATTGCTAATAGTAACTGTACCACGATCGTTAAAAATTCCTCCGCCATTGACAGCAGAATTACCAGAAATCGTGCTATTACTAATCTTGACCGTTCCTCCATTCAAGGAAATCGCCCCGCCACTACTGGTTGTTGAATTATTAGTAATGGTGCTATTGGTAATATTTAATGTTCCTCCTGTGCGAACAGAAATTGCTCCACTTGCAGATCCCACGCGATATCCATTCTGAATTGTCAAATCATTGAGACTGAGAGTTGCATTTTGACTAACTGTAAAAATTCGTCCGTTCTTTTGAGCATCAATTGTTGAGCCAAATCCATTAATTGTCAGAGTTGTAAAGAACTCAGTAATTGACTCGGCATTTAGGAAAAAAATTGTATTAGGAGTAAGATTAATTGTGTCATCAACACCATTTGTATTAGCAGTCAATATTGCTGTATCTAATTCAGAACCATTACTCGCTGTAAAAATAGCTAAAGTATTGTTATAATTTTCTAAAATTGATTGTTTAAAGGCTAAACTTGCTTCAATATTACCAATTTTCTTCTCGAAAATCCAATCTCCTCCCAAGACTGAATTTCCTGTTAAATTAGTTGAAGCGGCGAGATCGGCTCCTGTTTCTGTGGCAATGGTTTGTATTAAAGATTCGCCAACTTCTCCTAATGCAGTAAAACAACTATACAATAAAATATCGGCTTCTTGACTTAAGCTACTTCTCCAATTGCGAAAATCTTCTCGGTATTGGTTTATTGTTTCTTCAGCTACATAAGCATTTCCTAGCCAAAAGTTTCCCTCATTTCCTTCTGAGATAATATGAATTTCGTCAACTTTTTGCTCGCGATCGCCGATCGCAGCTAAGCGATCGCTAATCAAGGATATGCCATTTTCTTCTGGAGTCACGACAAAAGAAACCGTTCCGGGTTTGCCATTGTAGAGAAAATCTTGATAATTTTCAACCAGCGCATCGATAAAAACATAGGCTAGAGGATCCTCTGTATTTTCAGGAAATATTGTCACAGTGGGTGCGCTTCTCGTTCCATCTCCTGTCAAAACTAAGGGATTAGCTGTATTAACAACATTGACTCGATTTGCTGCCATTAAATTTACTGTTTCCCCATGAATTTGACCGCTTATGAAAATATCACCATTTTGAGGTGTAGGGAGATTTGCGATCGCATCTTCAATTCCCGGTGTTGTTAATAGTTCGGGCAATTCTAAAGCCGTAATTCCTGTGGCGACTGTTTCGGCGGGTAACTCTACACTTAAAAGCGTCCCCGCTTGCGAAATTCGCACTAAATTTGTTCCCGGTACGGCGGCTAAAGTAATATTGCCTCCCGGTGCAGAAATTGTTCCCGTATTAATTATTGTTCCGCCAATTAGCGTGAGATCGTTTCCTGTTTGAACGGCTAAATTACCGTTATTAATAATTGCACCGGATGTATCGCTCAAAAAGGCAAAGCGATCGGGATTCCCGATTAAATCTTGATAATTATTTTCTCCGACTGCATTAAACCAACCACCTGCAAAACCGATACGATCGCTCGTTGTTGCTAAAAAAGAACCGGGAACATTTAAACTCGCATTGCTGCCAAAAATAATCCCCGCAGGATTCATTAAATAAAGGTGAGAATTTCCCCCCGTAATTTGAATTAAACCATTAATAATTGAAGGATCGCCTCCGGTCACTCGTCCTAAAATGTTCTGAATGCTTGGAGAAGAAAGAAAATCCGCAATTTCGCTACTGTTTAAGCCAAAATCCTGAAAAGAATGAAAAAGATTATCTTGCGATCGCGTTCCTCCTTGAATGCGATAAATATCCCCTTCTTTTTGCACGATCGTTCCCGTTTCATCTGTCGCGGTAATAGATTCCGCCCAACTTAAAGAGCGAACGCTTAAAACAACACAAACGATCGCCGTTCCAAAGATTGTACGCCAGAAATATGCAAACATTATCGAATTTTAATTTGGGAAGCTAAACATAAAGGCAGATGCGTTAACCCTTCATCCTCTCTGCCGGTTTTTCCGGCTAGTATAACAAGTTTGTTGCAATTTGGGGTAGGATCTAGCCAGTGGTATCGCCACAGTTTAAAGTGTTCTTTTTTCGGAAGTAAAATGGTATCGATCGCGGTTATCGACTACGATATGGGCAACTTGCACTCGGCTTGCAAGGGGCTAGAAAACGCAGGTGCGACAACAAAAGTGACAGACTCTTATAAAGACCTCATCGCAGCAGATGGCATTGTCTTACCGGGAGTAGGTGCTTTCGATCCAGCCGTGCAGCATTTGCGATCGCGCCATCTCGTCGAACCGATTAAAGATGCGATTGCCAGTGGCAAGCCGTTTCTCGGTATCTGTTTGGGGTTGCAAATTCTCTTCGATGGCTCTGAGGAAGGTACAGAACCGGGGTTAGGGATTATTCCGGGTATGGTGCGGCGCTTTCATTCCGAACCCGATATTACTATTCCTCACATGGGCTGGAACACTCTCTCTTTTAAACAACCCGATCTAGCCGTCTGGCAAGGATTAGGGCCAAGTCCTTACGTTTATTTTGTTCACTCTTACTATGTCGATCCCGTCGAGGCGCAAATTCAGGCCGCAACAGTGACTCACGGTTCTCAGGAAGTGACTGCCGCGATCGCCAAAGATAATCTCGTCGCCGTTCAATTTCACCCGGAAAAGTCCTCAACAGCAGGGCTAAAAATCCTCTCTAATTTTGTCTCTCTGGTTGCCACGAAAGGGCGATCGGCAGTTGCCGTTTAATTCTGTTTGCGATCGCCCAGCACAAAAAAATCCGCTTTCCTAAAGAAGGCGGATTAGAAAAGGAGAACCACTCTCACATCAAACTTTAAACTTAGCGATCGCTATCTTCTTGGCGACGTTTCCCTACAGTTAATAATCCGGCTAAACCCAGAGAAAGTAAAGAGAGGGAAGCGGGTTCGGGAACTTCAATATCTTCGCCACCCCCGTCACCGGCAACTAACTTAATTTGATAGGCAAGGTTAGAATTGTTGGGTTTTATATCTCCCCAAGTCATTGTCGATTTCCCAGTTAAAGTGAAATCACCGACAATGTTACCAATATGAAGATAGTCAGCATCAAAATAGCCGCAACCCACACCGCCAGAACAAGAAGCGCTAGAAATATCGGCGATACTGGATGACATGGACGCATCACTTAAAAACAAATTATCAACGAGCATACTCGTACCCTCTTTACGGGCGCTTGTTCTGATATACAGATCGGAAAAATTATCTTCGAAGATATCGGTTTTGCTAATCTCAACGTCGGCAACTGTATAGGTTAAAGTATTGGCAATACTATCAAAAATCAAGGAAAAATCCACCGCTTCACCACTGACCCAATTATCATAGTTCGCCTGAACACGATTGTCAGCATCATTGTCTATATCGTGAATATTAATTTCATAGTCGCCAACTCGACCGATGCGACTTTCTGCCGCCCAAGGGATATCTAACCCCAACGCATCAAATTCTGCCCCATCAAGATGATCGCCCATTGTAAAAGCCTTGGCTGCACCTGTTGTTGTGCTAATGAGTGCAATTACACTTAAAGTCGTTCCCGCGATCGCTCCAAAAATTCTAGGATAGCTCAGCATTGTTCCCACCTCAATTACATCCCCATTTGGCTTATTTTCAGCTTATCCGGGCTATCTTGGGTTTGTCGAGGCAATTTCAGCATTTTCACTGAATCTTCACAAACTCAGAGAGTTTTATAAATTTTTGGTAATGGGTAATGGGTAATTGTTCATTGTTCATTGAATTGAAGTTCCCGCCAGCCATCCCGTCGTCCAAGCACTTTGAAAATTAAAACCTCCAGTAACGCCATCAATATCGAGAATCTCCCCTGCAAAATACAATCCCGGACATTTTCGGCTTTCCATTGTTTTAAAATTAACCTCTTTGAGACTGATTCCCCCACAAGTCACAAACTCCTCTTTAAAGGCGTTTTTTCCTTGAATGGTATAGTGTCCGTTGACCAATTCCGCGATCGCGCGAGTTAGCTCTTTCTTCGATAATTCTGCCCAAATTTTAGCTGGTGAAATATCAGCAGAGATGAGCAATTGCTGCCACAAGCGTTTAGGCACAGAAACGGGACAAGAATTAAACAATTTCCGCTTGGGATATTCAGATTTGATTTGGAGAATTTTGTGGCGCAGGGTTTCTGCATTTTCCTCGGGCAACCAGTTAATTTGTAATGAGAGATGATAGCGATGCTCCCAGAGAATTCTTGCACCCCATGCCGAAAGTTTTAAGATTGCCGGACCGCTTAAACCCCAATGGGTAATTAGAATGGGGCCAGTTTGTTCGAGTTTATTTTTTCCTTCCTGTAGCAAACGAACTCGGGCGCGATCGACACTGATTCCAGCCAAATTCTGTAAACGAGGATCGGGTATTTTAAAAGTAAATAAAGAAGGAATAGGCGTTGCGATCGCATGTCCGAATTGCTTCGCCCAACGATACCCTAAAAGACTGCTCCCTGTGGCCATTAAAACGCGATCGGCGGTTAATATTTCACCGGTTTTTAAAGTTATCGTAAATTGCTCTGGCGATCGCGTTAACAATTTCACCCTCGATCGTGTCCGCAATTCAACCCCTTGCTGTTTGGCTTCTTTTAGTAAACAATCAATAATGGTTTGCGAGCGATCGCTAACGGGAAACATGCGTCCGTCGGCTTCCGTTTTTAACTGCACTCCTCGACTCTCAAACCAAGCGATCGTATCCCGAGGCTGAAAGCGACTGAATGCTCCGAGTAAAGCCTTTCCTCCTCTCGGATAATTCTTAACCAATAGAGCCGGATCGAAACAAGAGTGGGTCGCATTGCAACGCCCTCCTCCTGAAATCCTAACTTTAGCCAGAGGATATTGTCCTGCTTCAAGAATGACAATACGAGAATTAGGACAAAAACGAGCCGCCGTCACTGCCCCAAAAAATCCGGCGGCACCTCCACCAATCACAATAATTGTTAAACTTTTTGTCACAACTCGATAAATTCCTCAATATTTGAGCTTCTCAAAATGAGTTTCGCTCTACCGAAAGTTTAATCTCGGCAACTTCTCTCAATTAAGAATAGTAAATTGTTTTCACAGCGCATAGCAAGAAAAATTTTGCAGGGAAAAATGCTTTGGTGTTATCCTAAAGATAGATCTCATTTTTGAGTGCAATTTTATTGTCATTGCTTGACAATAAATAATTCCAGACAATAGACTCGAATTCCAGCATCTACCCTTCAAATCCAAAACATTAAGGGCGAGTTAAGTACATTAAGACTAAATTAAGACTAAATTGATAAGTCAAAATTTCGGGGATCGTTGTATCGATCGTTCTATTTTTCGAGTTTGAGTCAGCAAGCCTTGGTCAGAAAACGGAATATGACTCATTTTTTGTAATTTATATTGTATATTGCGTAATCTATTCTCTGGCTTTTCAGGCTTGTTATGGGGTTTTGCGATCGAACGAAAGAGGATACAGGGTAATATCAATGGACAATTGACAATTCTACAAACAATTTTAAATTTTACGGACAATTTACAGCTTGTCCCTTTCTCTGACAGGATGAGGCTGTTACAGTTAACAATTGAGTTAATAATATAACCATGAATAGAACCCCTTTAACAATCATGACTTCAATGGATACGGATATTGCCGATCTTTTTAACTCGGATAGCGTTATGGAGGCACTTTGCTCTCTTTCAGAAGAATTTCAGCGCGATCGCCTGCTCGCTCGGTTTCTACAAGTCATGTTAGAAAAAACTAGAACATCTAAAGGCGTATTACTTCTACCAGAAAATAAAGATTGGTCGATCGCGGTAACGAATGAGGAACAAGAAATTGTTGGATTACTGCCAATTCCCCTAAAGGATAGCTCAATCGTTCCTGTAGCGGTCATCGAATGGGTTGCTCGCACTCAGATATCTCTGTTTAGCGAAAATGCTCCCCCACGAACGAATTTAGCTGCAGACTCTTCTAAGTACAGGACAAAAATTGGAGAGAGTCAAGAAAAGCATCAAACTTGTGGTC